>JAASSS010000184.1 GCA_021767745.1 Pseudomonadota bacterium
AACTGCTGAAACTGTCTGAGCTTGTTCAGCAACACCGCGTGACCGAGATGCAGATCCGGGGCAGTGGGGTCGAAGCCCGCCTTGATCCGCAGCGGGCGGCCTTCGTCCAGTCTGGCCCGAAGGGTGTCCGGCGCGATGACGCTCTCGACGCCCGCGGTGAGGACATCGAATGCTTGATCGACTGTGAACGTTCCTGCCATCGGTGATGATCCCGTGCCCTATCCCACTGATTACCAAAGTACGCGAAGTTCGGCCCGTAAGTCCCGGAAGGCGGCCGACAACTCCCCGCCGGATCGCGTTGATTCCCGCGGACGACGCGGCTATGGTACCGGCAACCTCGCACAGGACGTGACAGTGGCGATGAGCACACCGCGGCGCAATCTTCAGTTGGATGCCCTTCGAACCGCTTCCTTCGGACGAAAACTACGTGCCCTGATCTATTCACTGCCGCTCGGCGCGGTCCTGCTGGCTGGCGGCGGCTATCTTGCCAACGCGAATCACGGTGCGGATGAGGGGCCCCGGCTGGCGACGCTGGAATTGCCGACGCAGCCGCCGGACGACGGACAACCTTATATCGCGCCGCCCACCGGCGCATCTATCGCCCCGCTCGGTGCCAGTCCCGCCGACGCCTGGAGCGCGGTTGTCGTGGAACCGGGCGAGACCCTCTCCCGGCTGTTCAGCCGTCTCGGGCTGCCGCGAGAGGACTGGCTGGCACTGAGCAACCTGCCGAAGTACGGCAAGACGATCAGCTCATTGCGCGCCGGCGAACATCTCGAGCTGCTGCTCGACGAGGCGGGCAGGCTCATCAGCCTGCGCCGCGAACTCGATCCCATCCATACGCTGCAGGTATCGAAGACCGCCACCGGCTTTGCCGCACAGGTCGATGCCGCCGAGGTGCACCGCGAGCAGCGAGTCGCGCGGGGCACGATCGACTCCTCGCTCTACGCCGCCGCAAGCCGCGCCGGTCTAGCCGATCAGACCACGATGGAGATCGCCAAGATCTTCAAGTGGGATATCGACTTTGCCCTCGACCTGCGCAGCGGCGACCACTTCTCGGTCGTCTACGAGCAAATGCTGGCCGAGGATCGGCAGGTGGGAACAGGCGACGTGCTCGCCGCGTCGTTCACCACCGGGGGACGCACGCACCAGGCGATTCGCTTCACGCACGACGACGGCAGCGTCGCCTACTACACGCCTGACGGCAAGGCGCTGCGCAAGGCCTTCTTGCGCACCCCCGTCGAATTCACCCGCATCAGCTCGCCGTTCAACCTGCGCCGGCGCCACCCCGTGCTGAACAAGATCCGGGCGCACAAGGGTGTGGACTATGCCGCTCCCCACGGCGCGCCGGTGAGCGCTGCGGGTGACGGCAAGGTGGTGTTCCGCGGTCGCAAGGGCGGCTACGGCAACGTGGTGATCATCGATCACGGCAGTCAGTACTCAACGCTCTACGCGCACCTGAGTCGCTTCGCGTCCGGCCTGAAACTCGGCCAGCGGGTCAAACAGGGCGAACTCATTGGCGCGGTGGGCTCCACCGGCCTGGCGACCGGCCCGCACCTGCACTACGAATTCCGCGTCAATGGCGAGCATCGGGACCCGCTCAAGATCACCTTCTCGATCGCCGAGCGCCTGCGCGGCAAGGAGAAGACCCGCTTCGATCGTCAGGCGGCACCGCTGATCGCGCAACTCGACGCGCCGAATGGCGTGCAGGTCGCCGCCCGCCAGCCCTGATCCACCATGGATAAGGCGCTGTACCTCGGCCTGATCTCCGGGACGAGTGCGGACGCCATCGATCTCGCCCTGTTGGACTGCGGCGGCGATCGGCCTGTTCTGGTCGCGAGCGGCGAACAGCCGCTATCGACGGCCTTGCAGTCCGCCATCCAGCAGGTGGTCGAATCGAGCGACGGTGGCTCGGTCGACCAGATGCTGGCGCTGGATGACGCCATTGCCGAGGCCTTCGCCGCCGCGGCACGCGTCTTCCTGATCGCACAACGCGTCTCTCCGGCACAGCTCGCCGCCTGCGGCAGCCACGGTCAGACCCTGCGCCACCAGCTCGGCGGTACGCGCAACCGCACCTTGCAAGCCGGCAATCCGGCGCTGCTGGCCACGGAATTGGGTGTGCCGGTGGTGGCCGACTTTCGCCGCAGCGACATCGCCGCCGGCGGCGAGGGCGCGCCGCTGGTCCCGCTGTTTCACGCCTGCCTGTTCGCCAGCGACGCCCAGGCGCGCGCCGTGCTCAATCTCGGCGGCATCGCCAACCTGACGCTGTTGCCGCCGTCGGGAACGATCACCGGCTTCGATACCGGACCCGCCAACGCGCTGCTTGATCTGTGGGCGCAGCATCACCTGCAGCGGCCCTGCGATCACGACGGCGCCTGGGCCCGCAGCGGCTCGCTGGATACCGCCCTGCTCGAACGCCTGCTGGACGAGCCCTACTTCACCATCGCGCCGCCCAAGAGTACGGGCCGGACGCAGTTCGGCTGGCCGTGGCTGCTCATGCGGCTCGGCAGCAGCACCCTGCCGCCGGCCGACGTCCAACGCACGCTGACCGAACTGACCGCGGTGTCCGTGGCACGGGCACTGCAGCGGCA
>JAASSS010000064.1 GCA_021767745.1 Pseudomonadota bacterium
ACGCGGCGCTGGTGGAGGAGGGTACGGCTGCCAGCGAGACCATCGGCCGGGAGGCCGAGCTGCTGCGCAGGCTGATCGCCTTCTTCAACGTGTCCGGCGACAGGGCGGCACCAGCCGGTGGCGATCCGGGCGACGAGGGCGAGGGACTGCTCCCCATGGACGGCGGCCGCGCCGGGATGCGTGCCGAACGCCGCCGCAAGGGACGCCCCTGGAGCGGCCGCGGCGAGGCGGGCGGCGCGGCGCCAGTGGCGCGTGCGGTCGGGGCCGACGATGAATGGGAGGAGTTCTAGCCCTTGGCCGGTCCAATGACGACCGCAGGGACCGACCAGCCCCCGGTTGCCGCCGTGCCCTGGCCCCTGCCGAGCCGGCTGGACATGAGCGGGGCCACCGAGCTGCAGGCCGACCTCATCGCGCTGGCCGGCCGTGAGCCGCTGTGGCTGGATGCCGGCGCTGTGCGGCACGTCGACGCCGCCGGTCTGCAGTTGCTGCTGGCGCTGCTGCGCTCGCGGCACCGGCGCGGGCTCTCGCCACCGCAGTGGTCGGCCTGCAGCCCGTCGCTGCAGGCGGCGGCGATCGCCTGCGCCGTGGCCGATGCACTCGATTTGCCTGCCGCGGGCGGATGAGCAGATCCGCCGCGCCCGCCGAAGTCGCACGCCTGCTGTCGGTGGCCGCCGATCAGTTGCAGGCCAGCCGGAACGTGCTCGAGCGGGCGGCCGAACAGGCCGTGGCAGCCTGCACGATACTGGCCGACGAGACATCGCCGGCGCAGCAGGTGGCGCTCGGCGAGCTGGCGCGGGCGTTGCAGGCCGGGGATGCGGTAGGCCAGCGTCTGGCGCACGTCGAGACGCAGCTGCAGGAACTGGTCGTGCTGCTGCGTGAAAACGAGGCTATCGACGAGGCGGTGCTGCTGGCCCGCGCGCGCAGGCGTTGCTCATCGGCCGCCGAGCGTGCCGTGCTCGATGCCGCCGTCAGTGCCGCCGCGGCGGACGCCCACGATGGCGACGTCGAATGGTTCTGACGGCGCCGGCCGGTGTCGACCGGGAGTTCCCGTTCTCCGACGAGGACTTCGCCGAGATCTGCCGGCTGGTGCATCGTGAATTGGGGATCCACCTCACCCCGGCCAAGCGCGAGCTCGTCTACGGCCGGCTGGTGCGCCGGCTGCGGGCGCTGGGACTGCCGGATTTCAGGAGCTACTGCCGGTTGCTGGCCGAAGCCCCGGAAACCGAGTTGCGCGAACTCGGCAACGCCATCAGCACCAACATGACCTCGTTCTTCCGCGGCCCCGCCCAGTTCGCGTTTCTGCGTGAGCAGGCCTGGCCGGCGCTGCGCGAGCGCTACCGCACCGCCCGCCGGCTGCGGATCTGGTCGGCGGGCTGTTCGAGCGGTCAGGAATGCTACTCCATCGCTGCCTGCCTGCTGGCCGCCGAGCCGGCCCTGGCGCAATGGGACTGGCGCATGCTGGCGACCGATATCGACGAGCGCTGCCTGCAGCAGGGCAGGGAGGGCAGCTACCCCGCCGACCAGTGGCACGGCCTGCCGGAATCGGCGCACCGCTTCTTCCTGCGGGGGCGGGGCCGACACGCCGGGCACATGCGGGTCAGCCGACAGCTGCGCCAGCGCATTACGTTTCGTTATCTGAACCTGATGGGGGAGTGGCCGATGCACGGGCCGCTGCCGCTGATCTTCTGCCGCAACGTCATCATCTATTTCGACAAGCCGACGCAGCGTCGGCTGTTCGCGCGGTTCGCCGCGCTGCAGCCGCCGGGTGGCTATCTCTTCCTCGGCCAGTCCGAGAGCCTGCTGCGCGTCAGCGAGGATTACCAGCTGGTGGGCCAGAACATCTACCAGCGCCGGGCGGTCGCCGGTGGTGGCTGAGCCCCAGACACGTCCCCGGGCGCCGGGGCGGCCCGCCACGATCAAGGTGGCGCCGGGCGAGTGCCACCTTGCCGGTGCCGGCGAGGTGCTGGTGACGACGCTGGGCTCGTGCATCGCCGCCTGTGTCCGCGATCCGACCCTCGGCGTCGGCGGCATGAACCACTTCCTGTTGCCCGATGCCGGCGGCCTGACTGCCTCGGATGCCGGTACCCGCTACGGCGCCTACGCCATGGAGCATCTGATCAATGCCGTGCTCAAGCTGGGCGGGCGACGTCAGCGGCTGGAGGTCAAGGTCTTCGGCGGCGGACAGATGACCGTGCACATGGCGCATGTCGGAGCCGGCAATGTCGCCTTCGTGCGCGCCTATCTGGCCCGCGAGGGGTTGACCGTGGCGGGCGCCGATCTCGGCGGTCACTGGCCCCGTATCGTGCGCTTCGAGCCCGCTACCGGGCGCGCGCGGATCAAGCGGCTGCCGGCGATGGTCGGCGAACTGGATCGCGCCGAACAGGCGCTGCTACGGCGCAACAGCATCAGGCGCGATGCCGGCGAAGTGGAGCTGTTCTGATGACCCGACGACCCATCCGCGTCCTGGTGGTGGACGATTCCCGGCTCATGCGGCGCCTGCTGGTGGACCTGCTCTCGGCCTCATCAGCGATCGAGGTCGTCGGTACGGCGCAGGATGCGCAGCAGGCGCGGGCCGAAATCAAGCGGCTCGCCCCGGATGTCATCACGCTGGATGTCGAGATGCCCGGCATGAGTGGGCTGCAGTTCCTCGCCAGGCTCATGCGCCTGCGCCCCCTGCCGGTGGTGATGGTGTCCTCACGCACGCACGAGGGCAGCGCGGCGGCGCTGGATGCGCTCGCACTGGGCGCCGTGGACGTGATCGCCAAGCCGCAAGGAGTGCGAGAGGCCGGACTGGCCTGCTTCGCCGCGGCACTGCAGGCCAAGGTGCTGCAGGCCGCTGCCGTGCCCGTCGAGCAACTGACGCGCATGGCCGGGGCAGGGGAGGGCGATGCACCGCACGAGCCGCCGAGTGCGGCCGGACCGTATGGCGGCATCGTGGCGATCGGTGCCTCGACCGGCGGCACCGAGGCCATCCGCAGTGTCCTGCGCCGGCTGCCGGCGAACATGCCGCCGATCCTGCTGGTGCAGCACATCCCGCTGGCGTTCAGCGGCTCCCTCGCCAGGCGGCTGGACGCGGAGTGTTCGCTGCGAGTCGTGCACCTGACTCAGACCCAGCCGCTGCGCCCCGGGCACGCCTATCTCGCCGGCGGCGAGCGGCACATGGTGGTGGAGCGGCTGGGCACGACCACCTGCGCACGCCCGGATGATGCGCCGGCACGACAGCACCATCGGCCGTCGGTCGACATCCTGTTCGAGACGCTCGCCCGACAGCCGCTCCGGCTGGCTGCGGTGCTGCTCACCGGCATGGGCACCGATGGTGCCGCCGGCCTCGCCCGGCTGCGCCAGCGTGGCGCGCTGACGCTGGCACAGGACGAGGCCAGCAGCATGGTCTGGGGCATGCCGGGCGAGGCGGTGCGCACCGGCGCCGCGCAGGAAGTGCTGCCGCTGGCGGCGATCGCGACCCGTCTGCTGCGCTGGACGCACGAGCGGCCGGCCGCTGCAAGAACCCACGCCGCAGGCCGATAAGAGCGCAGGCGGCGGTCGCACCCTTCGTGTGGATATCGGGCGCCTGCGATGATGGGTTCAGTGGGAGGAGAGGCATGAAGATTCTGATCGTCGATGACAGCAGCGCCATGCGCATGATCGTCGGACGCACGCTGCGCAAGGCCGGCTTCGAGGGCCATCAGGTCGAGGAGGCAGCCGATGGCGCCGAGGCACTGGCGAAGATCGAGGCCGGCGCACCCGATCTGGTGCTGGCCGACTGGAACATGCCCAACATGAACGGGCTGCAACTGTTGCAGGCGCTGGGGGAGCGCGAGGATGCTCCGGTATTCGGCTTCGTCACCTCCGAGGCCACCTCGGAGATGCGAGCGCAGGCGAATGCGGCCGGTGCACGCTTCATGATCAACAAGCCCTTCACGCCGGACAGCTTTCGCGCGGCGCTCGAGCCGATCCTCGGCGCCGGCTGAACCATGCCGCGTCAGGTGTTGCCGACCACCGAGGCTCTGCACGCCATGCTGGAGATGCTGCTGGGTGAGGAAATTGCCGTGGCGCCGGCCGAGCCGGTCTCGCTGCGCGCGCCGCGGGGTACGCATCTGGCGGTCTACGTCGACGACGACGACGCGGCCGTGGCACTCGCGCTGGCGGATCCGGCGCTCTCGGCCTATGCCGGTGCGGCGCTGACCCGGGTGCCGCCGGCGACGGCCGGGGAGAGCCTGGAGAGCGGCGAGCTGCCTGAGAATCTGCTGGAAAACCTGCGCGAGACCATGAACGTGCTCTCGCGTCTGTTGATGAACGACGATACCCCGCACCTGCGGCTGGCGCAGGTGGCACCGTCACAGGCGACGCTGCCGGCGCAGGCAGCACTGCTGCCGCGGCTGGTCCAGCGGGCCGATTTCCAGATCTCGATCGATGACTACGGCGGCGGCACGCTCACGCTGCTGACGCTCTAGGGCCGGGAACGTTGCCGGCCTCCGCTGCTCCAAGCGGCAGGTGGGCCGAGCGCCCGAAACGAATGGAGGCAAGCATGGCAGTCGGTGTGGAACCGGTGGTGCACAACTGGTATCGGCGGCGGGATGCGAATCAGACGCTGCAGGTCACGGCGATCGAGTCCGGCGGCAGCGTATCGGTGCAGTATGCCGGTGGCGACGTCGACGCGTTCGATCGTGCCGAGTGGGCCCGGCTCGATCTGGAGCGCGTGGAGGGGCCGGATGACTTCGCCGCCCCGCTGGACCGGCAACAGGCGCCCTGAAGCGCCGGTGGGGCTAGCGCCGGCGCGCCTCGTGGTGCGGTTCCAGCCGGGCGATCGCGGCGATGTCCTGCAGGCCCACCACCAGGCGCTCGAGGATGTCGTCCACGGCCAGCAGTCCGCACAGTCCGCCCGTCTGGTCGATCACCGGCACGCGGCGGCAGCCGCGCCGACGCATGCGATACAGCGTCTGCCACAGGTCATCGTCCACCTGCGCGGTCAGCACATCGCGCGACATCACCGTCGCCACCGTCGTAGCCTGCGGATCCCGGCCACAGCCGAGCACCTCCAGCGCCAGGTCGCGGTCGGTGAGTATGCCGACGATGGCCTGCGCATCGTCCACCACCACCAGGCTGCCGACGTGAGTCGAGCGCATCAGCGCCGCGGCGCTGGCCGCACTGGCGCTCGCTTCGATGGTTACCACCTCGTGGGTGCTGAGCTCGCCGCAGGTCATCTTCGATCTCCGTGCAGATGTGCCACGATCATAGCCGTTGCCGCGGCGCGGCTTCAGCCCTGCCGCACTGCCACGAGGGTGCCGATCGCCAACCGCGAGGTGAGCCATGTTCGAGGATCGTGACGATGCCGCCCGCCAGCTGGCCGCTGCGCTGGCGCCGCTCGGGCTGAGCCACCCCCTGGTGCTGGCCATCCCCCGCGGCGCGGTGCCGATGGCGGCGCACATCGCCGCGGCGCTCCGAGGCGAGCTCGATGTGGTGCTGGTGCGCAAGCTCGGAGCCCCCGGCAACCCGGAATTCGCCGTCGGCGCGGTGGATGAGCACGGCGAGATGCTGCTGACGCCGGCGGCGGCGCGGCTGCCGGACGTGTATCTGGAGCAGGCGCGGGACGAGGCGCTGCAGACACTGGAAGCGCGCCGTGAGCGCTACACACCCGGGCGGGCGCCCAGCGCGCCGGCCGGCCGGGAGGTGGTGGTGGTGGACGACGGCGTCGCGACGGGTGCGACGATGGTGGCGGCGCTGCGGGCGGTGGCGCGGCAGGAGCCGGCGCGGCTGGTGGCCGCGGTGCCGGTGGGCTCGCCCGATGCCCTCGCCCTGATCGCCGCCGAGGCCGACACCGTCGTGTGCCTGCAGCAGCCGGCGGACTTCTACGCCGTTGGCCAGTACTACCGCCACTTCCCGCAGGTGGACGACGCGCAGGTGCAAGCCTGCCTGCAGTCTCGCTGAGCGCCGCCGCGCCTAGCCGCTGTCGTCGTTGTCGGGCTCGCCCAGCGCCGCGCGCGTCGCCGCCAGCCACGCCGGCCCGGCTGCTGGCTGGTTCGAGGGCCGGCACAGATAGGTTTCCTCCAGCGGCTCGGCGGCGATGCTCAGGCCGGCGGTGCGCAGCATCCCCCGCATGGCGCCGGCATCGGGGAGCCACCAGTTGGTCGGATCGCCGGCAAATTCGTGTTCCACGAAGGCCATGCGCGGCCAGTCCGCCGCCTCGACCACCTCGCGTTCGGTGAAGGCCACGTCCGCTGGCGTCTGCTGCCGGCCGTGCCCGCGCAGGCTCAGACTCTGGAACACCAGCAGACCGGCCACCTTGCTGGCGACGATGTCCAGCGCCAGCAGCGGATAGCGCAGGTGATAGAACACCCCCATGAACAGCACCAGGTCGAAACGCGCCGACAGGCTCGCGAGCTCGTAGACCCCGCGCTGCTCGAAGCGCACCCGATCGGCCAGCCCGAGCTGCCCGGCCGCCCAGCGTGCCTGGCGCAGGTAATGCGGATCGTGGTCGACGCCCAGCACGTCGGCCCCGCGCCGGGCGAGTTCGAAGCTGTAGAAGCCGGCGTTGCAGCCGATGTCCAGCGCCCGCGCGCCGTGCAGGTCCGCCGGCAGATGCGGCGCGAGCGTGTGCCACTTGAACGCGGGGAAGTCCCCCAGCGGGTGATCGGGCGCGGTTTGTCTGCCGCCCGGCAGGTGCAGGTTGTGAAACCACGGACCCAGCTCGGCGATGCGGGCGCCAAGGGCGCCCTCGCCACCGCCGCGGCTCTGCAGCGTCCTAAGCTTCGACATGACGTGCCTGCCTGAGCTCATCCGCCTCCCGCAGGTGCTCGATCAACTCCCGCGCCCGATGTGCCGCCGTGTGGGCGCGCAGCACCCGCGCGCGCGCGGCCTCGCCGAGCGCCCGGCGCCGGCCCTCCGGCAGTGCCAGGTACTGGCGCACCTGTGCCGTCTCCTCGGCCAGCAGGATCTCCTCTCCCGGCGTCAGGAAGGTCTCGATGCCCGGCCAGGTGTCGGAGATGATCGGCACGCCGCAGGCGGCGGCCTCGAACAGTCGCACGCTCGGCGCATAGCCGGCGCGGATCATGTCGTCGCGGGTGATGTTCAGCGTGAAGCGCTGCGCGGTGTAGAAGTCGCGGTGCGCCGCGGGCGGCACGTGCTCGCGCCGTTCCACGTTCACCGGCCAGTCGAGCGTTGCCGGATACATCGGCCCGCCGACCACGAAGCGCCGGCCGGGCTCCGCGCGGGCCGGCGCCAGCAGCAGACGCTCGACGCGGGGCTGGCGATCCTCGCTGTAGGTGCCGAGATAGCCCAGATCCCATCGCACGGGCGTCGGCGCCGGCGCGTACAGCTCGGGATCGAAGGCGCAGTAGAGCGGGCGGGCGAGGGGCGCGCCGTACTGTTGCTCCAGCCGCGCGAGGGTCGGTCCGCCGGTGAAGGAGAGATACAGGTCGAAGCCCGGGATCAGGCGGGGATGCAGGTACTCATGGTCGGCGCGTTCCAGCTTGGCGAGGGTGACCGGCGTGTCGATGTCGTAGAAGGCGGTGATGCCGCCCGCCTGGCGCTGCACCCAGTCGCCCACGGCAACCCCATCGGTGACGTAGGAGCCGACGATCACCGCATCCGCGGTGCGCACCGCCTCGCCCCAGCGCTGGCGCAGCTCGGCCAGCGAGCCGTACAGGCCGGTGCGCCCGTAGGGGGGCGCCGGCAGGTCGCGGTGCTCGGCGTACCAGGGCTGGTCGCGTTCCAGGAAGAGGACCTCGTGGCCGGCACGATCCAGCTCGCGGACCAGCCCGCGGAAGGTCGTCGCGTGGCCGTTGCCCCAGCTGGAGGTGATCGACAGCCCCAGGATGACGAGCTTCATGCCGGCAGGTCGCGGCCTTCCAGCACGGCCTCGAGCTCGGCCGCCCGGCGGGCATAGGTGTGTTCGCGGGTGACCCGCGCCAGCGCATTGGTGCCGATCCGCTCGGCCCGCTCGGGCGAGAGCTCATCGAGCAGGCCGACGACCTCCTCGCCGCTGTGCGCGACCAGCACTTCCTCGCCCGGCGCGAGGAACTGCTCGATGCCCTCCCAGGCGTCGGTGATCAGGCAGGCACCGGCGCCGGCGGCCTCGAAGAGCCGGGTCGCCGGCGAATACCCGCAGCGCACCATGCTTTCGCGGCTGATGTTCAGCACGGCGCGGGCGCTGCAGTTGAAGGCGTTGTGATCGCGTGTGTAGACGTGGCCGACGTAGCGCACGTTGTCCGGCAGCGGGTGGTCCTGCCAGCCGTTGCCGCCGAGCAGGAAGCGATGGCGCAGTCCCTCGTGCGCAGCGCTGAAGAAGAACGCCGCCACCCGCGCCTCGCGATCGGGCAGGCGGTTGCCGAGGAAGGACAGGTCCGCTTCGAACCGCGGCTCGGGGTCGACGGGGAAGTGCGTCTCCGGATCGAGCGCGTTGTAGATCGGCACGCAGCGGCGGGCGTGAAACTCCTGCTCGTAGCCGCGCACCACCGGCGTGCCGCCGCCGTAGGTCAGCACCAGATCGTAGTCGGGGATGTGCCGGCGCAGGGGATCGTCCGCGTCGGTCCGCAGC
The DNA here is from genome assembly GCA_021767745.1 of Pseudomonadota bacterium. Lineage (GTDB taxonomy): Bacteria > Pseudomonadota > Gammaproteobacteria > UBA5335 > UBA5335 > JAASSS01. The sequence goes on from JAASSS010000064.1 coordinate 8,534, forward strand.
CGGTCGAGCGTCGCCGGCGCATCCACGTCCCAGAAGATCACGGTGCGCGCCGGCGCCCGCAGGTCCAGGACGGCGGCCTCGAGCAGCGCATCGAAGATGCCGACGCCGCTGTTCTTGATGATCACGTCCGCGTCGGCCGCCTCGCGCAGGACCGCGCGCACGCCCTGCTCGTCGTGCGCCGGGTAGACCACCACCCGCGCCCAGTCCGGGTCGTCCAGGTCGCGATGCTGCTGGCGTTCGAAGGCGTCCGGCTCGTAGAAGGTGACCTCGTGCCCGCGCAGGTGCAGCTGGCGGATCAGGCCGCGGTAGTAGGTGGCGGCGCCGTTCCAGTAGGCGGAGACCAGGCTGGAGCCGAAGAAGGCGAACTTCATGCGATGGATTCCTTGACGGCGCCCGGAACCGGCGGCTGCAGCCTGGCGAGGATCGCCAGCAGCTCGTCGACCCGGTGGGCGCAGGTATGGCGGGCGAGAATGCGCTCGCGGCCGCTGCCGGCCAGCTCGGACCGCAGCGCCGGGTCGTCCCGCAGCCGCGCCAGCTGGCGGGTCATTTCCGCGCCGCTGGCGGCCAGGAGATAGTCGCTGCCGGCGCGGAACAGCCCTTCGCTGTCCTCCCAGGGTGCGCTCACCAGGGGGATGCCGCAGGCCAGGGCCTCGAACATGCGGATGGTGGGGATGCCCGGCAGGGCGCGGGCATACCAGCGCCGCGGCACGTGCACCGTCATCCGGTGGCGGGCGAACACGGCCGGGGCCTGGTAGTTCGCCAGCCAGTCGCGGTAGTCGATGCCGGCGGCGGCCAGCGCGGCCCGCGCCGCGTCGGGATAGCGCACCCCATGCACGCGCGCCGTCAGCCCCAGCTGCGCGACCGGCTCGATCAGGAACTCGCGCAGCTCCTCGCCGCGTTCATCGTCGCCCCAGTTGCCGATCCAGACGAGGTCCGCCTCGGGCGTCATCTCCGGCAGCGGGTGGAACAGGCGGGTGTCCGCCGCCTCGTGCCAGGTCCAGGCCGCACGGGTCCAGCCGCGCTCGAGATACAGCGCGCGGATGCGTTCGCCGAAGGCGAGCACGCCGTCGTAGTCGCGCAGGTCGAACCGGGCCATCTGCTCCGGCTCGCTGACGGCCCGGTGGTGCGTGTCGTGGAACAGCAGCCGGTAGTGCTGACCACGCCGGTGCCGGCCGAGCGCGGCGATCAGCGCCGGTTCGTTCCACTCGTGCGCCAGCACCACATCCGCGCCGTCGAGAACGGCATCGAGATCGAGCGTCTCCAAGCGGTAGCGCTGGCTCGACAGCCCGGGATACACGGCCTGATAGGCGCGCAGCGCCGCCGGCCCCTGCGTCTGCACCAGGTGCTGCACGCTCCAGGCGTCGGCAGGCTCGTATACCGCCAGCGTATGGCCGCGCGCCAGCAGCTCGCTGGCGATGCCGCGCAGGAAGTGGGCGTTGCCGTGGTTCCAGTCGGAGATCAGCGAGTGATAGAAGAGCACGAACTTCATGCCGCGGCCTCCGCTTCCGCCGTGTGCTGGCCCATCACCAGGTCGCGGTAGCAGGCGAGGTAGCCGGCAGCCATCGCCGGGGCGAGATAGCGCTGCGCGTGGCGCTGCGCGGCCCCGGCACGCTCGGCCCGCCGCGCCGGATCGGCGATCAGGGCGGCGAGCGTGGCCCGCAGCGCCGCGGCATCGTCGACCGGGGCGTAGTCGGCCGCGTCGCCCCAGACCTCGCGCAGGCTCGGAATGTCTCCCAGCACCAGCGCGCAACCCGCCAGGGCGGCCTCGACTGCCGTCAGCCCGAACGGCTCGTAGCGTGAGGGCAGGGCGAAGATCGCCGCCCGGGCATAGCGCTCGCGCAGCGCCGTCGGCGTCATCTGGCCGAGCAGGTCCACGCGCCTCGCGCGCACCTGCCCGCCCTCCGGATGCTGCGTCTGCCCGGCCAGTTGCACCGGCCAGGGCAGGCCCGCCGCGGCGGCATCGAGCAGAGCCAGGTTCTTCGCCCGATCCCACAGTCGGCCGGCGGCGAGCACGATCGGCTGCCTGGGGCCGACGGGCTGCGCCATGGGCGGCACGCCGTTGGCGATAACCCGGCGGGGCGGCAGTGGCCCATAATGGTTCTCGAGCGCGCGGCCCATCGCAGCGGTGGGTGTCACGATCAGATCGGCGGCCTGCAGCCCGGCGCGGACCCGTTCGGCATAGTGATCCCAGGGCGGCGGGCCAGCCGGTTCGCCGGCTGCCTCGTGCCAGGAGCGCACGCAGGAGTGGCCGACGATCAGGCAC
>JAASSS010000065.1 GCA_021767745.1 Pseudomonadota bacterium
ATCGCCCTGCCGGTGAGGCGGGAGATCTCCATCAGGAACCGGTCGGTGCCGGCGACACCGATCGGATGGTTGAAGGCCAGCGTCTCCTGCCCCTTGCCGGCGCAGAATTCCAGCGTCTTGCGGGTGCAGAACTCCTGCATGGATACGGTCGCTCCGGCATGCAGTGCCTCGGCCGCGTCGGCCAGCGTGGTGCCGCCGTCGTACATGCGGAACTGCCCGTCGGTCGGCGTATCCCAGACGTCTGAGGGGTCGCAGAGCATGGTGTGCTCCACGCCCATCAGCTCCAGCAGGCGCCGCACTTCGCGCTGATTGCCGACAGCGTAGCCATCGAACCCGCCGACGAAGTTGATCTTGCCGTTCGGCACCCGCTCGGGCACCGGCTCGGTGCCGGACTTGCCGTCCCAGAAGTGCTTGAGCACCCCGAGCAGGGCGTTGTCGTAGCCGGTCACGTGGCTGCCGACGAAGGCCGGGGTGTGGCTGTAGGGCACGTCGAAGGTGTCGGGCACCGAGCCCTTCTCCTTGGCGTTCTTGATGAAGGCATTCAGGTCATCGCCGATCACCTCCGCCATGCAGGTGGTGGAGACGGCGATCATCTTCGGCTGGTAGAGCGAGTAGGCGTTGGCGAGCCCATCGATCATGTTGTTCAGCCCGCCGAACACGGCGGCGTCCTCGGTCATGCTCGAGGACACGCACGAGGTCGGCTCCTTGAAGTGGCGGCTGAAGTGGCTGCGGTAATAGGCCACGCAGCCCTGCGAGCCGTGCACGAACGGCAGCGTGCCCTCGAAGCCCACCGCCACGAACACGGCACCCAGCGGTTGGCAGGCCTTGGCGGGATTCACCGTGAGCGCTTCGCGGGCGAAGTTTTTCTCGCGGTATTCCCAGCTCTTGGTCCACTCGCTGGCCTGTTGCAGCCTGTCTGCCGGCTCGGGGTTCTCGAACTGCTTCTTGTTCTCGAACATCTCGAGATATTCCGGGCTGCGGAACAGCTGGAAATGATCGACGACATGGTCGGCGTTCTGGGTCATCTTGCGACTCCTGCGGTAGTCGGCCGGCGGGCTGGCCGGGGCCGCCCGCCGTCGGTCGGTATCGTTGCGCCCGGCCAGCCGGTCAGGCGGCCTGCCAGGGGGCGGTGGTCATGGACCACACCGGGTTGTTGATGGCCATGTCCATGTCACGGGCGAAGATGGCGAAGCCGTCGTAGCCGTGATAGGGGCCGGAATAGTCCCAGGAGTGCATCTGCCGGAACGGGAAGCCCATTTTCTGGAAGACGTACTTTTCCTTGATGCCCGAGGCCACCAGATCCGGCTGCAGCGCATCGACGAACTTTTCGAATTCATAGCCCGTCACGTCGTCGTAGATCAGCGTGCCGTCCTTCACGTAGTGGGTGGTGCGCTGATAGTCGTCGTTGTGGCCGAATTCATAGCCGGTACCGATCACCTCCATGCCCAGATCCTCGTAGGCGCCGATCACGTGCCGTGGGCGCAGGCCGCCGACGAACAGCATCACCTTCTTGCCTTCCAGGCGCGGGCGGTACTTGTCCACCACCGCCTGCATCAGCGGCTGGTACTTGGCGATGACGCGCTCGGCGCCCTCCTTGATCCTGTCGTCGAAGTGGCTGGCGATCTCGCGCAGCGACTCGGCGATCTTCGTCGGACCGAAGAAGTTGTATTCCACCCAGGGGATGCCGTACTTCTCCTCCATGTGCCGGCTGATGTAGTTCATCGACCGGTAGCAGTGCAGCACGTTGAGCTTGGCCTTGGGCGTGGCTTCCAGCTCGGCCAGCGAGCCATCGCCGGACCACTGCGCCACCACCCGCAGGCCCATTTCCTCCAGCAGGATGCGGGAGGACCAGGCATCGCCGCCGATGTTGTAGTCGCCGATGATGGCGACGTCATATGGCGTGCTCTGGAGAGCGCTCTTCTCGGGGTCGAGCTTGTCGAACACCCAGTCGCGGATGGAATCGTTCGCGATGTGATGCCCGAGCGACTGGCTCACGCCGCGAAAGCCCTCGCAGCGCACCGGCACGATGGTCTTGCCGTCGTACTCCTTCGACTTCGCCTTCGACACCGCCTCGATGTCATCGCCGATCAGGCCGATGGGGCATTCGGACTGCACCGTGATGCCGTGGTTGAGCGGGAACAGTTCCTGGATCTCGTCCATGATCCTGGCGAGCTTCTTGTCGCCGCCGAAGACGATGTCCTTTTCCTGGAAGTCGGACGTGAACTGCATGGTCACAAAGGTGTCCACGCCGGTCGTGCCGATGTAGTAGTTGCGCCGCGCGGCCCAGGAATACTGGCCGCAGCCGACCGGCCCGTGCGAGATGTGCACCATGTCCTTGATCGGGCCCCACACCACGCCCTTCGAGCCGGCATAGGCGCAGCCGCGGATCGTCATCACGCCCGGGATGGACCGCGCGTTGGACTTCACGCCGCAGTCGGACTCGCCCTGCTCATAGCTGCCCAGGTGCTTCGCCCGGCGCTTGGCGGCCTTGGCCGGGTAGGCCGCGAGCACCTCCTCGACCAGCGCCTGATTGCGCTCGTTGCTGTTTTCCACTGGCACGCTCATCGTCAATTCTCCTGCTGTGCTTGATGCCGGCACCGTTGGCGCCGGACGCTGCGGCGAGCCCGCGGCCGGCAGGGGCCGGCGCCCGGAACGGTTTCCAGGCGGCCGGCCGCGGCGCGGTCAGGCGACGGCTTCGCCGGCGGTCTTGCCGACCATCGACTCGTCGATCTGCTTCATCACGCCGTGCTCCAGCAGCAGATCCTCCAGCTCGTCCATGGTGATGGGCGTGGGGATGATTCCCTTGCCGGCATTGGCGTGGATCTTCTGGGCCAGCGTGCGGTACTCGTCGGCCTGCTTGGACTCCGGCGCGTACTCCATCACCGTCATGCGCCGCAGCTCGGCGTGCTGGACGATGTTGTCGCGCGGCACGAAGTGGATCAGCGTGGTGCCGAGCTTGGCGGCCAAGGCCTCGGCCAGTTCCAGCTCCTTGTCGGTCTGGCGCTCGTTGCAGACCAGGCCGCCCAGCCGCACGCCGCCGGAATTGGCGTACTTCAGGATGCCCTTGGAGATGTTGTTGGCCGCATACATGGCCATCATCTCGCCGGACATGACGATGTAGATTTCCTGCGCCTTGTTCTCGCGGATGGGCATGGCGAAGCCGCCGCACACCACGTCGCCCAGCACGTCGTAGGACACGTAGTCGATGCCCTCGTAGGCGCCTTCCTCTTCCAGGAAGTTGATCGAGGTGATCACGCCGCGGCCGGCACAGCCGACGCCCGGCTCCGGGCCGCCCGACTCCACGCAGCGGATGTCGCGATAGCCGGTCCGCATGACCTCATCGAGTTCCAGGTCCTCCACCGTGCCGGCCTCGGCGGCCAGTGAGAGGATCGTGTCCTGCGCCTTGGCGTGCAGGATCAGGCGGGTGGAATCCGCCTTCGGGTCGCAGCCGACGATAAGGATGCGCTGGCCCATCTCCGCGAGTGCGGCCAGGGTGTTCTGCGAGGTGGTCGACTTGCCGATGCCGCCCTTGCCGTAAAACGCAATTTGCCGTAGATCGCCCATTGAACTCTCCTGCAATGTTCGTTGGTCTCAACTGTGGCCGGGCCGGCGCCGTGCCTGTCGCCTGGGCGGGCCGCTCGACCGGGATGCAATCTGCCTACCGGTCCCTTTCCGGCCGTGGCATCGCTGGCAGTGCAACTCCCGAGCCAACGCCGCAGAATCTGACCAACCCCATGATTTAACGAGGTTTTATCCGGCGACTTTCGCCGCAGCCGACAGGGGATCACCTGTGCCGGACACGACACAGCACGGTCGGCATGTCGTGAACGACACACGGCTTCGGCCAGCTGTCGGCTCCGGCCGAGTTCGTGCCGAGCGGCATGCTTCTTGCGCAGAATCGACGCGGCCGCCGGCCCGGCGCCGCTCAGTCCGCGGCTCGCAGGAGGTCGACGACATGCAGATCGGCGTGAAAACCCTGACATCGGTGGAGAACCACCGCGTATTCGTGCTGGAAAGCGAGGACATCACCCGCACCGCGCTGCAGTTCATGCTGCATGACGCGTATGAAACCCATGAATTCTCCGACCCTCTGCGGGCGCTGGCGCGCGCGCACGACTGGCCGCCGGATCTGCTGCTGCTGGGGCCGGCGCTGCTCGCCGTGCGCGGGCGCACGCTGCTGTCCGAGCTTGCCCTCACCCTGCCCCGCACCCGCCTGCTGCTGGTCGGCGATCCGGCCGCCCCGGTGATCGAGCAGGCGCTGCAGGCAGGCACCGCCTGCAGCGTGATCACCCTGCCGCTGCGGCTCGAGGCCGTGCGCGCGGCGGTGGATGCCGCCCTGGCCCGGACCCAGGCCCTGCCCCCCGCCAGCTAGCGTCGCCCGCCCCTGGCCGACCATGGCCGATGTCGGCCACGCGCCTGTCGCAACCACGACAGCCACCCGCCTGCGGCCGGCGCCATCAACGCCGTGGGGGCCGCAGCCGAAGCCGCCAAAGCCGCGCCACCAGCGGCCAACGACGCGGCGGCAGCCGCGGGCCGGCGCCTGCGCCAAGAACTGGCACAGCCGTTGCTGAAGACCCGCCAACAGGCCCGCAACGGCTGCGCCCTCCGGGGGTGCGGCGCCGGCAGAGATACCCGCCATGACCGCGACCGACACCGCACCGATCTATCTCGACTACGCCGCGACCACGCCGGTGGCGCCCGAGGTGGTGCAGGCGATGCTGCCGTACCTGACCGAGTGCTACGGCAACGCCGCCAGTCGCACCCATGCCTGGGGCTGGCAGGCCGAACGGGCGGTGGAAGCGGCGCGCGAGCAGGTCGCGGCGCTGGTGGGCGCCGAGCCGAAGGAGATCATCTGGACCTCGGGCGCCACCGAATCGGACAACCTCGCCATCACCGGCGCCGCACGCTTTCACCGGCAGCGGGGCGATCACCTGGTAACCATCGCCACCGAGCACAAGGCGGTGCTGGACCCGATGCGCGAGCTGGAACGCGAGGGCTTCACCGTCACCTTCCTTGCGCCCGAACCGAACGGGCTGGTGGATCCGGCGGCCTTCGCCGCCGCGCTCGGCCCGCGCACGGTGCTGGCCTCGGTGATGCTGGTGAACAACGAGATCGGCGTGATCCAGGACATCGCCGCGCTGGGCGAGATCTGCCGCGAGCGCGGCGTGCTGCTGCACGTGGACGCCGCCCAGGCCGTGGGCAAGGTGCCGATCGATCTGACCAGGCTGCCGGTGGACCTGATGTCGTTCTCGGCGCACAAGGTCTACGGCCCCAAGGGCGTCGGTGCGCTGTATGTGCGGCGCCGCCCGCGCGTGCGGCTGGCGCCGCTCATCCACGGCGGCGGCCACGAGCGCGGCCTGCGCTCGGGCACCCTGCCGACCCACCAGCTGGTCGGCATGGGCGCGGCCTATCGCCTCGCCGGCGAGCTGATGGCGGCCGAGAACGCCCGCATCGGTGCGCTGCACCGGCGCTTTTTGGCGGCCATCGCCGACATCGAGGAAACCTACCTCAACGGCGATGCCGAGGCGCGGGTGCCGCACAACCTGAACGTGAGCTTCAACTTCGTCGAAGGCGAATCGCTGCTGATGGCCGTGCGCGAGCTGGCCGTCTCCAGCGGCTCGGCCTGCACCTCGGCGAGTCTCGAACCCTCGCACGTGCTGCGGGCGCTCGGACGCAGCGACGAGCTCGCCCACAGTTCCCTGCGCATCAGCCTCGGACGCTACACCACCGAACAGGAGGTGGATCGTGCCGCGGCGCTGCTGCGCGATCGCGTGGCCCGGCTGCGTGCGCTTTCACCCCTGTGGGACATGCACCTGCAGGGCATCGACCTCAACACCGTGCAATGGGCCGCCGCCCACTGAACATCGAAGGAGAGCGGGCAATGACGTACAGCGACAAGGTCCTGGATCACTACGAGCGGCCGCGCAACGTCGGCAACCTCGACACTGCGGCGCCGGAGGTCGGCACCGGCATGGTCGGCGCGCCGGCCTGCGGCGACGTGATGCGGCTACAGATCCGCGTCGGCGCCGACGGCGTGATCGAGGAGGCACGCTTCAAGACCTACGGCTGCGGCTCGGCGATCGCCTCCAGCTCGCTGGTGACCGAGTGGGTCAAGGGCCGCACGCTGGAACAGGCGCTGGCGATCCGCAATGCCGAGATCGCCGAGGAACTCGCGCTGCCGCCGGTGAAGGTGCATTGCTCGGTGCTGGCCGAGGACGCCATCAGGGCCGCCGTGGCCGACTACCGCGAGAAGCAGGCCGCCACCTCGGCCATCTAGCCGCCCCAACTCCGGAGGAAGGGCCCATGACCGCAACCATCGATGCGCCGACGCTGCGGCTGACCGACAGCGCCATCGGCAAGATCCAGCAGCTGCTGGACGAGGAAGGCAACCGCAGCCTCAAGCTACGGGTGTTCGTCACCGGCGGGGGCTGCTCTGGCTTCAGCTATGGCTTCGCCTTCGAGGAGCGCGACACCGAGGGCGACAGCCTGATCGAGCAGGATGGCGTCGGCGTGCTGATCGACCCGACCAGCATCGCCTACCTCGCCGGCGCCCAGGTCGACTTCGAGGAGAACATCGAAGGCGCGCGCTTCATCATCCGCAATCCCAACGCCAAGACCACCTGCGGTTGCGGCACTTCCTTCTCGGTATGAACGCCATGGCCATCGCCCTGACCGAACGCGCGGCCCGGCAGATGCAGCGCGCCCTGACCGGCCGCGGCACGGGCGTCGGCATCCGTCTGGCGGTGACGACCAGCGGCTGCGCCGGCATGCGCTACGTGATGGAGTACGCCGATGCGCTGGAGCCGGAGGACCGCTGCTTCGAGAGCCACGGCGTGACGGTGGTGGTCGATGCCCGCAGCCTGCCGTACCTGACCGGGGTGGAGCTCGATTTCGTCCGCGAGGGGCTGAACGAGGGCTTTCGCTTCAACAACCCCAACGCCACCAGCGCCTGCGGCTGTGGCGAAAGCTTCAGCGTGAGCGCCTGATGGCCATGGCCGCGGACGTCGCCTTCGACTGCTTCGCCCTGTTCGAGCTGCCGGCGCGCTTCGCGCTGGACTGCGCGGCGCTGGAAGCGAGTTACCTCGCGCAGCAGCGCCAGCTGCATCCCGACCGGCACGTGCGGGCGGCGCCGGCGCAGCAGCACGCCGCGCTGGCGGCCACCGCGCGCCTGAACACCGCCTATCGCACCCTGGCCGAGCCGCGCGCCCGCGCCGTACACCTGCTCGCCCTGCGGGGGGTGGACGCGTTCGCTGCCGATGCCGCCGTGCCGGCGGCCGTACTCGCCCGGCAGCTGGACTGGCACGAGGCGCTGGAGGCGGCCAGCGAGCCGGCGGACCCGCCGCGGCTGGCGGCGCTGGCGGCAGAGCTGCACGCGGCGCGCGAATCGCTGCTGGCGCAACTCGCCGGCGCGCTCGACGAGCAGGCGGACGATGCCGCGGCCGCCGCCGCCATACGCCAGCTCGGCTTCGTGCAACGCCTGCACGAGCAGGCCCGGGCCGCGCTGCTCGCCGGGCAAAGCGCATGAACCTGCTGCAGATCGCCGAACCCGGCAGCCGCGAGCCGCCCACGGCCCGGCGGCGGGCCGTGGGCATCGATCTGGGCACGACCCATTCGCTGGTCGCCACGGTGGCCGAGGATGGCCAGGTACGCCTGCTCGCCGATACCGCCGGCGAGGTGCTGCTGCCCTCCGCCGTGCACATCGGCGCCGAGGGCGGCATCGCGGTCGGCCGGGCTGCCGCGGCGGCGGCGGCAGGCGCGCCGGCGACCAGCTTCCTGTCGATCAAGCGCTACATGGGCCGCGGCGCGGCGGATGTGCCGGCCGCAGCCGTACCCTATGTCCTCGCCGCCGGCGAGGGGCCGGTGCGCTTCGTCACGCCGCGCGGGCCGCTCTCGCCGGTCGAAATCTCGGCCGAGATCCTGAAGGTGCTGCGCCAGCGGGCGCAGGCCGCGCTCGGCGGGCCGCTGGACGGGGCGGTGATCACCGTGCCGGCCTATTTCGACGACGCCCAGCGGCAGGCGACGCGCGATGCCGCGCGCCTGGCCGGCATCGAGGTGCTGCGCCTGCTGAACGAGCCGACCGCCGCCGCCGTGGCCTACGGCCTCGATCGCGGCGGCGAGGGCCTGTTCGCGATCTACGATCTGGGCGGTGGCACCTTCGATCTGTCCGTGCTGCGCCTGCGCCGTGGGGTCTTCGAGGTGCTGGCCACGGCCGGCGACACCGCCCTCGGCGGTGATGACTTCGACCGCTGCCTGGCCGACTGGCTGCACGCACAGGCCGCCGAGGCGGGCGCACCCGTGCCGCCCGGCGAGGCGGTGCGTCTGCGCGCCCTCGCCCGCCGCGCCAAGGAGGCGCTGAGCGAGACCGAGGCCGTCACCGTCGACTGCCCCACGGCCACCGGTCCGCTGCCGGTGACGATCACTCGCGAGAGCTTCGGCGCCCTGACCGGCGAGCTGCTGGCGCGCACGCTGCGCCTGACGCGTCAGGCCCTGCACGAGGCCGGGCTCACGCCGGCCGAGGTCGACGGCGCCGTGCTGGTCGGCGGCGCGAGCCGCATGCCGCAGGTGCGGGCCGGCGTCGCCTCGCTGTTCGACCGGCCGCCGCTGACCGATCTCGATCCGGACCGGGTGGTGGCACTGGGCGCGGCGCGGCAGGCCGACCTGCTCATCGGCAATCGCGGCCCGCACGATTACCTGCTGCTGGACGTGCTGCCGCTCTCGCTCGGCATCGAGACGATGGGGGGGCTGGTCGAGCGCATCATCCCGCGCAACAGCACGCTGCCCGCCATGCGCGCGCAGCATTTCACCACCTTCGCCGACGGCCAGCGGGCGATGCGCCTGCACGTGGTGCAGGGCGAGCGCGACCTGGTGGCCGACTGCCGCTCGCTGGCGCACTTCGAGCTGCGCGGCATACCGCCGATGGTGGCCGGCGCGGCGCGCATCGAGGTCAGCTTCCAGGTCGATGCGGACGGGCTGGTGAGCGTCAGCGCCTGCGAACAGACCACCGGCACCCGCGCCGAAGTGCAGGTGAAGCCGGCCTATGGGCTCACCGAGGCGCAGATCACCACCATGCTCGCGGATTCGCTGGCCCATGCCGAGGAGGACGCCGCCGCCCGTGCCCTGGCCGAACAGCGCCTGGCGGCCGAACAGGTACTGCAGGCGAGTCGCGCCGCCCTCACCGCAGACGGCGACCTGCTGGCGGGCGGCGAACACGAGGCCCTGACCCAGGCGATGGCGCGGCTGCAGGCGCTGCTGGCGACCGACGACGCGCCGGCGATCGCCGCGGCCCAGCAGGCCCTGGAGCGACTGACCGAGCCGCTCGCGGCGCGCCGGATGGATCATCACATCGGGACCGCACTCGCCGGGCGCCACGTGCGCGACCTGGAGGGCTGAGACATGCCGCGCCTGACCGTACTGCCCCACCCGCAGCTGTGCCCGGATGGCGCCAGCGTCGAGGCGGCGGCGGGCGCGCGGCTGTCCGATGCACTGCTGGCGGCGGGCGTGGCCATCGAGCACGCCTGCGAGCGGGCCTGTGTCTGCACAACCTGCCACGTGGTGATCCGCGAAGGCTTCGCCGCGCTGCGCACCGCCGGTGACGATGAGGAAGACCAGCTCGGCCGCGCCTGGGGGCTGGAGCCGACCTCGCGCCTGTCCTGCCAAGTGCGGCTGCCGGCTGACGCCGAGCTGGTCGTGGAGATTCCGCGCTACAGCCGCAACTTCGTGCGCGAGCACGACTGAAGCCGCGGGCGACGGCGCACGACAACCGGGAGCACGAGGCATGGACTGGCACGACGCCCGACCCATCGCGATCGCCCTGAGCGAGCGCCACCCGGAGACGGACCCACGCACGGTCCGCTACACCGACCTGCACCGCTGGGTGACCGAGCTCGACGGCTTCGATGGCGTCCCCGAGGGTTCGAACGAGCGGCTGCTCGAAGCGATCCAGATGATCTGGATCGAGGAGGCCGCATGAGCCGACGAGACGGCGGAGCCGCGCACGGCGCGGACCAGCCCGCACCGGCCTGGCACGCTGCCGGCGCCGATGCCCCGGGCGGACCGAGCCCGCTGGCGCCCGTGTTCATCAAGCAGGTGCAGGATGGGCGGCGCGTCGAAGTGATCGGCCCCTGGCTCTGCCTGGATGGCACGCCGGAGACCTCCACCCTGCTGCCCGTCGCGGCGCATCCGCGGCACGAGGCGATCCGGCGCGAGGTGCCCGAGGCGACGCACCTGGCCGGACGCATCGTGCTCACCGCCGCCGAGGCGGCGCGGGCCGCGGCGGCGCTGGCGGCCGGGCACGCCGCCGCGCTGGCCGAACCCGCCGTGATCGAGCGGCGCCTGCGCCGCACCACCAACGAGGCCCTGCGCCTGCGGCTGGAGGATGACTGAGCGCCGCGCCGCGCCACTGATGCAGGCAGCCCGACCCGCGGTAGACCCCATCAGCCGCATGCCCCGCTCGGGCTGATGGAGCATGCGGCTGGCGGCCACGGCGCAGCCTCGGCATCATCGAGGGGCGGGATGTGGCCGGGCCGGCCGCCTCGCCCACCCGTTACTCGCCGCCGAAGCCGATGCCGTGAAGCGCCCGCTCCCTGCCTCGATCCCCCGGGCCCTGTGGCCTGCCCTGCTGGCCGCGCTGCTGGCCCTGCCCGCCCCGGCGCTG
>JAASSS010000066.1 GCA_021767745.1 Pseudomonadota bacterium
ACCGTGCCGGTGGGCACGGCCGCGCGGGTGGCGGCGGCCCTGCGCGATCGGCTGGCCGCACGCGGGCAGGGCGCGGACTTCGCGGTGGTCTCCAATCCCGAGTTCCTGAAGGAGGGCAACGCGGTCGAGGACTTCATGCGGCCCGATCGCATCGTCGTCGGCACCGAGGATGAGCGGGCGATCGAGCTGATGCAGCGCCTGTATGCGCCGTTCAACCGCAAGAACGACCGCGTGCTGGTGATGGACGCCGCCTCGGCCGAGCTCACCAAGTACGCCGCCAACTGCATGCTGGCGACCAAGATCAGCCTGATGAACGAGTTCGCCAACATCGCCAGCCGGGTCGGCGCCGACATCGAACATGTGCGCATGGGCATCGGCAGCGACCCGCGCATCGGCCTGCACTTCATCTATCCGGGCATCGGCTACGGTGGCTCGTGCTTCCCCAAGGATGTCTCCGCGCTGGTGCACACGGCGCGCCAGCACGACTATCCGCCGCGGATCCTGCAGGCGGTGGAGGCCGTCAACCAGGATCAGAAGCACATGCTGCTCGCGCTGCTGCGATCGCACTACGGCGATCTTGCCGGGCGCAGCTTCGCGATGTGGGGGCTGGCTTTCAAGCCGGGAACCGACGACATGCGCGAGGCTCCCAGCCGGGTGCTGCTGGAGGCCCTGTGGGCCGCGGGGGCGCGGGTGCAGGCCTACGACCCGGCGGCCATGGACGAGGTGCGCCGGCTGTACCCGCACGAGTCGCGGCTGACGCTGTGCAACGATCATCTCTCGGCGCTCAACGGCGCCGACGCGCTACTGCTGGTGACCGAGTGGAACCTGTTCCGCAGCCCGGACTTCGCCGAGATGCGGGCGCGGCTGCAGGCGCCGGTGATCTTCGACGGCCGCAACATCTACGATCGTGCCCAGCTCACCGAGGCCGGCTTCACCCACTACGCCATCGGCCGGCCGCCGCTGCGGGCCGAGGCGCCATGACACGGTGTCAGGCATGTGGGGGCGCCGGGCGATGAGCGCGCCGCTGGCGGTGCTGGTGATCGGTGCCGGCGCGGTCGGCGGCTTCTACGGGGCGCTGCTGGCGCGGGCCGGGCACCGGGTCAGCGTGGTGGTGCGCAGCGACTTCGCCGCCGTCCGCCGTGACGGGCTGCAGCTCCGCTCGCCGCTCGGAGCGCTCTCCTTCCGCCCGGCGGACGTGTTCGCGGACGTCGCCGCCGCGGCCGCCGCTGGGCGCTACGACCTGGTCATGATCACCACCAAGGCCACCGCCGATCCTGCCGCGCTGATCGCGCCGCTGCTGCCGGGTGAGGCCACCTTCCTGCTGCTGCAGAACGGGCTGGATGTGGAGCAGCCGCTGACCCGACGGTACCCGGAGCTGACGCTGCTGAGCGCGCTGGCCTTCATCTGCACCAGCCGGGTGGCGCCGGGGGTGATCGAGCATCAGGCTTACGGCGCCATCACCCTCGGCGCCTGGCCGCCGGGGTCGCAGGCGGGCGAGGCCATGGCCGCGCGACTGGCAGCCGATTGGCAGGCCGCCGGCGTGCCGGCCGAGCACAGTGCGGACATCGCCGCCGCGCGCTGGCGCAAGTGCCTGTGGAACGCGCCGTTCAATCCGCTTTCGGTGATCGCCGGGGCCAGCACGGCCGAGTTGCTGGCCGTGCCGGAGATCGAGGCGCTGGTGCGCCGGGCGATGGGGGAGGTGCGCGAGGTGGCGCAGGCGGCGGGCATCGAACTGCCGGCGGCGGCGATCGAGCAGAACCTGCACAACACCCGGCAGATGCCCCCCTATCGCACCAGCATGCTGCTGGACTACGAGGCCGGCCGACCGCTGGAGCGCGAGGCCATCCTCGGCAGCGTGCTGCGCCGGGCGCAGGCCGCGGACGTGGCGGTGCCCACGCTGCAGGCGCTCGATGCCCTGCTGGCGCTGCGCGAGAGGCAGCGGGCGGGCGGGGCGGCATGAGCGGCGAGATACCGCCGGTGCGGCTGACGCGCGAGGGCTCGCTCGCGATCCTGTGCATCGAGCGTCCGCCGGTCAATGCGATCGACCGGCAGGTGCGCGCCGGGCTGCACGCCGCGCTCGATGCGCTGCAGGCGGAGCCGGCTGCGGCCGTGGTGCTGTACGGCGCCGGTCGCTGCTTCATTGCCGGCGCCGACATCGGCGAGTTCGAGCGCCCGGGTGTGGCCGCCGAGCTGTCGGCGCTGGCCGACCGGCTGGCCGCGCTGCCCATGCCGGTGATCGCCGCCATGCACGGCGCGGCGCTCGGCGGTGGCCTGGAGCTGGCGCTGGCGAGCGACTATCGGCTGGCGCTGCCCGGCACACGGCTGGGCCTGCCGGAGGTCGGCCTCGGGCTGATTCCCGGCGCCGGCGGCACCCAGCGGCTGCCGCGGGTGATCGGCCTGGCGCCGGCGCTCGAGCGGATCTGTTCGGGCGAGCCGATCGCTGCCGAGGCGGCCGAGGCGCTGGGACTGGTGGACGCGGTGCTGCCGGGCGAGACGCCGCTGGCGGCTGCCCGCGCGTATCTGCAGTCGCAGCCGGCGCTCGCGCGGCGCCCGATCGACCCGCAACCCTGCCCGGCCGATGCCGCGGCCTGCCGCGCATGGCAGGTTCGCCTGGCCCGCCCGGGGCCGGCCGCGCGCGAGCTGGCCCGGCAGGCGGTGTGCGCCGCCGCGCAGCTGCCGTTGCCGGCCGGCCTCGCGCGGGAGGCGGAGCTGTTCGAGCAGGCCCGCGCGGGTCGCGAATCGCAGGCGCAGCGCCGGCTGTTCTTCGCCGAGCGCGCCATCCCCCGGCGCCTCGAGGCGCCGGCCGAGGGCACCGTGACGTGTGCTGCGCCGACCCGGGCAGCGCTGCCGGCGTGGCTGGTAACAGCCCTGGAGCGACTGCCCGCGGCGACGCCCGCAGTGCGGCTAGAGTCGGCCGGCACGCCGTGCCTGCAGGTGGTCGACGCGGCTGGCCGGCAGCTCGCCACGCTGCGGGCGGCCTGGCCGGCCCCTGCCCGGGTGCTGGAACTGGCACCGGCACCGCCGGCGGCCGACGCGCTCGGCGCCCTCGCCGTGCTGGCACGGGCGGCGAGGGCGCTGCTGTTGCCCCTGCCGGGGCCGCAGTGCATCTCGCCGCCACTGGCGGCGGCAGTGGCGGTGGCCCGGCAGCGGCTGGATGGCGCCGCGCTGGAGCGGGACTGGGCGGCCTTCGGCGGTGGCGTCTCGCTGGCCGCGATCGCCGGCGTCGGGGCGCCGGCGGTGGCCGAGGCCGCTGCCGGTGCGCCGGCTTCGCCGGGTCTGCTCGCGTTGCTGGCCTGCTGGGCCGAGGCCGGCGCCGGCCTGATCGCGGCCGGCGCGGCGGACGCGCCGCTGATCGACCTGCTCAGCGTCAAGGCGCTGGGCTTCCCGGTGTACCGGGGCGGGCCGATGTTTTATGCTGACGCGATCGGTCCGTCGCGTCTGGTGGCGGCGCTCGACATGCATCAGGCCGCCGGTCTCGCGCCGGCGCCGGCCCTGCGGCAGATGGCCAGGGAAGGCAGCGTTTTCTATCGAGACGGCTGAAGCGGGCGGCGGGCCACCACGCCCCGCCCGTAACCGGCCGCAACAGGATTTTCTAAGGAGTAGGGACTCATGAGCGATCAAGCAGTTATCGTATCGACCGCCCGTACCGGCATCGGCCGGGCCTTCAAGGGCGCGCTGAACAACACGCATGGCGCGGCGATGACCGGCCATGTGATCGCCGCGGCGGTCGAGAAGGCCGGCGTGGATCCGGCAGTCATCGAGGATGTGATCGTCGGCTGCGGCCTGCCGGAAGGCGCCACCGGCCAGAACATCGGTCGTCTCTCCGCGATCCGCGCCGGCCTGCCGGTCAGCGCCTGCGGCCAGACCATCTCCCGCTTCTGCGGCTCGGGCCTGATGGGCGTGGCCATCGCCGCGCAGCGCTGCATGGTCGACAAGGTGGACGTGGCCATCGGCGGCGGCGTCGAGTCGATCAGCCTGGTGCAGAACAATCTCAACATGAAGCACGCGATGGACCCGGGCCTCATGAAGATGAAGCCGGGCATCATGATGCCGATGATCCCGACCGCCGAGAACGTGCACAAGCGCTATGGCGTGACCCGCGAGCAGTGCGACGAGTACGCGCTGACCAGCCAGCAGCGCACTGCCGAGGCCCAGGCCGCCGGCAAGTTCGACGACGAGATCGTGCCGTTCACCACCACGATGATCGTGGAGGACAAGGAGACCGGCAAGAAGGAGAAGAAAGAGGTCACGCTGACCAAGGACGAGGGCAACCGTCCGAACACCACGCTGGAGACGCTGCAGCAGCTCAAGCCGGTGGCCGGGCCGAAGGGCGTGGTCACGGCCGGCAACGCCAGCCAGCTGTCCGACGGTGCCGCGGCCAACGTGATCATGCGTGCCGACTACGCCGAGAAGCACGGCTTCCAGCCGCTGGGCATCTTCCGCGCGCTGGCCGTCGCCGGCTGCGAGCCGGACGAGATGGGCATCGGTCCGATCTTCGCCGTGCCGAAGCTGCTGGAGCGCACCGGCCTGTCGATGGACGACATCGACCTGTGGGAGCTGAACGAAGCCTTCGCCGTGCAGACGGTGTACTGCGCCGACAAGCTCGGCATCCCCTACGAGAAGATGAACGTCAACGGCGGCGCGATCTCGATCGGCCATCCGTATGGCATGACCGGCGCGCGCCAGGTCGGCCATATCCTGCTCGAGGGCAAGCGCCGCGGGGCGAAGAACGTCGTGGTCACGATGTGCATCGCCGGCGGCATGGGCGCAGCGGCCCTGTTCGAAGTCGTCTAGCGTAGGTCCTGCCACTCACGGCGGGCAGGAAGCCCGGGGTCGTCATGCGGCTCCGGGCTTTTTTCTTGGCCCTTGCGCCAGTGTTTTCTGCGGAGAGCATCCATGATCGACTATCAGGCACCACTCACGGACATGCAGTTCGTGCTCGAGCACCTCGTGGGCGAGCGGCTCGCCGGGCTGGCGCCGTTCGCCGCGCTGGACCGCGAGACCATCGGCGCGGTGCTGCAGGAGGCCGCGCGGCTGGTAGAGGCGGAGATCGCGCCGCTGAACGCCGCCGGCGATCGCCAGGGCTGCCGCCTGCAGGAGACGGCGGTGCAGACGCCGGCGGGATTTCCCGCTGCCTACCAGGCGTTCGTGGACGGCGGCTGGCAGGGGCTCTCGCTGCCGGAAGTGGACGGCGGGCAGGGGTTGCCCTACCTCTACAGCCACGTGCTGATGGACATGCTGGCCGCCGCCAACAGCGCCTTCTCGCTCTATCCGATGTTGACGCAGAGCGCCTGCGAGGCGCTGCGCCTGCACGGCAGCGAGGCGCTGCGGGACCGCTACCTCGCCACGCTGACCTCCGGCCGGTTCGCCGGCACCATGTGCCTGACCGAGCCGCAGGCGGGCAGCGATCTGAGCCTGATCCGTACCCGCGCCGAGCCGGACGGGGCGGATGCCGCCGGGCCGGCCTACCGGCTGACGGGCACCAAGATCTTCATCACCGGCGGTGAGCAGGATCTGAGCGAGAACATCGTGCACATGGTGCTCGCCCGCCTGCCGGACGCGCCGGCCGGCGTCGAGGGCATCAGCCTGTTCCTGGTGCCGAAGTTGCTGCCGGACGGCGAGCGCAACGCGGTCTACTGCCGGGGGTTGGAGCAGAAGATGGGCATCCACGGCGCCTCGACCTGCGTGATGGGCTTCGAGGGCGCGCGGGGCTGGCTGGTCGGGGAGGCCAACCGCGGCCTGCGCCACATGTTCACGATGATGAACCTCGCCCGCCTGGCCGTCGGCAGCCAGGGGCTCGGCATTGCCGAGGCGGCGGCCCAGCGGGCGCTGGGCTATGCCCGCGAGCGGCTGCAGGGCCGGCCGGGCAAGGGTCAGCGCACCGGCGAGACGGTGCCGATCGTGGCGCATGCCGAGGTGCGCCGGATGCTGCTGCGGCTGCGGACCGGCGCGGAGGGCGCACGCATGCTCGCCTATGACGTGGCCGCCGAGGTCGACGTGGCCCGTCATCACGCCGACCCGGCCCGGCGCGAGCAGGCGGCCGGCTACGTCGAGCTGATGACGCCCATCTGCAAGGCCGGGCTGACCGACATCGGCCTGGCGAACGCGAGCCTGGCGGTGCAGGTCTACGGTGGGCACGGCTACATCCGCGACAACGGCGTGGAGCAGCTGCTGCGGGACGCCAAGATCAACTGCCTCTACGAGGGCACCAACGGCATCCAGGCGATCGACCTGGTGGCCCGCAAGCTGCGCCTGGCGGACGGGGCGCTGCCGGAAATCCTGTTCCGCCGGGTGGCCAAGGCGCCGGCCGAGGGTGCCTTCGCGCCGCTGCCGGCGCTGCTGGCGCAGGCACGCGAGGTGACCGCGCGGCTGCAGGCCCGGCTTGCGGCCGGCGAGGATGTGACGGGCCTGGCCTACCCCTACCTGGAGGGCATGCTGCGGCTGGCCCTGGCCGGGCAGTGGGCGCGGGCGCAGCAGGCGGCGCCGGCACTGGCGCCGGCACAGGCAGCGCGCAAGCAGGCGGCGGCGGTGTTCTTCGCGCGCACCGAGCTCGCCCGCGCCCGGGCCGAATTCGAGATCGCCGCGCAGGACCCGGCCGAGTGCGCGCTGGCCGATCCGGCGCTGGTGTAGGCCGGCGCAGGAGCGGCTCGTGTTAACATTCCGGCCTTTGTCCGCCGCGGCACCGTGTCAGCGCCAGTGGCGAGCCGGGCCGGGCCGGGCATGACCGGCTTCATCTAAACGGACGTGGAGCAGACGACATCATGAAGGTTTTGGTGGGAGTGAAGCGCGTCGTGGACTACAACGTCCGCGTGCAGGTCAAGCCGGACGGTTCCGGCGTGGCGACCGAAGGCGTCAAGATGAGCGTGAACCCGTTCGACGAGATCGCGATCGAGGAAGCGCTGCGCATGAAGAGTGCGGGCAAGGCGGACGAAGTGATCGCCGTGTCGATCGGTCCGCAGGCGGCGCAGGAACAGCTGCGCACGGCGCTGGCCATGGGCGCCGACCGCGCCATCCTGGTCGAGACGGACCAGACCCTGGAGCCGCTGACCGTGGCGCGTGTGTTCAAGGCGCTGGTCGACCAGGAGCAGCCCGGGCTGGTGATCCTCGGCAAGCAGGCGATCGATGACGATGCCGGGCAGACGCCGCAGATGCTGGCCGCGCTGTGGGATCGCCCGCAGGCCACCTTCGCCTCGAAGGTCGAGATCGAGGGCGAGAGCGCCAAGGTCACCCGCGAGGTCGATCTGGGCCTGGAGACGATCGAGATCGACCTGCCGGCCGTGATCAGCGCGGACCTGCGCCTGAACGAGCCGCGCTACGTCAAGCTGCCGGACATCATGAAGGCGAAGAAGAAGCCGATCGGCACGCACACGCTCGAGGAGCTGGGCGTGGAGATCGCGCCGGCGCTCAAGCCGGTGAAGACCGAGGCGCCGCAGGCACGTCAGGGCGGCCACAAGGTGGAGAGTGTCTCGGAACTGGTCGCCGAGCTGAAGAACAAGGGGCTGATCTAATGGCTAAGGTGCTGGTAATCGGAGAACAGCTGAACGGTGCGCTGAGCGCGGCGACGCCCAAGGTGGTGGCCTGTGCCCAGGCGCTGAACCCGGAATCGATCGACGTGGCGCTGTTCGGCGCCGGCGATCTGGCCGGTGCGGCCGAGGCGGCGGCGAAGTTCGCCGGCGTCGGCAAGGTGCTCACCGTGAGCAATCCGGCCAACGAGCATCCGCTGGCCGCGGTACTGGCGCCGCAGATCGAGGCGCTGATCAGCGAGGGCGGCTACACGCACGTGCTCGCCAGCAGCTCGACCACCGGCAAGGATGTACTGCCGCGCGTGGCTGCCAAGCTCGGCGTGACGCAGGTCACCGACATCATGGCCGTGCACGGTGCCAACAGCTTCACGCGCCCGACCTACGCCGGCAACGCGCTGGTGACGGTCGAGGTGCCCGAGGGACAGATCGTGCTCGGCACCGTGCGTGGCGCCTCCTGGCAGGCGGCCGAGGAAGGCGGCAGCGGCGCGGTCGAGAGCCGTGAGCTCGGCGTGGAACTGCCGAGCCACACGCGTTTCGTCTCGCAGGAGACCAGCAAGAGCGACCGGCCGGACCTGCAGACCGCGCCGAAGGTGGTTTCCGGTGGCCGGGGCGTTGGCAGCGAGGAGAACTTCAAGGTGATCTTCAGCCTCGCCGACAAGCTCGGCGCGGCCGTGGGCGCCTCGCGTGCCGCGGTGGACGCCGGCTACGTGCCGAACGAGATGCAGGTCGGCCAGACCGGCAAGATCATCGCGCCGGAACTGTACGTCGCGGTCGGCATCTCCGGCGCCATCCAGCATCTGGCCGGCATCAAGGACGCCGGCACGATCGTCGCCATCAACAAGGACGAGGAAGCGCCGATCTTCGAGATCGCCGACGTCGGCCTGGTGGGCGACCTGTTCGAGGTGCTGCCGGCGCTGGAGAAGGAGCTGTCCTAGCCTCCTGCTTCCCGCTCGCACGAGACGACGGCGCCTTCATGGCGCCGTCTTTCGTTGCGCTTGTGGCGCCTGCCGGCGACGGCTATCGTCCCGGCAGCCTGTTCTCAAGGAGCTGAGATGTCTGCTGAAATCTTCTGGCTGGCGCTGACGGCCATCGCCACCGGGCTCATGTTTCTGCCCTACGTGCTGAACCGCATCCAGGTACGGGGCTTGTTCGGCGCCATGTCGAACCCACGGGCGGACGACCTGCCCGAGTCGGAGTGGGCGCAGCGGGCCATGCGCGCGCACGGCAATGCGGTGGAGAATCTGGTCGTCTTTACCGCACTGATCGTGGCCGTGGAAGCCAGTGGCGCCAACAGCGGACTCACCGCCTTCGCCGCCGCGCTGTTTTTCTGGGCGCGGCTGGCACACTACCTCATCTACACCGCCGGCATCCCCATCGCCCGTACGCTCGCCTTCGGCATTGGCCTGCTTGCCGAGATCCTGCTGGTGTTGGGATTGCTCGGCGGCTGATCCGCAGACGACGGGCGCCGAGCGGCGGGTACCGGTCGCTTGCCGGCAGCCGCGGGCCGGGCGTTGCGCAGGAGCCAGACATGAAGGTCATCGCCATCCAGGGCCATGGCGGCCCGGACGTGCTGCAGCTGGTGGACCGGGAGCTGCCCGCGCCCGGCCGGGGAGAGGTGCGTGTCGAGGTGCGCGCCGCCGGCGTCAACCGCGCGGATCTGCTGCAGCGCCAGGGCCTGTATCCGCCGCCGCCGGGCGTGGCCGCCGACGTGCCGGGACTCGAATACGCCGGCACGGTGGCCGAGCTCGGCCCCGGCTGCACGCTCAGGCAGCTCGGCGATCCGGTCATGGGCCTGGTCGCCGGCGGCGCCTATGCGCAGTCCCTGCTCGTGCACGAGCGCGAGACGATCGCCGTGCCCGAGGCACTGCCGCTGGCAGCCGCAGCCGGCGTGCCGGAGGCGTTCCTGACCGCCTACCGCGCGCTGTTCCTGGAAGGCGGGCTCGGCGCCGGGGACTGGTGCGTCATCCGGGCGGCGACCTCGGGCGTGGGACTCGCCGCCGGCCAGCTCGCCGGCGCCTTCGCCGCGCAGGCGCTTGGCACCGGCCGCGACGCACAGCGGCTGGCGCGGGCGGCCGCCACCGCCGGCTTCGCGGCGACGCATGTGGAGGGCAGCGGCCCGCTCGCCGAGGCCGTACGCGCCCATAGCGGCGGGCCCGGCGCCGCCGTGGTGCTGGACCTGCTCGGCGGTGGCCATCTGCAGGAGAACCTGCAGGCGGCAGCCGAGGAGGGCACGGTCGTCTCGGTCGGCCTGCTCGCCGGCACGCAGGATCGCATCGATCTCGGCGCGCTGCTGATGCGCCGGCAGCGGCTGATCGCCATGACGATGCGTAGTCTGCCACTGGAGCGGCGCATCGCCCTGGCACGCCTGTTCGAGCGGCGACTCTCGCCCCTGTTCGCCGCCGGCCGGCTCAAGCCCACGATCGACCGGCACTTCCCGCTGGCCGATGCCGCCGAGGCTCACCGCCACATGGCCCAGAACCACCACCTCGGCAAGCTCATACTTATCAACACCGGCTAGTTCCACGGCGGTGCCATCCCGCCAGCAGAGTTCAGTGATTGTCCGCGAGCCCAGTACGGTCACCCGCGATCTGGCCAGTTTCGATCCCTGCAGCAGCGTGTTCGCCGCTCATGCGCCTGAATGCCCCGGCTGCCACGACGCAGAAAGCACCTCGGCCTGCTGCAGCACCGTCTGCACGGCCGCATCCTGCAGGTCGGGCGGGTAGCCGTACCTGCGCAGGATGCGCTTGACCAGCACGCGCAGCCGGGCACGGGCCGATTCGCGGTTGGCCCAGTCGACGGCGACGTTGTCGCGCAGGGACATCAGCAGTTCGTGGGCAATCACGCGCAGTTTGTCGTCACCCATGACTTCCACGGCGGATTCGTTTTCCGCCAGTGCGTCGTAGAAGGCGATTTCCTCGTCCGAGAGGCCCTGTTCCTCGCCCCGGTTGCGCGCAGCGCGGATGTCCCGGGCGAGCTTGATCAGCT
>JAASSS010000067.1 GCA_021767745.1 Pseudomonadota bacterium
AGCCAGACCGCCAGCACCAGCGCTACGACGAAGGCCAACAGCAGGAACAGCCAGTGCTGCCAGCCGCCGGCCTCGCTGAGGAAGCTGAACGCGGCGCCGGTATTGAACAGCAGCGTGGCGTTCAGCCCCGGCAGCAGCGGCACCGGCTCGTAGGGCGCCAGGTAGTGCAGCGCCAGCCATTTGCTGAGCTGATCCGCCGCGATCACGAGAATGGCCAGGGCGAAGGCGCCGGCGCGACCCGTCGCCGGCCGCGTCACCGCCGCGCTAGAAGACGACACGCCGCTCGCCGTCCCCGCTGATGTTGTCGACACAGCGCCCGCAGATCTCCGGATGCGCCGGATCCACGCCCACGTCCGGCCGGTGATGCCAGCAACGCACGCATTTGGGCGCCGTGGAGGGTGCGACCGCGAGCCAGGCCGAGACCTCGGGCGCCGTCAGCGCCACGGCCCGTGCCTGCGCCGGGCGCGCCTCGGCGTCCTCGATGGCGAGATCGGACACGAGGAAGGCGAAGCGCAGCTCCCCGCTCGCCGGCGCCAGCAGCTGCTGCAGCTGCGCCGGCACGTACAGCGTGAGCCGCGCATCCAGTGAACCGCCGATGGCCTTGGCGTTGCGCAGGGCCTCGAGCTCCTGCGCCGCCGCCTCGCGCAGCGCCGCCAGCACCTGCCAGAACCCCGGCCCATAGGGCAGCTCGACGGCCGGCGGTGCGTACCACTGCGTCAGCAGCACGCTGTCGGCCCGCTCGCCCGGCAAGTGTTCGTAGGCCTCGTCCGCCGTGAAGCTCAGAATCGGCGCCAGCCAGCGCAGCATGGCCTGCGCGGTGTGATACATCGCCGTCTGGCCGCTGCGCCGGGGCCGGCTCGCGGCCGGCAGCGTGTACTGGCGGTCCTTGACCACGTCGAGATAGAAACCGCCGAGCGTCGCACTGCAGAAACCGTGGATGCGCTGGACGATGGCGAGGAATTCGCACGCCTCGTAATCGGCGCGGATCGCCACCTGCAGCGCGCCGACCTCGTGCAGCAGCCAGCGATCCAGCGCCAGCATCTGCGCCGGCGCCACGGCATCGGTGGCCGGGTCGAAATCAGCGAGATTGGCGAGCAGGAAGCGGCAGGTGTTGCGGATGCGCCGATAGGCATCGGCGGTGCGATCGAGGATCTCGTCGGACACCGCCATCTCGGCGCGATAGTCGCTGCTGGCGACCCACAGGCGCAGCACGTCGGCCCCGAGCCGATCCACCACCTGCTGCGGCGCGACCACGTTGCCGAGCGACTTGGACATCTTCTGCCCCTTGGCGTCGACCGTGAAGCCGTGCGTCAGCACCGCGCGGTAGGGGGCGCCCTCGCCCATGGCGACGGAGGTCAGCAGCGAGGACTGGAACCAGCCGCGATGCTGGTCGGATCCCTCGAGGTAGAGATCGGCCGGCCGGGTCAGCTCCGGGCGCCGATCGAGCACCGCATGATGGACCACGCCGGAATCGAACCACACGTCCAGCACGTCGCCCGCCCGTTCGTAGTCCTCCGCCTCCGGCCCCAGCCAGTCGGCGTCGTCACTGCCATACCATGCCTCCAGACCCGCCTCGGCGACCTGATCGGCGATGGCGGCGAGCAGCGCCGGCGTGCGCGGATGCAGTTCGCCGGTGCGCACGTGCGTGAACAGCGGGATCGGCACGCCCCAGGTGCGCTGGCGCGAGACGCACCAGTCCGGACGGGCCTCCAGCATGTTCGCCAGCCGCTGCTCGCCCCAGGCCGGCATCCAGCGCACCGCCGGCAGCACCGCCAGCGCGTCCGCCCGCAGTCCGGCCCGGTCCATGCCGATGAACCACTGCCCCGTGGCCCGGAACAGCGTCGGCGTCTTGTGCCGCCAGCAGTGCGGATAGCTGTGCGGGTAGCGGGCGTGGTGCACGAGGCGCCGCTGCTCGCGCAGCGCCTCGATGAGCACCGGATTCGCCTCGCCGATGGCGAGCCCGCCGACCCGCGGCGTGTCGGGCAGGAACCGGCCGGCGCCGTCGACCGGGCAATGCACGGGCAGCGCGTAGCGGGCACCGGCGACGTAGTCCTCCTGACCATGGGCCGGCGCGGTGTGCACGGCCCCCGTGCCGGCCTCGGTGGTGACGTGCTCACCGAGGATCACCGGCACCTGCCGCGGATCGAGCGGATGCTGCAGGCGCAGCCCCTCCAGCGCCGCGCCGCGGGCCGTGCCGAGCAGCGTCGGCGCCTCGGCGCCCCAGCGTGCCAGCGTCGCCGCCAGCAGCGCCTCGGCCAGCACCACGCGCACGCGCTCGCCCGCCAGCGTCACTTCCACCAGCACGTAATCGAGCTCTGCGTTGACGGCCACCGCCTCGTTCGCCGGCAGCGTCCAGGGCGTGGTGGTCCAGATGACCAGGGCGATCGGCCCCCCGGCAGCGGCACCGAACGCCGCCGCCGCTGCCGCCGGATCGGCACAGGCGAAGGCCACGTCGATGGCATCGGAGACATGCGGGGCGTATTCCAGCTCTGCCTCGGCCAGCGCCGAGCGACAGTCCACGCACCAGTGCACGGGCTTGAAACCGCGGTAGACATGGCCGCGCTCCAGGATCCGGGCGAAGGCGGCGATGGTGTCGGCCTCGAAGCGCGGCGCCATCGTCAGGTAGGGCTGCGCCCAATCGGCGACGATACCCAGCCGCAGGAAGTCCTGCTTCTGGCGCCGCACCTGGCTCTCGGCGTAGTCGCGACAGGCGCTGCGGAACTGGCGCGCGTCGAGCTTGCCGCCGGCCTTGCCGTGACGCTTCTCCACCATCAGCTCGATCGGCAGGCCGTGGCAGTCCCAGCCCGGGATCAGTGGCGCATCGAAGCCGTCGAGGCTGCGCGCCTTGACGATGATGTCCTTGAGGATCTTGTTGACCGCGTGACCGATGTGGATGTCGCCGTTGGCGTACGGTGGCCCATCGGGCAGCACGAACTTCGGCTGGCCGGCACGCTCGCGCCGCAGCCGGCCGTAGAGATCGAGCGTCTGCCAGCGGGCCAGCCGCTGCGGCTCGCGCTGGGCGAGGTTCGCCCGCATCGGGAAATCGGTGCGGGGGAGATTGAGGGTCGGCTTGTAGTCGGTCACGGATCATCCTGGAATCGGCGCGCCTCGAACCACGCTCGCGCGGCCTCGGCGTCCTGGCCGATCTGCTGCCTGAGCGTCGGCAGATCGGCGAAATGGGCTTCCGGGCGCAGGAAGTGCAGGAAGCGAACCTCCAGCAGCTTGCCATAGAGCGCATGCGCCCCTTCGAGCAGATGCACCTCCAGCAGCTCGCCGCGACCGTTCACGGTCGGTCGGGTGCCGAGGCTGGCCACCGCCGGCAGCGGCGTGGGCCCCAGCCCGGCAACCTCGACCACGTAGATCCCGCGCAGCGGCGCGCGACGCCGGCGCAGCGAGAGATTGGCCGTCGGGTAGCCGAGCTGGCGACCAAGACGCCGACCCCGGATCACCCGGCCGCAGATCGTGTAGGGGCCGCCCAGCAGTCGCGCCGCCGCGGGCAGCTCGCCGGCCGCCAGCAGCTGGCGGATGCGCGTGCTGCTGATGCGCTCGCCGTCGGCCGCGATGGTGGCGCTGCCGGCAACGCTGAAGCCGTGGCGCTGGCCCAGCGCGCGCAGGGTGTGGATGTCGCCGGCGCGGTCGCGGCCGAAGCGGAAGTCATCCCCCACCACGACGTGCCCGGCGGACAGCGCATCCACCAGCAGCCGGCGGACGAAGTCCTCGGCCGACTGCGCGGCCAGTTCGCGGTCGAAGCGCAGCACGCGCAGCTCATCGATCCCGCACGCGGCCACCCGCACCGCCTTCTCACGCAGGCGCGTCAGGCGGGCAGGCGCGCGGGCGGGCGCGAAGCACTCCTGGGGCGTCGGCTCGAAGGTGACCACGACGGTGGCCGCCCCCGCCCGCTGCGCCGCCTGGCGCACCTGCGCCAGGATCGCCTGGTGGCCACGATGTACACCGTCGTAATTGCCGATGGTCACCACCGCCGGCCGGGGACTGCGGCGCCAGCCGCGGCGGATCTCCATCCTGCGCTCCACCTTCGGACCCTGGACCTCGCCGGCTCCGGCGCACGATCCGGAGGGGCGAGCATGCCAGTATAAGGAACGCGTCACCCTGCCGACTCCGGCGACTGTCGCAGGTCCGCCGGCCGCAGCCCCGCCAGCAGCAGCACCGCGCCGTAGACCGCCGCAGCCGCGCCGACCAGGCCGGCGAGCCACAGACCGCGGCTCGCCCCGGACATCAGCAGCCAGTCCTGCCGGGGCGGGCCGACGAGCCAGAGCGCCCCGAGCATCGCCGCCACCGCCAACACCACCTGCAGCCACAGCCGCGCCCAGCCGGGCGACGGGCGGTAGACGCCCGCCACGCGCAGCTGCCGGTAGAGCAGCCCGGCCTGCAGGGCGCCGGAACAGGAAGTGGCCAGCGCCAGGCCCATGTGCGGTCCGGTAAAGCCCAGCCGTACCAGCGGCACCACGAACAGCAGGTTCAGCCCCATGTTGGCGACCATGGCGATGATGCCGATGCGCACCGGCGTGCGCGTGTCCTGCCGCGCATAGAAGCCCGGCAGCAGCACCTTCACCAACAACAGCGCCGGCAGGCCCAGCGTGTAGGCCACCAGGCTGAGGGTGGACATGTAGACATCGGCGGCCTGGAAGCTCGCCGAGTAGAACAGCGTGGCCAGGATCGGCCAGGCGAGCATCGCCAGACCCGCCGCGGCCGGGATGCCGACCAGCACCATCCAGCGCAGCGCCCAGTCCAGCATGGCGCGAAAATGCTCCGCACTGCCGCCGGCATGGCGCTGGGAGAGGCTCGGCAGGATCACCGTCGCCACCGCCACGCCGAAGACGCCCAGCGGAAACTCCATCAGCCGGTCGGAGTAGTACAGCCAGCTGAGACTGCCGGCCGCCAGAAACGAGGCGATCAGCGTGTCCAGCAGCAGGTTGATCTGCGCCACCGAGGAACCCAGCAGCGTCGGCACCATCAGTCGCAGGATGCGCCGGACACCGGCGTGCGCCCAGCCCCAGCGCGGCAGCGGCAACAGGCGCAGGCGCCAGACGAACGGCAGCTGGAAGAGCAGTTGGGCGATGCCGGCGGCGAACACGCCCCAGGCGAGCGCCCGCACCGGTTCGGCGAAGCGCGGCGCGAACACCAGCGCCGCCAGCAGCAGGCAGATGTTCAGCAGCACCGGCGTCAGCGCCGGCACGAGGAAACGGCCGAAGGCGTTGAGCATGCCGCCGACGAAGGCCGTCAGCGAGATAAACAGCAGGTAGGGAAACGTGATGCGCAGCAGGTCCACGGCCAGCGTGAACTGCGAGGCGTCATCTGCAAAGCCCGGCGCGAACAGCAGGATCAGCAGCGGCGCTCCGAGCACGCCGAGCACGCTCACTGCGAACAGGATCAACCCCAGGGTGCCGGCGACCCGATCGGCCAGTTCACGCAGCGCCGCCGCATCCTCCTGGGTCTTGTATTCCGCGAACACCGGCACGAAGGCCTGGGCGAAGGCGCCCTCGGCGAACAGCCGGCGCAGGAAATTGGGGATCTTGAAGGCGACGAGGAAGGCGTCCATGGCCGGGCTGGCGCCAAACACGCGAGCCAGCGCCACGTCGCGCGCGAAGCCGAGCACACGCGAGACCATGGTCATGCCGCTGACGGCGACGGAGGATCGGAACAGGCTGGCCAAGTGCGCGCTGCCGGAGAAAAGGCCGGGATCGTATGCCATCGACGCGGGCGCGGCCAGCGGCCAAGACCGCCACCTTGACATTCAGCGCCGGAATCCAGAGAATTTCGCGTCCGAAATTTGCCGTGTTCACGAATCCCGCGGAGTCGATCTTGGCCAACAGCAAGCAGGCGCTCAAGCGCGCCCGGCAGAACGAAAAGCATCGCCAGCACAACGCCGGCCTGCGCTCGCGCATGCGCACCTCCGTCAAGGCGGTCCGGCGGGCCCTGCAGGGCGGGGATGCCGAAGCCGCGGCCAGCGCCCTGCGCGCGGCGACGCCGCTCATCGACGGCATGGTCGGCAAGGGCCTGATCCACGCCAACAAGGCGGCCCGCTACAAGAGCCGGCTGAACACGCAGGTCAAGCGCCTGGCCACGGGCGAGCAGGCGTCGTAGCCTTGGCGGTCGCCGCATGACACTCGCCTACTGGTGCGTGCTGGCGGCGATGTTCATCCCGCTGGTCATGACCGCCCTCGCCAAGGTGGGCGGCACGGGATTCGACAACGCCCGGGTGCGCGACTACCTCGCCGAGCAGACCGGCTGGCGCAAGCGCGCCGACTGGGCGCAGCAGAACCACCACGAGATCTTTCCCGCCTTCGCCGCGGCGGTGATCATCGCCCACCTGGGCGATGCCTCGCAGGCTGCCATCAACGGCTGGGCGCTGGCCTTCGTGGCACTGCGCATCGCCTACAGCGCGATCTACGTGGCGGATCTGGCGACGCTACGCACCCTGGTCTGGTCGGCGGGCGTGGCCTGCGTGGTGGCGCTGTTCATCATCGCCGCCTGACGCCCCACCCGGCGCACGCCGAGCCCGCGCCGGCACGGCAGGCCGCCACGCTCACCGGCGGCTAGACCAGCACCAGATTGTCGCGATGGATCAGCGCGGCGGAGTCGATGTAGCCGAGCTCCGCCTCGATCCGCCCGCTCGGCAGCCCTGCGATCCGCCGGCATTCATCGGCCGAATAGTTCACCAGCCCCCGTGCGATCTCGACGCCTTCGGGCGTCAGGCAGCTCACCGCGTCGCCGCGATCGAAGCTGCCGGTGACCGCGGTGACGCCGACCGGCAGCAGACTCTTGCCCTGCTCGCGCAGGACGCGCACGGCGCCGGCGTCGAGCCTCAGCGCGCCGCGTGACTTCAGCTGTCCGGCGATCCATTGCTTGCGCGCCGCCTGGCGTGGCTGCGCCGGCACCAGCAGCGTGCCCAGGGCCTCGCCCGCCAGCAGCCGCGTCAGGCCGTCCGGAGCGGCACCGGCGGCGATGAAGGTCGCCGCGCCGCTCACGGCAGCGCGGCGCGCGGCGGTCAGCTTGCTGGCCATGCCGCCGCGGCCGAGCGCGCCGCCCCGTGGGCTGGCGGCAGCGGCCAGCGCCGGATCGTCGGCGCGTCCGAAGCCGACCAGCGGCGCCTGCGGATCGACGCGCGGGTCGCAGGCATACAGCCCCGCCTGATCGGTCAGGATCACCAGCGCGTCGGCCTCGATGAGGTTGACCACCAGGGCGGCCAGGGTGTCGTTGTCGCCGAAACGCAGCTCCTCGGTGCTGACGGTGTCGTTCTCGTTGACCACCGGTACGATGCCGAGATCGAGCAGCGTGCGCAGGGTGCTGCGAGCGTTCAGGTAGCGGCGGCGATTGGCCAGATCGTCGTAGGTCAGCAGCACCTGTGCCGGCTGCAGGCCGTGCCGCGCGAATGCGCGCTCGTAGATCTCCACCAGCCCCATCTGGCCGATGGCCGCCGCCGCCTGCAGATCGTGCAGCGCGTGGGGCCGACGCGCCCAGCCGAGCCGGCTCATGCCTGCCGCGACCGCGCCGGATGACACCAGCACCACCTCGCGTCCGGCGTGGCGCAGCGCCGCGATCTGCTGGCACCAGCGCTCGATCGCCGGCGCATCGACGCCCCGACCGCCGGCCGTGATCAGTGCGCTGCCGATCTTGACGACGATGCGCCGACTGTCGCTGCCGTAGCGGACGCGTGCCGCCTGCTCGGTCAGCACCGCTCAGGCCAACGGATCGTAAGGGGCCGGTGCCTCGGCCGGGGTGGGCTCGGGCGCCGGCCGCAGCCGCTCGAGCTCGGCAGCCAGCGCGTCGACCAGGCGCGCGACGCCCTCGCCGGAAAGCGCGGAGATCTCGAACACCGGGCCCTCCCAGGCCAGCGCCTGCAACAGCCGCTCGCGGCGCTCGCGGCGGGTGTCGTCATCCAGCAGGTCGCACTTGTTCAGCGCCAGCCAACGCGGCTTGGCGGCCAGCTGCGCATCGAAGGCAGCCAGTTCGTCGATGATCTGCCGCGCGCCCTCGATCACCGCCTGCTCGCCCTCCGCCGGTGCCAGATCGATCACATGCAGCAACAGCAGCGTGCGCTGCAGGTGGCGCAGGAACCGATGGCCGAGGCCCGCGCCTTCCGCCGCGCCGGCGATCAGCCCGGGGATGTCGGCGACCACGAAGCCGCGCCCCGCCGGCAGGTCCACCACGCCCAGCGCCGGACGCAGCGTGGTGAAAGGATAATCGGCGACCTTCGGACGGGCGGCAGACAGCTTGCGGATCAGGCTCGACTTGCCGGCGTTGGGCAGGCCGAGCAGACCGACGTCGGCCAGCAGCTTCAGCTCCAGCTGCAACCGGCGCCGCTCGCCGAGCGTGCCGGGTGTGAACTGCCGGGGGGCGCGGTTGACGCTGCTCTTGAAGCGCGTATTGCCGATGCCGTGTGTGCCGCCCTTGGCAACCAGTAAGCGCTGGCCCGGGGTGGTGAGATCACCCAGCAGCTCGCCGGTGTCCACGTCCCGGACCAACGTGCCCGCCGGCACGGCGATCTCGCAGTCCGCGCCACGGGCACCGGTGCGCTGACGGCCAGCGCCCGGGCTGCCGCTCTCGGCCTTGAAGTGCCGTTTCATGCGAAAGTCCGCCAGCGTGCCGAGGCCGGACCGGGCGACCAGCCAGACATCGCCGCCGTCGCCGCCGTCGCCGCCATCCGGCCCGCCGAAGGGCACGAACTTCTCGCGGCGGAAGCTGAGGCAACCGTTCCCGCCACGACCGGCTTGCACCTCGATCGCGACCTCATCGACAAATTTCATAGCGCCCCCAACGAAAAAGCCCCGCCGAGGCGGGGCTTGTCTGCGGCTGCAACGCCTGCCTAGTCCGCGACCACGCTGATGAACTTGCGGTTCGCCGGACCGCGCCGTTCGAACACCACCCGCCCGGCTACCGTGGCGAACAGTGTATGGTCCTTGCCGCAGCCGACGTTAGTGCCGGCGTGGAAGCGCGTGCCGCGCTGGCGGATCAGGATGTTGCCGGCCTTCACGACCTGGCCACCGTAGCGCTTGATGCCGAGTCGCTTGGATTCGGAGTCGCGCCCGTTGCGCGTGCTGCCGCCTGCCTTCTTGTGTGCCATGCCGCCTTGCTCCTCTTAGCCTGCCGAAATGCCGGTGATCCGGATCTGGGTCAGGTGCTGGCGATGCCCCTGCCGCTTCATGTGGTGCTTGCGGCGACGGAACTTGATGATCTGGATCTTGCGTCCGCGCGTCTGCGCCTGGACGGCGGCGGTCACCTTGCCGCCAGTCACCAGCGGCGCGCCGATCTTCACCTCGTCGCCGGAGCCGACCAGCAGCACCTCGTCGAACTCGACCGTTGCGCCCGCCTCGGCAGACAGCTTTTCGACCTCCAGAAGGTCTCCCTCAGCCACCCGGTATTGCTTGCCCCCGGTCCGAAACACGGCGTACATTACTGAATCTCCACGGTCGGTAGCTCTGCCCGAACAAAGACTGCGAAGATTAACGAGACAGGGCACCCGTCGTCAATGACCATCGCTCAAAGCCACTCTCGCGACGCCCGCCGGCGACCGTCGAACCCAAGCGCCACACGCAAACGGACACCGCAACGCATGCAACTCGATTCCCTGCTGGACCCCGTCGCCCCCGACATGGCCCGGGTGAACGAGTTTCTCCACGACGCCTTCGCCTCCTCGTTGCCGCTGATCCACTCGCTCAGCGATCACATCATCGGCAGTGGCGGCAAGCGCCTGCGACCGGCGGTGCTGCTGATGAGCGCCCGCGCCTGCGGCATCACCGGCGATGCCCACATCCAGCTGGCCGCGGCGGTGGAAATCGTCCACACCGCCACGCTGCTGCACGATGACGTCGTCGATCGGTCCGGCCTGCGCCGCGGGCGGCGCACCGCGAACGCGATCTGGGGCAACAGCGCGAGCGTGCTGGTCGGCGATTTCCTCTACTCCCGCGCCACGCAGCTCATCCTGGCGCTCGACCGCATCGACATCCTGCGCGTGCTCTCCGATGCCTCCAACGACATCGCCGAGGGCGAGATCCTGCAGCTGTCGAACGTGCAGAACGTGGCGCTCAGCGAAGCCGAGTATCTGCGCATCATCTATGCCAAGACCGCGCGCCTGTTCGAGGCCAGCAGCCAGTGCGGTGCCCTCATCGCCGATGCGCCGGCCGCACGGGTGGCGGACCTGCGCGACTTCGGCAAGCACCTCGGCCTGGCCTTCCAGCTGGTGGACGATGTGCTCGACTACGACGGCGAACCCGAGCTGATCGGCAAGAACCTCGGCGACGATCTGGCCGAGGGCAAGCTGACACTGCCCCTGATCCGGGCCCTGCAGCAGGCGCCGTCGACCCAGGCGGAGCAGCTGCGTCAGGCGGTGCGCGCCGGGGCGGTAGAGCAGCTCGACGAGGTGCTCGCCACGATTGAATCGACCGGGGCGATCGCCTACACTGCGCAGCTCGCGCAGCACCATGCGGCGCA
>JAASSS010000007.1 GCA_021767745.1 Pseudomonadota bacterium
CGGGTTTCGAGATCTATGTGGTACACGGCATTCCGGGCGAGGACGTCGACGCGGCTCCGATGCTGCCGGTGGACGTCTCCGTCCAGCCTGACGGCGGCGAGGCGATATGCGCCGTGGAGAACCTCATGTTCGGTGACATCACCGGGCCCCTGTCGCTGCCGGCCGGCAGCTACAACGTGATGGTGTGGCCGGCGAACGTCGATGAGCCGTGCAGCGGTAGCACGCTGATCGAGGCGGATATCGACTTCGAGGCGGGCGAGAGCTATTCGGTGGTGGCGCACCTCGAGGCGGACGGCGACATCACCGCCAGCAGCTTCGAGAACACCTTCACCACCGAGGCCCTGGGCGATAAGGAGGTGCTCACGACAGTGCGTCACCTTGCCGCCGCACCGGCCGTCGACGTGCGGCTCGAGCGCCTCGGTACCGAAGCGCTGCTCGAAGGGCTGGAAAATGGCGATGAGGTCAGCGCGCCGTTGCGGCGTGGGCGCTGGGATGCGGCCGTGCTGCCGGCCGGTGGCGATGCGGCCGTGTTCGCGGCGGAACTTCCGCTAGCGGCCCAGACCGCGCAGTTCGTCTACGCCGTCGGCTCGCTGACCAACGACACCTTCACGCTCCTGACCCAGACGCTGCCCGTGCCGATGGCCCAGGCGGCCGATGTTTACGTGGTGCACGGCATTGCCGGGCTCGATCTGGATGCCGATGCCGCCCTGCCGGTCGATGTGGCGGTCAACGGAGAATGCGCGATCGAGGCGCTCGCCTTCACCGAGATCGTCGGCCCGCTGCCGCTGCCGGCGGGGCACTATGACATCGACGTCTCGCTCGCCGATGCCGATGCACCCTGCAGCAATGCGAGCGTGATCGACGTCGACGGGCTGGCCATCGAGGCTGGCGCCAGCCTGTCGATCGCCGCTCACCTCGACGCGGCAGGTAACCCGGTAGCCACCGCCTTCGACAATCCGCAGGGGGGCACGCTGTCGCCGGTGCCCGTGGTGGATGTGCGCCACGCCGCGGCCTTCGGCGCCGTTGATGTGGGGTTGCAGCGCATCTTCCTGCCGGTGCCGCGCACGGTGGCGGGGTTGACCAACGGTGAGGCGGCCGAGGTCAGCGTGTTGCCGGGGCTGTTCGCGGCCACCCTGGCGCCGGCGGATGCGGCGCCGGTACTCGTTGCCGGATTGCCGGTGCGGGCGCTGTTCGACTATGCGGTGTACGCGGTCGGTACACCGGGTAACGACACCCTGCAGTTCCTGGTGCAGCGTCTGCCGCGCTAAGCCCCTTACGGAGCCGGCGCGACCGGCTCTCTCACTTCAACCGGCGGCACCGGCGCAGCAGCACGTAGAGCGCGCCGGTGCCGCCATCGTGTGGTGGCGCCGAACAGAAGGCCAGTACGGCCTCGGCATGCGTCAGCCACCGATCCAGATGCGGCTTGATCACCGGCCGGCCCTGGCGGCTGCGCAGGCCCTTGCCGTGCACGATGCGCACGACGCGCGGCCGATGGTCACCCGGCTGGCGCAGCAGCGCATTCACCTGCGCATGGGCCTGCGGCACCGTCAGTCCGTGCAGGTCCAGTTCACCGTCGATTCGGTACTGGCCGCGGCCCAGCCGGCGCAGCAGCCGGCGTTGCACGCCCGGGCGGGCGAACACGAGCTCATCGCCCCGGCCGTGATCGGGCAGCGCGAACTCCTCCATTCGGCCGCTGCAGGCCTCGGCGAGTGCCTCGGCCTCGTCGGCGGCGCGGAACGCGGGCCTTGCGGCCGGAGCGGGGTGGCGAAAGTGATGCGTGGCCGGTGGTGGCAGCGGCGCGGCATCGGCAGTCGCGGCGCGAAACAGAATGCGATCCTCGTCGGGCAGATCCTGGCGGGCCATGGGTCACCCTCGGTGCGAAGCAGGCGATGTCCGTCAGTGTAGCGCGACTGCTGCGGCGACGGCCGTGCGCGCAGTACAATCCCCGCCGCATGCGCGCGCAGCCAACCGCCTGGAGAGGATCTTGCGCATCCTGCTGAGTAACGATGACGGGTACCGCGCGCCGGGGCTGCAGGCGCTGCGGGCGGCGCTGGCGCCGCTGGCGGAGCTGACGGTGGTCGCGCCGGACCGCGATCGCAGCGGGGCCAGCAATTCGCTCACCCTCACCCAGCCACTGCGCGTGCATGAGGCCGAGGACGGCGTGCTCTACGTCGACGGCACGCCCACCGACTGTGTGCACCTGGCGATCACGGGCCTGCTGGACGACGAGCCGGACATGGTGATCTCCGGCATCAACAACGGCGCCAACATGGGCGACGATGTGCTCTACTCCGGCACCGTGGCGGCGGCGGTGGAAGGGCGCTTCCTCGGCCTGCCGGCGCTGGCGATCTCCCTGTGTGGCGAGGCGCCGTCGCATTACGAGACCGCCGGCCGGGTCGTCTGCCGACTGATCGAGAACCTGCGGCTCTCGCCACTGCCGGCGGACACCATCCTGAACGTCAACGTGCCGGATCTGCCGTTCGAGCAACTACAGGGCGTGCAGGCCACGCGCCTGGGGCGGCGCCATCGCGCCGAGCGGGTGGTGCGGGCGAGCGATCCGCGCGGGCGGCCGATCTACTGGGTGGGCCCGGCCGGCTCGGAGGAGGATGCCGGGCCCGGTACGGACTTTCACGCCGTGCGGCGTGGCTTCGTCTCGGTGTCGCCGGTGCAGGTCGATCTCACCGAATACCGCGGGCTGGAGCGCGTCGGCCAGTGGCTGAAAGATCTGCCGCTGTGAGCGAGGCCGCGCTGGCGGGCATCGGCATGACCTCGCGGCGTACGCGGCTGCGGCTGCAGGCACAGCTGCAGGCCGCGGGCATCGATCATCCCAAGGTGCTGGGACTGCTGCGCGACATGCCGCGGCACCTGTTCGTCGACACCGCCCTGGCCAGCCGTGCCTACGACGACGTGGCCCTGCCGATCGGCTACGGCCAGACCATCTCCCGGCCCTCGGTCGTGGCGCGCATGAGTCAGGCGCTGCTGGCGGACGGGGAGCCGGCGCGGGTACTGGAGATCGGCACCGGCTGTGGCTATCAGACCGCTATCCTCTCCCAGCTCGCAGGCGAGGTTTGCAGCATCGAGCGCATCGAGCCGCTCTACCGGCAGGCGCGTGACCGGCTGGTGCGCATGCGCTTCGCCGGGATTCGCCTGCACCATGGCGACGGCACCCTGGGATGGCCGCAGGCGCTGGACTTCGATGCGATCCTGCTCACGGCCGCGCCGGTCGAGGTGCCGCCGGCGCTGCTGGCCCAACTGGCCCCCGGTGGCCGGCTGATTGCACCGGTTCACGAGGGCGGTGCCGCGCAGCGCCTGCGCAAGCTGGTGCGGACACCGCAGGGCTATGAGTATCACGACCTGGGCGAGGTGAATTTCGTGCCGCTGCTGGAAGGAACCCAATGAAGCTGTTTACCGGCCTCTACGATGGCACGCTGCGTGCCGCATCCCACCGTCATGCACCGTTCTACCTCGGCGGTGTCAGTGCCGCGGAGGCCGTCTTCTTCCCTATCCCGCCCGATGTGATGCTGATCCCGCTGTCGCTGGCACGGCCGCAGCGGGCGCTGTGGCTGGCATTGCTGACCACCTTCTGCTCGGTTGCCGGCGGTCTGCTCGGCTACCTGCTCGGCTGGTGGGCGTTCGACGGCGTGGCGCCGCTGCTGGAGCGGGCAGGGTACGGCACACAGTTCGCCAATGTGCAGGCGATGTTCGACCGCTGGGGCGTGTGGATCGTGCTGGTGGCGGGCTTCTCGCCGGTGCCCTACAAGCTGTTCACGCTGGCCAGCGGCTTCATGGGCCTGGCGCTGTTGCCGTTCCTGCTGGCCTCGTTCGTCGGCCGCGGCGCGCGCTTTTTCCTGGTGGCCTGGCTGGTCGGCCGGTTTGGCCCGGCCGTACAGGACTACATCCGCGACTATGTCGAGATCATCGGCTGGGGCACCGTGTTGGCACTGATTCTCGCCTTCATCCTGCTGTAGTTGCCCATGCCCCGACGTTCGCTCACGAGTGCGCTGCTGGCGCTGTGTTGCGCCTCGCTGCTGGTGGCGTGCGGCGGCAACGCCGTGCGCTGGCAGGACCGCGTGCATAGGGTGCAGCCGGGCGAGACACTGCTGCTGATCGCCGACCGCTACGATCTCTCGCCGGCTCAGCTGGCGCGCTGGAACGGCCTCGCCAACCCGAATCGCATCTACGTCGGCCAGGTGCTGCGCCTGTCGCCGCCGCCGAAGGGCACCCGGCCTGCGCCCGTCGGCGGTACGCCACCGGTTGCCGGTCGCCCGGCCGGCGATGTGCCGCCGGCGGTGTCCGAGCGGCCGACGCAACGGCGGGTCGACGGTGGCCCGTCGGCCTGGTTTTGGCCCACGGACGGGCGGCTGGTGGGTAATTTCGCCACCGGCCGCAAGGGGATCGATATCGTGGGCGAGGAGGCCCAGCCGGTCCGTGCCGCGGCCGGTGGTCGCGTGATGTACAGCGGCAGTGGACTGTCCGGATTTGGCAGGCTTATTATCGTCAAGCACAGCGAGGCGTTCTTGAGCGCCTACGCCTACAACAAAGAACTCTTCGTCAGGGAAGGCGACGAAGTCGAAGCCGGGCAGGCGATTGCATCGATGGGATCGGGCCGGGATGGCCAGCCCACGCTGCACTTCCAGATCCGGGTGGACGGTAACCCCGTCGACCCGCTGGCCTATCTGCCCGCTCGCTGATCGTCTCCCGATGAAGCGTCTGCACAGCAGACTACGACAGAGCCGCAAAGGCCGATCAGGAGGAGACTATGGCTGTCGCCGCAGCGGAGGTGATGGGTCGCCCGTCGTCTGACGGAACCCTGGAATGGCGGGATGACTTCGAGCGCCTGGATGAGCAGCGCGACGAGGAGGAAGTCCTGGAGGTGCAGTCGGTACTCGACGGGGCAAGCGCGCCGCGAGTCGATGCCACCCGCTTGTATCTGAACGACATCGGGCATTCGCCGCTGCTGACGGCGGAAGAGGAGGTCCACTTCACCCGCCTGGCCCAGCGGGGTTGCGGGCGCTCCCGCGCGCGCATGATCGAGAGCAACCTGCGCCTGGTCGTCGCCATCGCGCGGCGCTACAACGGCCGTGGCCTGCCGCTGCTCGATCTGATCGAGGAAGGCAATCTCGGGCTCATCCACGCCGTCGGCAAGTTTGACCCCGAACTCGGCTACCGTTTCTCCACCTATGCCACGTGGTGGATCCGCCAGTCCATCGAGCGCGCGCTGATGAACCAGGTGCGCACGGTGCGCCTGCCGATCCACGTGCTCAAGGAGATCAACGGTTACCTGCGGGCGTCGCGGCGCCTGGCGCAGCGGCTCAACCGGCCACCGACGATCGACGAGATCGCCGAGCTCGTCGAGCGGCCGCGCGAGGTGGTGGCGCGGGCGCTGTCGCTGCACGAGAGTCATACCCTGACCGAAACGGCCTTCGCCGGCGATGACGAGCGCACGCCGCTGGATGCGGTCGCCGACGACGCCGCCTCCGATCCGATCGGTTCGATCGAGGATGCTGATCTGTGCGCCGTGCTGGGGCGTTGGATCGATCGCCTGTCCGGGCGTCAGCGCGAGGTGATCGAGCGCCGCTTCGGCCTCGGCGGCTATGAGCGTGAGACGCTCGAACAGGTAGGCGGACGCATCGGCCTCACCCGCGAGCGGGTGCGACAGATTCAAGTTGATGCGTTGCGCCGCTTGCGGGCGTGCCTGGAGGCCGAGGGCGTCAGCGGCGAGATGCTGCAGGACTAGCCGGCGGCCTGCTCGGCGATCAGCAGGGCTGCCAGCACCCGGCGGCCCTCGCCGCTGAGGATGTTGTAGGTGCGACAGGCCGCGTCGGTGCTCATGATTTCCACGCCGATGCCGGCATGGTGCAAGGGCGCGAGCGTGGCCCGCGGCGGGAAGCACAGGCGGGCGCCGGTGCCCAGCAGCACCACTTCGGGGGCCAGCGCCGCCACCTGTTCGAGGTGCTCGGCGCGCAGGTCCGCCAGCGTCGCCGGTGGCCAGTCCGCGACGATCTCTTCCGGCATCAGCAGCAGGCTGCGCCGGTAGGTGGTCTCGTTGATGCGCACGCTGGTCCGGTCGTAGCCGCGTACGCGGTTCTCGCCCGTCCGGGCGTCCAGATGCAGCTTCATGGCGTCAGATTACGAGCCGCGCCTGCCCCCGGCAACCGGGTCGGGGCGCTGCGTTGACAGGCCTCTGAGTGGCCGCTAACGTTGCCGCTTTTCCCTCGCGCGCAGTGCGCGAGCCCTTCCCGTGGCGGAACCCGTCCGTTGATCGATCGATTCCAGCGCATCCAGCGGCTGCCGCCGTACGTCTTCAACATCGTCAATGAGCTGAAGGCCGCCGCCCGTGCGCGCGGCGAGGATATCGTCGACTTTGGCATGGGCAATCCGGACCAGCCGACGCCGCAGCACATCGTCGACAAGCTGACCGAGGCCGTGCAGCGCGGCGATACCCATCGCTACTCGCAATCGCGCGGCATTCCGCGTCTGCGCCGGGCCATCTGCAACTGGTACGCGCGCCGCTATGCGGTGGAGCTCGATCCGAACGAGGAAGCCATCGTCACGATCGGCTCCAAGGAAGGCCTGGCGCACCTGGCGCTGGCGACGCTGGGGCCGGGTGATGCGGTGCTGGTGCCCAATCCGGCCTACCCGATCCATCCCTATGGCTTCGTGATCGCCGGCGCGGACATCCGCCATGTGCCGATGCGCGAGGACGTCGACTTCTTCGCCGAGCTCGAGCGGGCGATCCGCGACAGTTGGCCCCAGCCGAAGATGCTGGTGCTGAACTTCCCGGGCAATCCGACCGCCGCCTGCGTCGAACTCGACTTCTTCGAGCGCGTGGTCGAGATGGCGAAGGAATACGGCTTTTGGATCGTGCACGACCTGGCCTATGGCGACCTGTGCTTCGACGGCTACGAGGCGCCCTCGATCCTGCAGGTGCCGGGCGCCAAGGATGTGGCGGTCGAGTCCTACACGCTGTCCAAGAGCTACAACATGCCCGGCTGGCGCGTGGGTTTTCTGTGCGGCAACCGCACGCTGATCGCGGCGCTGGCACGGCTGAAGTCGTACATGGACTACGGCATCTTCACGCCCGTGCAGATCGCCGCCATCGCCGCGCTGGAGGGGCCGCAGGACTGCGTTGCCAGCATTCGCGAGACCTACCGCTCGCGGCGCGATACCCTTTGCGAGGGCCTGAATCGGCTCGGCTGGCAGGTGGAGACGCCGAAGGCGACGATGTTCGTCTGGGCGCCGATCCCCGCCCCGTTCGCCGCGCAGGGTTCGCTGGAATTCAGCAAATGGCTGCTGCGCGAGGCCAAGGTCGCCGTCTCGCCGGGGATCGGCTTTGGCCAGTATGGCGACGATCACGTGCGCTTCAGCCTCATCGAGAACGAGCACCGTACCCGGCAGGCGGTGCGCGAAATACGCCGGGCGTTCAGCCGGATCTGAACGCCCCTCGCGCGTCACGGACCACAGCTATGACACAGACAACGCAGGACGCCGACGGACGGGTGGCCGTCGGCCTGCTCGGCCTCGGCACCGTCGGCAGCGGGACCATCACGCTGTTGCGGCGCAGTGCGGCGGAGATCGAGCGCCGCTGCGGCGCCCGGATCGAGGTGCGCCGCGCGCTGGTGCGGGACCTGCGGCGGGCACGCTCGGCGGATGCCGAGGCGGTGCCGCTGACGCTTGAGCCGAAGGACATCCTCGAGGACCCGCAGATCCAGATCGTCGTCGAGCTGATGGGCGGACTGGAGCCGGCGCGGACGTACGTGGAAGCGGCGCTGTGCGCCGGCAAGCACGTCGTCACGGCGAACAAGGCGCTGATCGCCAAGCACGGCTCGGCGCTGTTCCGGGTGGCCGACGAGCATGGCGTCACGCTCTCGTTCGAAGCGGCGGTCGGCGGCGGCATCCCGATCATCAAGACGCTGCGGGAGAGCCTGGCCAGCAACCGCATCGATCAGGTGATCGGCATCGTCAACGGCACCTCCAACTACATCCTCACCGAGATGGCCCAGGGCGATGCTTCGTTCGAGACGGCGCTGGCACAGGCCCAGGCGCTCGGCTATGCCGAGGCCGATCCGACCTTCGACGTCGAGGGCATCGACGCCGCGCACAAGCTGTCGATCCTGGCGGCGATCGCCTTCGGCGCACCGATTACCTTCGATGCCGTCTACACCGAAGGCATCTCGCACCTCACGGCGGTGGATATCCGCTTCGCGCACGAGCTTGGCTATCGCATCAAACATCTGGCGATCGCCATCCGTCACCATGAGGGCATTGAGCTGCGGGTGCATCCGACGCTGGTGCCGGCCCATCGTCTGATGGCAAACGTCGCTGGCGTGATGAATGCCGTGTTCGTGCGCGGCGACGCCATCGGCGAGGCCCTGCTCTACGGCGCCGGCGCCGGCGCCGCGGCAACCGCCTCGGCCGTGGTGGCAGACATCACCGACGTGATG
Source organism: Pseudomonadota bacterium (assembly GCA_021767745.1). Classification (GTDB taxonomy): domain Bacteria; phylum Pseudomonadota; class Gammaproteobacteria; order UBA5335; family UBA5335; genus JAASSS01. The sequence continues at coordinate 8,445 of JAASSS010000007.1, forward strand.
CGTGTGATCGAGGCCGAGCCGCGCTACCGCGTGCCGCACCTGGGGTTCCGCGCCGGCGCGATCGAGCCGCAGCCGCTGCTGCCGGTTTCCGAGGTGGTCACCGCCTACTACCTGCGCCTGGCGGTGATCGATCATCCCGGTGCGCTGGCGGAGATCACGCGGGCGCTGGCCGATGCCGGCGTCAGCATCGAAAGCCTGCGCCAGCTGCCGCCGAGCGAGGAGGGCGTGGCGACGCTGGTGCTGCTCACGCACGGGGTCAAGGAGGCACAGCTCGACGCGGCGCTGGCGCGGATCGGCCAGCTCGACGTGGTGCGCGAGCGGATCACGCGTCTGCGGCTGCATCAGTTCGACGAATAGGCGGGTCAGATGAGCGACGAACAACGATACACGGGCCTGATCGAGCGCTACCGGCAGTGGCTGCCACTGGCAGCGACCACGCGGGCGATCAGCCTCGGCGAGGGCGCCACGCCGCTGATCCGGCTGCACAACATCGAGCAGGACCTCGGCGGCGAGCATGTGCTCTACGTCAAGTTCGAGGGCCTCAATCCCACCGGCTCGTTCAAGGACCGCGGGATGACCGTGGCCGTGACGCAGGCCGTGGCGGAAGGCAGCCGCGCCATCATCTGCGCCTCCACCGGCAACACCTCGGCGGCCGCGGCGGCCTATGCCGCGCGGGCCGGGATCACGGCCTTCGTCATCATCCCCGAGGGCAAGATTGCGCTCGGCAAGCTGGCGCAGGCGATGGCGCACGGCGCGGTGGTGATGCAGATCCAGGGCAACTTCGACCTGGGCATGCGCCTGGTGCGCGAGGTGGCCGAGCACGCGCCGGTCGCCATCGTCAACTCCATCAACCCCTACCGCCTGCAGGGTCAGAAGACCGCCGCCTTCGAAATCGTCGAGGCGCTCGGCCGGGCACCGGACTATCACTGCCTGCCGGTCGGCAATGCCGGCAACATCACCGCGCATTGGCTGGGCTACAGCGAACTGGCCGGCGAGCAGCTGCCGGCACTGATTCCGCCCGGGGTCGACTACCCCGCACCGCGGCGGCTGATCACCAAGCGACCGCACATGCTGGGTTTCCAGGCCGCCGGCAGTGCGCCGTTCGTGGCGCGCGAGATGGTGGACGAGCCCGAAACGGTGGCCACCGCCATCCGCATCGGTCATCCACAGAGCTGGCAGTACGCCTGGTCGGCGCAGCAGGAGTCGGAAGGCTGGTTCGGCGCGTTCGAGGATGCCCAGATCCTGGAGACGCAGCGTTATCTTGCCGCCCGCGAGGGAGTGTTCTGCGAGCCGGCCTCTGCGGCCTCGCTGTGCGGTGCGCTGGCGGAGATCCGCGACGGGCGTATCCGGCCCGGCAGCACGGTGGTCTGCACACTGACCGGGCACGGGCTCAAGGATCCGGACATCGCCATCCGCGAGCTGAGTGAGCCGGTACTGAACGTGCCCGCCCAGCTCGACGCCATCGCCCACGCCATCCAGACGCGGCTCGCCTGAGCCGCCGCCCGGTGGACGGGCCGCGCGCATGAGCCGCCGGGCCATCCTGCTTGCGCCGGGCCTGCTCGGCCCTTTGCGGGGCCTCGGCGCGCCCTCGTTGCCGCCGCTGCCTGCGCCGACGCTCGTCCGCTGGCGCGCGCGGGCGCGGATCCGGCGCGGGCCGACCGGCGATCTGGCCGCGCTGGCGGGCGCGCTCTTCGGGACGTCGGCGGCGGGGCAGGCAGTGGCCGCACAGCACGCGGCGGGCGCCGCGCGCGGGCCCGTATTGCTGGCCGAACCGCTGCATTTGCCGCTCGTTGGCGAGGCGCCGCTGGTGCTGCGGCGCCAGGCGCTGGCGCTGGATGCGGCCGCGGCCGGCGAGCTGCGGGATGCGCTGGCCGATCATCTGCGGGCCGAGGGGCTGTGCCTCACGCTGCCGACGTCGGATCAGTGGCTGCTGCAGCCCATCGATCAGCCGCCGCCGCTGTTGCAGGTCCTTGCCGGGCCATCCCCCACCACGTTGCAGGCGCCGCTGCCCTGGCCGCCGGATGCCGCGGCCCGGCGGCTGCTGACCGAGCTGCAGATGCTGCTACACGAGCTGCCGGCCAATCAGCGGCGCGAGGCACAGGGTCTGGCACCGGTGAACACGCTGTGGTGCTACGGCGCCGGGCCGCTCGATACCCCGACGGGCCCGCGCGGTATCGACCGGGTCTGCGCCGATGAGCTCGTGGTGCGCGGGCTCGCGCATGCAGCGGCCCTGCCGGTGACCTCGCTGGCAGACGCCGAGGCGGGCGCCGGTGTGCTGCTGGCCACCGATGCGCCGCAGAACTGGGCCCTGGCCGGCGACTGGGGCGGCTATGAAGCGGCGGTGGCGGCGCTGGAGTCCACGGTGCTCGCCCCGCTGGAGCGGGCGTTGCAGCAGGGTGATATCGATCGTCTCGAACTCTACACCGGCGCGGATCGCTGGCACATTCGGCGGCGGGCACGCTGGTGGCGCCGGCGTCATGACGGGCCGGTGCGGCCCAAAGCCTGGTCCGTGGACGATGCCTGAGCCGGCCCAGTCATACCGGCAGATGCGCTAGACTGGCCGGCTTGCAATCGCGGGAGTCAGCTCCATGTCCGCCGCCATCGAACGCAATGCCATCGCCCAGCAGATCCGGGATCTGACCGCCCGGACCCAGGATCTGCGGAGGTATCTTTGACTACGAAGGTGCAGCCGAACAGCTAGCGGAAGTCGAGCGCGAGCTCGAGGATCCCGACGTCTGGAACGACGCCGAGAAGGCGCAGGCGCTCGGCCAGGAGCGCGTCCGGCTGGCGCGCATCGTCGAAACGCTCGATGAGCTGACCGGCGCGTTGGCCGATGCCGACGAGCTCTGGCAACTGGCCGAGGCGGAAGACGACGCCGACACCATGGGCGCGCTGGCCACCGATCTCGCCGCGGCCGAGCGTCGCGTCGCCGACCTCGAGTTCCGCCGCATGTTCGCCGGCGAGCACGATGCGGCCAACGCGTTCGTCGACATCCAGGCCGGTTCCGGCGGTACCGAGGCGCAGGACTGGGCAGAGATGCTGCTGCGCATGTACCTGCGCTGGTGCGAGCGCCATGGCTTCACCACCGAGCTCCTCGAGGTCTCGGCCGGCGAGGTGGCCGGCATCAAGAGCGCCACGCTGAGCGTGAGTGGCGACTACGCCTACGGCTGGCTTCGTACCGAGACCGGCGTGCACCGGCTGGTGCGCAAGTCGCCGTTCGACGCCGGGGCGCGGCGCCATACCTCCTTCGCCGCCGTGTTCGTCTCCCCGGAAATCGATGACAACATCGATATCCAGATCGATCCGAGCGATCTGCGGGTGGATGTCTACCGTGCCAGCGGTGCGGGCGGCCAGCACGTCAACCGTACCGAGTCGGCGGTGCGCATCACGCACCAGCCGAGCGGCATCGTGGTGCAGTGCCAGAACAACCGGTCGCAGCATCAGAACCGTGACACGGCGATGAAGCAGCTGCGCGCCAAGCTCTACGAGCTGGAGCTGCAGCAGCGCCGCGAGCAGGCCCAGGCCCAGGAGGATGCCAAGGCCGATATCGGCTGGGGCAGCCAGATCCGTTCCTACGTGCTCGACCAGTCGCGGATCAAGGATCTGCGCACAGGGGTGGAGATCGGCAATACCCAGGCGGTGCTGGACGGCGAGCTCGACCCATTCATCGAGGCGAGCCTCAAGCAGGGGCTGTAGCGCCGCGTCACCGGCCGCCGGGCAGGGGCGGCCTCACCCATCGCAGGATCCAAGGCATGACGCCTGAAGCAGAGCACAACGAGCAGTCAGCCGGCCCGGCCGGCCACGACCCGGGGGCCGGCGAGTCCACCGAGCAGATGCTGATCGCGCAGCGCCGCGAGAAACTGGCGCAACTGCGGGCAGCCGGTCAGGCCTATCCCAACGATTTCCGCCGCGATGCGTTGGCCGCCGAGCTGCACGCGGCTCACGATGCGCATGACTCCGACTGGCTGGAGGCCAATCCGCAGCCGGTCAGCGTGGCCGGGCGGATGCTGGCCAAGCGGGTCATGGGCAAGGCCAGCTTCGCCCAGCTGCAGGATATGAGCGGGCGCATCCAGCTCTTTCTGCAGCGTGATGCCCTCGGCGAGGCCTATCAAGCCTTCAAGGGCTGGGATGTCGGCGACATCCTCGGCGCCACCGGCACCTTGTTTCGCACGCGCACCGGCGAGCTGTCGGTGCGCGTGGAGCGGCTGCGCCTGCTGACCAAGTCGCTGCGTCCGCTGCCGGAGAAGTACCACGGCCTGACCGATCAGGAGCAGCGTTATCGCCAGCGCTACGTCGACCTGATCATGAACCCGCAGTCGGCCGAGGTCTTTCGCGTCCGCAGCCGGATGATCCGCCAGATCCGCAGCTTCTTCGATGCCCGTGGCTTCCTGGAGGTGGAGACACCGATGATGCAGCCGCTCGCCGGCGGCGCCGCGGCCCGGCCGTTCATCACGCATCACAACGCGCTGGACATGCCGCTGTACCTGCGGATCGCGCCGGAGCTCTACCTCAAGCGGCTGGTCGTGGGCGGCTTCGAGCAGGTCTACGAGATCAACCGCAATTTCCGCAACGAAGGGCTGTCCACGCGGCACAACCCCGAATTCACCATGCTGGAGTTCTATCAGGCCTACGTGGACCACCACGCGCTGATGGACCTGACCGAGGGCCTGCTGCGCGAGTTGGCGCAATCGGTACTCGGTACCTCGACCCTGACCTATCAGGGCGAGCATTACGATCTGGCCCGGCCGTTCGCCCGCCTGACGGTGAACCAGGCAATCCTGGCGCACAATCCACAGATCGACGCCGCGGCGCTCGACGATCCCGCCGCGGCGCGGACGCTGGCCGAAGGGCTCGGCATCGCGCCGCAGGCCGTCTGGGGCCTGGGCAAGTTGCAGGTGGAAATCTTCGAGAAGACCGTGGAGCACCGTCTGCGCCAGCCGACCTTCATCACCGCCTATCCGCTCGAGGTCTCGCCGCTCGCCCGGCCGAGCGACGCCGAGCCGACGCTCACGGACCGGTTCGAGCTGTTCATCGGCGGCCGCGAGATCGCCAACGGCTTCTCCGAGCTGAACGATGCGGAGGATCAGGCGGCGCGGTTCCGGCGCCAGGCCGAGCAGAAGGCGGCTGGCGACGAGGAGGCGATGCACTACGACGCCGACTACGTGCGGGCACTCGAATACGGCCTGCCGCCCACGGCAGGCGAGGGGATCGGCATCGACCGGCTGGTGATGCTGTTCACCGACCAGCCCTCGATTCGCGACGTGCTGCTGTTCCCGCTGTTGCGCCAGCGCGACGGCGGCTGAAGCCGCGCCGATCGCGCGGCGTCGGCCTCAGTCGGCCGCAGTCCGGCGCGGCGGTGGCAGCGGGTAGGGCGGCGGCGCCAGCGTGATCGTCTCTCCCTGCGGCTGACCGAGATGCACCGGCGCGTCGGCCGCCTGCAGCCGCGCGACCACGAGCAATTCGTTGCCGCCGTCCGGATGCGGCTCGGCGTCGAGCACTTCGCCGATCGGCTGGCCGGCGCCGTCGTAGACCGGCGTCAGCCGGGCGGGCGTCTCCTGCAGCCGGACCAGCGCGCGGAACATCCGCCGCTTGAGCGTGCCGCGAAAATGCATGCGGGCCACGATCTCCTGGCCCGGGTAGCATCCCTTCTCCACGCTGATCGCGCCCAGGGCATCGAGGTTCAGGCTCTGTGGCAGGAACTGCTCGCTCGTGTCCGGATAGATCGTCGGGATGCCGCCGAGGATGTCCAGCAGCCGCCAGGGAGAGGGGCCGATCGGCGCGCAGCGCACATTGAGCTGCTCCCATACCGACTGCAGCCGCGCGAGTTCGCCCAGCAGCTGGAAGCGCGGATGCGGGCCGGGCAGGCGCAGCACGAGCAACTGCCCGGCGCTGGCAACCTCATCCGCTGCGCCCGGGACGGGCACGCCCGCCTGCTGCAGCTCCTGCGCCATCCCCGGGCCACTGGCGCCGATGCGGACGAAGCGATCGGACGCATCCGACAGCCGCACCCGATCACGCAGCACGAAGCGCCGCAGCCGCTGCATCGCCGGCTCCAGATTCTCCCGCGGCAGCGCCAGATAGTAGGCTTGGGCATCCCGGAAGACGCGGAAGCTGGAGATGACCCGCCCCTGCGGATTGAGATGGCAGCTCAGCCGGCTTTGCCCGGCCGATAGCGCGCGAACTTCGCCGGCGAGCTGGCGGTGCAGGAAGTCCGCCGCATCCTCGCCCTCCAGGGCGATCAGTCCCAGGTGGGACAGGTCGCAGATGATGTTGCCGCTCATCACCATGCGCCGTTCCCGTTCGGGATTGCCGTAGTGGAGGATGCGTGCGTCGTCGAATTCCGCGCCGTTGTCGATGAGAAATCGCTGCCAGTCCGGCTTCATGGGCGTCGGTTCCTGCGTGGGATGGGCCTCGGCATGGTAGGCAATCGGCGCAGTGGTGTCAGCCGGCCGGGCGCGCGGCGAGGACTGCGCTGGCTGGCGCTGGGCCTGCTGCAGCTGGCGCCGGTGCTTGCCCTGGCCCAGCCGGTCCACACGCTGTACTGGCAGGACGATGAGGGACCGGTGCGGATCGTGTTGCCCCGGGCATCGGCGCCAGTGCCGCTGATCCTGCTCTCCCCGCCGCTGCTCACCGATGAGCGCTGGTGGGCGTCGATCGCCGCGGCCTGGGCCGCGCGCGGCTATGTGGTGGTGACGCCACGTCATCGCGATGCCGGCAACGCGCCGCTGCCGAATCCGTTCGCCCTGCGCCATCGTGACTTGCGAGGGGAACGGCTGTGGCAACTGCTCTGGGCACTGCCCGAGCGTGTGCCGGCGATCGCCGCACGCTGGGATGGCGAGCGGCTGGGGCTGCTCGGCGCCGGCGCTGGCGCGGCCGACATGGCAGCGCTCGCCGCCCGACTGCAGAGCGCACCGCTGCCGGTCGTCGCAATAGATCGGCCGCGGCTGGCGCTGGTGCTGGTCAATCCACCGGCAGTGCTTGCCGCGCCGGATGTGCCGACGCTGTGGGCCAGTGATCGTCGTGGCTGCCGCTGGCGTTGCGAGGCGCGACGCCGAGCCGCCCTGACCTCCTTCGCGGGCGACGCCCCGGGCGATGCGTTCGTGCTGTCGCTGTCGCCTGACCTCAGCGGGGGCGGCGCCATCTGGGGCCGTGTCGGCGGCGGGTTCTGGGATGCCTATCTCAAGGATGCGCCAGCGGGTCTGGCGGTGTTCGAGCAGGATGGCCTTGGGCGGCAGACGGCTCAGCGGGCGCAGGCGAGCGCCCGCTGAGCACGTGCTCCGCTCCCGGCCGACGGCCTCAGAGCTCGCGTACCTGCACGGTCGGGGTCTGCTCGGAGGCCCGGGCGAAGCCATCGGGACCCAGTGCGCCCACCGTGGCCGGGAACCAGAGGATCGCCGACAGATCGATGTTCAGCTTGCCCTTGGGCAGCTCGTTCACGCGGGCGCCGAAGCGAGGCAGGGCCCCGGGGAAGTCCTCCACATCGAAGGTGACCTCCGGATCCGCCGCGTCGACGTAGAGCAGGTCCGCCTGCACCGGCCAGTCGGGCGGGATGTCGACCTTCAGCATCACGTCCCAGCCGCGACCGCTCTCCAGCCACATCCAGGCCGCTTCCGGGATGTCGATGTTCATCTTCTGCTCGACGCTGCTGATCTTGCCGTCGACCTTGCCCATCTGCCCGGTCGGATTCACCGCCGCGGCGAAACGGCCGCCCTGCAGGTCGTGCATGTCCAGGCCGAGGTCGATGACCGGCCGGTTCAGCACCCGGGTCAGGATTTCGCCGCCCGGGATGTTCAGCCGCACCGGCAGAGAAATACCCTGGTCGTAGAGCATCATGTCGGTGCGGATGAAGAACACCGGGATGTTCGCCACCACCACGCGGATCTGCATCAGCAGTACGTCGCGGATCGGACCATGCTTGACGCCGAGCAGGCGCGCCTCGAGGTTCTCCACGCCGACCGACAACCGCGGCCAGCGCGTCACCACTCCGGTGGACAGGTCCAGGATCAGCGCGTCCAGCACACGGTGATCCGGTGTCGGCCCGGCGTTGGCGCGGAAGGTGTCGAAGATCAGCAGGTTGTCCTGCGACTGCACGAAGTTGTAGAACGTGGACTCGAACTGGCGGCGGTTCTCGTCGTAGCGCACATAGCGGGCCGGACTGCGGACCGGACCGCCGGTGACCACATACGCGTAGCGATCGCCCCGCTCGGTCGCCACCCGGATTTCCTGCACCAGTTTCCCACTGGGCGGCTGCTGGTCCGCCGGCAGGGTTTCGGTGCCGGCATCGCGCAGCATGAAGACGATCTCGTCCTCGGCGTCGAGCGTGCCGGCCCGGCCGGCGACGCCTGCGTCCGAGACGCCTTCGACATAGACCCAGCCATCCTCGTCCTTCTCGTCGATCTGGAACGGGATCGGCACCAGTTTGCCGGCGCGGACCGCCATCAGGCCGAGGTCCTCGATCGGCGTGCCGAGCACGGCACTGGCCTTGTTGCCTTTCACGACCACCGGGTGCACCCAGGTGTAGGGATTCAGGCCGAGGTCGCCGACCAGCCGGTCCCACTGCTCGGTCGTGAGCCGGCGCGGGATGTCGCGGTGGTGGGCGAGATAGTCGGGCTCCGACTCGATCGTGCGAAGCAGTTGCTGGTATTCGGCCTCGTCGATCGAGCCGTAATCGGCCGCGAGTACAGGCGCTCCGAACAGGCACCAGCCCAGTATCAGGACGACGATCACATGGCGCATGCTGACCTCCTTGTCGGCATCGTTGACGAGCGGCACTCCCTGGCCGCCCCGACTCCAGTGCTAGTACAAGGCGGCGGCGAGCGCCAGCCACCGGCATTGTGACGGCAGCCGGGGCAGGCGGGACCCGCTCACCCCGGCTGCCGCCGAATCAGCCGCCTGGCGCCGCCCGGACCTGCAGCGCCGGTGGATTGCGCACCTCCTGTGCGAAGCCCAGAGGGCCGCCGGCTCCCACCGTATCGGGAAACCAGAGCATGGCGTCGAGGGAAATATCGAGCTTGCCGACCGGGAAGCCGCGCGCATCGACGCCCACCCGCGGCGTCGCGCCGGGGAAGTTCTCCCAGTCCGTGGTGGCGCCCGGGTCGTCCTCGTAGCGCAGGTCGAGCTGCTCGGGCCAGTCCGGCGGCAGATCGAAGCGGGCCCACAGGTCCCAGCCGCGCTGGCTGGCCAGCCACAGCCAGTTCTTCTCGTGCGAGATCGTCACGGTCTTCTCCAGCGCGCTGAGCTTGCCGTCGACCACGGCGTAACTGGCAGGATCGGCGCTGCCGGCCGCGTTCACGTGCCCGCCCTGGATGTCCTTGAAGTCCAGTGCGAGGTAGAAGCGCGGCTTGTTCAGGACGCGGGTGAGCACTTCGCCGCCGGGGATTCGGATCGACACCGGCAGCACGATGCCCTGATCGTAGACCGTGACCTCGCTCCAGATGTTGAACACCGGTATGTTGGCGACCACGATGCGCAGCTTCAGCAGCGTCAGCGCCCGGACCGGGCCATCCTTCACCCGCACCAGCTCGGCCTTGATGTTGTCGACGCTGTCGAACGAGAGCCGCGGCCAAGGCGAGATGACGCCGGTGGCCAGTTCGACGTAGATCGTGTCGAGCACGCGCGCATCCTGCGTCGGGCCGACATTCGCGCGGAAGTCCTTGAAGTCCAGGAAGTTCTGCGGCGAGACCGCGAACTGGTAGTAGGTGTTGCGCGACTGGCCGGTCGTGGCATCGAACGAGACGTAATCCGCCGTGCTGCGCCGGTCGTCGCCCTGCAGTAGATAGGCATAGCGCGTGCGGCCCTCGTGCGTGAATCGCAGCTCATGCAGGATCTGCCCGGCCGGCGCCCCGTGGTGCGCCGCATCGTAGGCGTCCTCACCCGTGTCGCGGTACATGAAGACCAGCTCGTCCTGTGCGTCGAAGACGCCGGGGGTGCCGACGGGCGGCGCCTCGCTGGCCCCCTCGATATAGGCCCAGCCCTCGGTGTCGCGCTCGTCGATCTGGAAGGGGATCGGTACCAGTTCGCCGCCGCGCACGGCGGCAACCGACAGCGTATCGATTGCCTTGCCCGCGGCCGTCGGCAGGGTGTCGGCCTCGGCGATCACCGGATGCAGATAGCTGTAGTGGGTGAGTTCCAGCGCCTCGATCGCCTGCGCCAGCTGCGGCGGGGTCAGGTTCCTCAGTACCTGCGGATGATCGTGCAGGTAGGTCGGCTGGTCGCGATAGGCCTCGATGTGCCGGTTCAGTTCGGCGGCGGTGATATCGCCGTAGCCGGCGCTGGCCGTGCCGGCCCATGCCAGGGCCAGCAGTCCGGCCGGCCGCAGCGCCTGCCAGCTGCCGCGGCGTAGCCTCGTGATCGTTCCATCCATGGCGGGTCTCCCTTATTGCTTGTCATTCCTTGCGCGCCGCCCTGCCGGCCGCGCCTGGCGAGCATAGGTGAGCCGCATCTATATTGCGTATTGACACAACGCGGGCTGAGGTCTGTAGTTGCAGGTCAGCAATCAGAACAGTTGACCGGACGCCACACGCGACCGGTCGGGGGGAAGGACGACATGGCCAAGCGAACGTCCGAGGCCGCGGGGACGGGTTGGGACCTGCTGATTCACGACGCGCTCGTCTACGATGGCAGCGGCCGGCTGCCGCGCCGGCTGGATGTGGCAGTGCGCGAGGGACGAGTCGCCGCGCTGGGCGAGGGGCTGGACCGCCATCAGGCGGCCCACACGCTCGATGGCGCCGGCCAGTGGCTGCTGCCCGGTCTGCTCGACATCCACACCCACTTCGATCTGGAGGTGGAGGTCGAGCCCGGGCTGCCGGAAGCCGTGCGCCACGGCACGACCACGGTGGTCATGAGCAATTGCAGCCTTGGCCTGGCCTATGGCCTGCTGCCCGACGAAGCTGGTGGGCGTGACGACAATGCCATCGTCAACTGCTTCGCCCGGGTGGAAAACATGCCGAAGTCGGTGCTCGCCGCTGCCCTCGGCGAACGGGTCGACTGGGACGAGCCCGGTGCCTATCTCCAGCATCTGGACACCTTGCCGTTGGGCGCCAACGTGGTGCCGATGATCCCGCACAGCATGCTGCGAATCGCCGTGATGGGCATGGAGGCGGCGGTGCGCCGGGCGCCGACCGACGAGGAAGTCGCGCGGATGTGCGAATCGCTGGAGCGGGCGATGCAACGCGGCTACGTCGGTATGTCCACCGACGGGCTGCCGCTGCACTTCCTGGCGAACGATCCCTACCGGGAGGTGGCCATTCCCGCCCAGCACGCCAGCCGCGCCGAACTGGCCGCGCTGTGCGAGATCGTGCGCCGGCACGAGGGCATCGTGCAGTTCACGCCGAATGCAGAGAATCGCCTGGCGACGGCGCAGCTGCTGTTCATGAGCTGTGGGCGCCTGCATGGCAAGCCGCTGCGCATGACGGCCACCGCCGCCATGGACCTCAACAGTGCGCCACGTGCCTACAAGGCACTGCTTGGCCTGTCGAAGCTGATCAACAGCGATTTCATGCGCGGCCATTTCCGCTTTCAGGCGCTGTCGGCCCCGTTTGTCATGTACGGCGACGGTGCCACGGCGCCGGTGATGGAGGAAAAGCCGTCCTTCCGCCAGCTGGCGGCAATCGATCTGGACGATCGACAGGCTCGCCAGCAGTTGCTCAATGATCCGGCTTTCTGCGAGCAGTTCCGGCAGGACTGGATGGCTGGAAAATTCGGCTGGACGCTCGCGCATCTGCGCCGGCGGCTGCAGATCGAGCCGGAGCTGTTCGCGCGCAAGCTCGAAGAGATGACGATGGTCAGCTGCCCAGAGTCGCGGTGGAATGGCGAGAACCTGCAGTCACTCTACGAGCGCCTGCGCCAGTTCCAGCATACCGGCGGCCGGGAGGGCGCGCGTGATGGCGCCGAGGCGGAAGCCTTCCGCCGCTTCCCGGATCCGGCCGACGAGGCCGACTTCCTGCTGCATCTGCTGCGCAGCTACGACCGGGAGTTCCGCTGGTCGGTGATCACGGCGAACCAGCGGCCGGAGGTGCTGAAGGAGCTGGTCTTCCACCCGCAGACACTGCCCGGGTTCAACGACAGCGGTGCCCATCTGACCAACATGGCATTCTTCGACGGCAATCTGCGCACGCTGCAGCTGGCGCAGCAGGACGGGTCGCCGACACTGATGGCCCGCGCCGTGCGCCGGCTCACGGCCGACGCGGCGGATCTGTTCGGCCTGGACGTGGGGCGCATCGAGATCGGCGCGCGCGCCGATCTGGTGATGATCGACCCGCAGGCGCTGGCCAGCTACGATTCGGAGGCCTGCACCCGGCTGATCCATCGGGAGATCTTCGATCATCCGCAGATGGTCAACCGCTCGGACGGCGTGGTGCGCAGCGTGATCATCGGCGGGCAAATCGCCTGGGATGGCGAGGCATTCACCCCCGAGTTCGGCCAGCAGGCGATGGGCAGGCCCCTGACCCGCCGCGGCACCTCGACAGCGGCCGGCGGCGAGACCCCTGCCGGTGAGGCAGCCGCAGCCGATGCCGAGCACGCAGCGACGTTGCCGGCTGCCGCCTCCGCCTAGCCGAGCCTGCCGTCGGACCGCCTCCACGCCCGCGGCAGCGAGGCAGTGAGCGGTTTCAGGGGCTGAACGGAACAGGGGCGCATCAGCGCCCCTGTTTGCTTACGCGGCTCCGGGCGAAGTCGCCAGCCGGCCTCTCGCGGCCGGTACCGGCGACCGTCGCGTCCAAAGACGCCTGTTGCGGCTCGGTCCCTAGGCCAGCGCCGCCCCGGTCGGCGACACGCGATCTGCCGCCACGGCCATGCGCGCGGCCTGCGCCACCAGCGCCGGCTGTCCGCTGCGCAGGTTCGCCTCACGTGCCAGTGCCCGCTCTTCCGGGCTTGCGTACTGCTCGTCCCACTCGATCAGCTTCGGGTTCATCAGCCGGTGCCACAACGGCGGGATCACGGTGAAGCCCATCGTCTTCAGATAGCCGTGGGCGTAGGTCGGCGCTTCCGGCACGTGCTCGAGTGCCCAGAACGGCCGCAGCGGTTCCAGATGATGCTGTGAATGCCGGCCGATACCGTCCACGAACCAGTTGGTGAACCGGTTGTAGCAGTCCCACGAATGATGGGCGCGGATCTCCGAGTCCGGCACCCGCACGATGCCATAGTGCTGCCCGTACGTGCCGAGCTTGTAGGTGAAATGCGCGTTCAGCGCCGAGACCAGGAACCAGAACAGGCCGAGCAGGCCGCTCACCGCCGTGATCAGCACCATCAGCGTCAGCTCGGCGGCCCAACCGCGCAGCAGGCGGTTGCGCCAGTGCAGCGCCGGCAGGCCAAGCTTGGCGAGGCGGTCGCGTTCGATGGCCCAGGCGGTGGTGTAGTCCTGCGGCGTGGTGCGCAGTGAATAGCGGTAGATGTTTTCGCCGCGCAGGGCGGTCGAGGAGTCGACCGGCGTGCCGACGGTCAGGTGGTGACCGTGCGGATGTTCGATCGCGTAGTAGGTGAACAGGCCGAACAGCGAGCAGGTGCGGGCGGCAAAGATCGAGAGCGGCTCCCAGGTGCGATGCGCCAGTTCGTGGCCGATCGACACCGAGCCGATGCCGGTGATGGTCGAAAACAGCACCGCCGAGAGCAGGTAGGTCAGCACGCCGTCGTCGGCGTGCGCCGCCAGCATGTCGAAGCCGGTCGTCGCCTGTAGCAGGCCAGCCAGCCCCAGCAGGTCGCCGCCGCTGTGGCCGTGCGCCAGCGTCCAGACGAAACCGAGAAAGGCGAGCAGGGTCACCGGCAGGAACGCCCACATCATCCAGACGAATACGCGCGGCTGCGTGAAGGGCTTGGTCTCGTAGTCGTCGCTGCTCATCCGCTCGGCGGCCGAGAGCGCGATCAGCACGGTCAGCAGGGCGGCCCAGCCGCTGTCGGCGCCGATCCAGATCAGGTAGGTGGCGCCCAGCGCCAGCAGCAGCGGCAGCGCGTAGGCGCCATAGCGCCAGACGCTCGCCGCGCCTTGGGTCAGTGTGGTCATCTCTCCTCCGGCCGCTGTGCCGCGGCTCATTGATATTTCTAATAGTTTTTTGGCTTCGCCGTCAGCCGGTGCCTGGCGGCCGGTTGAACGGTCAGTCAAACTCCGAGCTTGCGGCAGCGATGGACGTCGGTCAAGCGCCGTTCACCCGGTGTTCTGCAGGCCTTGGGCAATGCCGTTGACGCTCAGCAGCAGCGGCCGGAAGAGGGCTTCATCCTCGCGCTCGCCGGCCCGCCAGCGCGCGAGCAGTTCCACCTGCAGGAAATTCAACGGATCGAGGTAGGGGTTACGCAGGCGGATGTTGCGCTGCAGCGTGGGATCGCCCGCCAGCAGGGTGTCGGTGCCGCGTATGCGCAGCACCGCGGCCACAGTGCGCTCGTACTCCGCGCGCAGCAGCTCGAAGATGGGCTGCGCCTCGGTGGGTGCCAGCGCCGCGTATAGCCCCGCGATCCCCAGGTCGGTCTTGGCCAGCACCATCTCGGCATCGGCCAGCAGGTTGCCGAAGAAGCGCCAGCGCCCGGCCAGCTCCCGCAGCGTCTGTTCGCCGGCCTGCTCGAGCGCCGCTTCCAGGCCGGTGCCGAGGCCATACCAGCCGGTCATCAGCGCGCGAGACTGTGACCAGGAGAACACCCAGGGAATGGCGCGCAGGTCCTGTACGCCCCGCTGCTGTCGCCGCGAGGCGGGCCGCGAGCCGATCTGCATGCGCTCGATCACGTCGATCGGCGTCGCGTGACGGAAGAAGGGCATGAAGCGCTCGTCCTCGTAGACGAGGTCGCGATAAACCGCGCGGCTGCGGGCCGCCAGCCCGTCCATGAGCCGCTGTTCGGCCTCCCCGTGATCGGCGGTGGGCAGGGCGATCACGGTGCAGACGGCGCTCAGGGTCTGCTCGAAGCTGCGCGTGGCGATGCCGCGCAGGCCGTACTTCTCGTTGATCATCTCGCCCTGCTCGGTGACACGCAGGCCGCCGTCGGTCGCGCCGCGGGGCGTGGCGAGCACCGCACCCGGGGTCTTGCCGCCGCCGCGGCTGATGGTGCCGCCACGGCCGTGAAAGATCACCAGTTCCACGCCGGTGCCGGCCGTGGCGGCCACGAGCTGGCGTTGGCCCTCGTGCACCGCCCAGCGTGAGGCGGCAAAGCCGCCATCCTTGTTGCTGTCCGAATAGCCGACCATGATTACCTGCCGCTCGCCGCGTGCCTGCAGGTGGTCGCGGTAGTGCGGATGCTCGAGCAGGCGCGCGGTCACACCCGGGCCGTTGGCGAGGTCGGTGACGGTCTCGAACAGCGGCGCCACATCCAGCGGCACGATGCCGTGCTCGTCCTGCAGGCCGGCCCAGCGGGCGAGCAGCAGCACGGAGAGCACGTCGTCCTCGGCCTGCGCCATGCTGATGATGTAGGGGCCGATCGCCTGGCGGCCGTGGCGGGCATGGGCCTCGCGTATGGCCTCGAACACCGCCAATGTCTGCCGGCATTCCGCATCGTCCACGGCTATCGGCTCCTGATGCTCGGCCAGCGCCTGCTCGAGCCGCTCGCGGCGTGCCGTGGCGCTGCGCTCGAGCCAGTCGGGGATGTCGAGCAGCCGTCCGATCACCCGCCGGTGCACCAGCGAATCCTGCCGTACGTCCACGGTCGCGAGATGGAAACCGAAGGTCTGCACGCGACGCAGCAGGCGGTGGACGAAGAAGGCGCCGGCCCATTCGCCACGATGGGCGCGCAGGCTGTCGTGGATCGCCGCCACGTCGGCGGCGAAGGTCTCCGCATCCGGATAGCCGCCGTCCCGGTCCGCCAGCGTCGCCGCCAGGCGTGCGCCCATCAGATGCAGCAGCACCCGATAGGGCATGTCGCGGTGGCGTGCCGGCAGGCTCGCCAGCCGCTTCGGGAACTGCTCGCCGTAGCTGGCGATGCGCGCCTCGATCGCCTCGCTGACACCGATGCGGCTGCGTGTCTGGCTCAGCTCGCGGTACAGCGGGCGCAGTTCCTGCTGATAGGCGAGCAGGATCTCGCGCCGCTGCTGCTCCAGCGTCGCCCGCAGGGTGTCGGCCCCGACGTTCGGATTGCCGTCCATGTCGCCGCCCACCCACGAGGCGAAGCGCAGCAGGTTCGGCAGCGGATGGGCGCGGGCCTGCTCACCCCAGACGGCGACCAGCGCCTCCTCGATGCCCTCGTAGAACGGCGGAATCACCCGGTAGATGACTGTCAGCAGGAAGAAGAGCACGTGTTCGAGCTCATCGTTCACCGTCGGGCGCGAATCGGGCTCGCTCTCGGTCTGCCAGGCGGCCGTGATGTGGGTGCGGATGTTCGCCAGCAGCGCCCGTTCTTCCCGTGGTGTGTGCTGCGGGTCGAGGCGTTCGACCAGGCGCTGCGCGATCCACTGCTGCTTGATCAGCAGCGTGCGCCGGCGCGCCTCGGTCGGATGAGCGGTGAATACCGGCTCCAGCCGCGTCCGGGCAAGCAGCGCCAGCGTCTGCTCCAGGCTCCAGCCTGCCTCGCGCAGTTGGCGGAAGGTCGCCTCCAGGCCGAACGGCTGCGCCGCGCCGGGCGTGCGGGCGTAGGCGCGCCCGCGGCGGATGCGGTGCACCTTCTCCGCGGTGTTGACGGTCTGGAAGTAGGTGGAGAAGGCGTAGGTGATATCGACCGCTTCCTGCGCGGTCAGCTCGCCGACC
Source organism: Pseudomonadota bacterium (assembly GCA_021767745.1). Lineage (GTDB taxonomy): Bacteria > Pseudomonadota > Gammaproteobacteria > UBA5335 > UBA5335 > JAASSS01. The sequence goes on from JAASSS010000007.1 coordinate 25,097, forward strand.
CGCCGCTGCAGCGTGTCCTGCGCCTGGGCATCGCCGGATCGTCTGGCTGTCGCCGCGGCATGGGCCTGATCGACCACCGTCTGCAGCGCCTCGCCGACCTGGTCGACGACCACCGCGTCGACCAGCTCACTGAGCACATGGACATCGTCCCAAAGCGGGGCGTCTTTCTCGGCAGGACGGGAATCGGCCTGTTGGCTCATCGTTGCCTCCGGCAGGGCCGCCGGGGGCGGCGGCATCAGTCGATGGAGAGGACCGACTCGACGCCACTGACGCGCGCGATCTCGTGCATGCGGAAGGGCATGTTGACGAAACGGATGGAGCCGCCGTCCCGCCGCGCCAGCCGATACCACTCGATCAATAACGCCACGGCGGCCGAATCGCTCCGACCGACGCCCGCCAGATCCACTGTCAGGGCGCGGGTGGCGGACAACCGGTCCGCCACCGCGTCTATAGCATCAGGAACGGTTTCGAACGTCAAATCGCCCGAAATACGCACAGTGTTGGCGCCATCGTGCACCACTTTGGGTGCTTCTGCCTCAGGAGGCGACATCCTGCAGGGCCGCCGGCGGTTCGTGGTTCTTGAGGTTCGCGATCAGCGAGTCGAGGCCATCCTGCTCGATCTCGCGGGCGAAGGTATCGCGGTAGCTGGTGACCAGGCTCACACCCTCGACCACCACGTCGAATACCTTCCACTCGCCGGCATCGGTGCGATACAGCCGGTAGTTGACGGCGATCGGATCCTGGCCGCGCGGCACGACCTGGGTGCGCACCCGGGCATCACGCCGGCTCTCGTCGCGCCGGCTCGGCAGATAGCGGATCTCCTGGTCGTCGTAGGCCAACAGCGCATCGGCGTAGGTGCGCAGCAGCAGCCGCTGGAACTCGCGCATGAACCGCTGCCGCTGAGCCTCGTCCGCCGTGCGCCAGTACTTGCCGAGCACCAGCTGGGAGACGTACGGGAAGTCGACGTGCGGCAGGATCCCGTCGATCACCAGCGCGCGCAGCTTCTCGGGCTGCGACTTCAGCTCGGTGCGCCGCGCCTCGACGTCGGTCAGGACGTCCTCGACGATGGTCTCCACGAACGCCTCCGGCGACTGCGCCGGCATCTGTTGTGCCGGCAGGGCAGCGCTGGCTGCCAGCATCAGGAAAGCCAGTAGGGCTGTGATCATTCGCATAGTCCGGTGCTCCCTCATTCCTCTCGCTGCATGTTGGTCACGAACTGGCCGATCAGGTTCTCCAGGACCAGCGCGCCCTGGGTGAACGTGATTTCGTCACCGGGCTGCAGGTTGTCCAGCGAGCCACCCGGCACGATGCCGATGTACTGCTCGCCGAGCAGTCCGGCGGTGAGGATCTTCGCGCTGCTGTCGGCCGGCAGCTCGTCGTAGCGCGTGTCGAGCGCCAGCGTGACGACGGCCTCGAAGCTCTTCTCGTCCAGCGCGATCGACTCGACCCTGCCGATATCAACGCCCGCCATGGCCACCGGTGCACGTGTGGAGAGTCCGCCGATGTTGGCGAAGCGGGCGGTCACCCGGTAGGTGTCGCCACCGCTGAGGCCGTTGGCGGTACTGACCTGCAGGGTCAGCAGGAACAGTGCCGCCAGCCCCAGGCAGACGAACAGGCCGACGACGAGTTCGAGCAGGCGTGTCTGCGCCATCTTTTCAGTCTCCGGAAAACATCAGGCCGGTCAGCACGAAGTCCAGTGCCAGCACGGCGAGCGAGGAAATGACGACGGTCTGCGTGGTGGCCCGGCTGACACCTTCGGCCGTCGCCGTCGCCGTGTAGCCCTGGAAGACCGCGATCCAGCTGATCAGCAGGCCGAAGACGATGCTCTTGATGATGCCGCTGAGCACGTCTTCGCGAAAGCTCGCGGCCGATTCGATCTGCCCCCAGTAGCTGCCGGCGTCCACGCCGAGCAGCTGCACGCCGATCACGTAGCCGCCGAAGATGCCCAGCGTGGTGAAGATCGCCACCAGCAGCGGCAGCGAGATCAGCCCGGCGAGGAAGCGCGGGCCGACCACCCGGTGGATGGGATCGACCGCCATCATCTCCATTGCCGAGAGCTGGTCGGTGGCCTTCATCAGGCCGATCTCCGCCGCGACTGCAGAGCCAGAGCGGCCGGCGAACAGCAGCGCCGCCACCACCGGGCCGAGCTCACGCATCAGCGAGAGCGCCACGATCACGCCGAGCGATTCCTCGGCGCCGAAGCGCACCAGGTTGTTGTAGCCCTGCAGCGCCAGCACCATGCCGACGAACAGCCCGGAGATCATGATGATCACCAGCGAGAGCACGCCGACCAGATAGACCTGCCGCACCACCAGCCCGGGGCGCAGGGCCACCAGCGGCAGGCTGCGCAGCACGCGCAGCAGGAAGATCGTGGCGCTGCCGATGCCCGCCAGCAGGCCGGCGAGCACCCCATGTTGCAGGCCGATCGGCAGCTTCATCGGCGCTCTCCGAGCAGATCCTCGGCGTAGGTCGAGGCCGGATAATGGAACTGTACTGGCCCGTCGGGCTCGCCTCGCATGAACTGGCGCACCCAGGGCGAGTCGTCCGCCCGCAGCGCCTCGGGCGTGCCGTGCGCCATCACCTTGCCCTGGGAGATCAGGTAGCAGTAGTCGGCCACCTGCAGCACGTCCTCCAGATCGTGCGTCACCACGATCGAGGTGAGGCCGAGCGCATCGTTCACCAGCCGGACCAGCCGCACGATCATGCCCTTGGAGATCGGATCCAGGCCCACGAACGGCTCGTCGTACATGATCATTGCCGGATCGAGCGCCAGCGCCCTGGCCAGTGCCACCCGGCGGGCCATGCCGCCGGAGAGTTCGTCGGGCATCAGCGCGCGGGCGCCGCGCAGCCCGACCAGCTCGAGCTTCATCAGCACGAGGTGGCGAATCAGCGACTCGGGCAGATCCGTGTGCTCGCGCAGCGGGAAGGCGATGTTCTCGAACACGTTGTAGTCGGTCAGCAGCGCGCCGCTCTGGAACAGCATGCCCATCTGCCGGCGCAGCGCGTACAGCGCCTTGCGCCGCAGCTGCGGCACTTCCTGGCCGTCTACCCGCACGCTGCCCGAGGCCGGCCTCAGCTGGCCGCTGATCAGTCGCAGCAGTGTGGTCTTGCCCGTGCCGCTGGGGCCGAGGAAGGCGGTGACGCTGCCGGCCGCGACGTTCAGGTCGATCCCGTCGAAGATCGGCCGGTCGCCGCGCAGGAAGCGCACGCGGGAGAGTTCGACGAGGTTGTCGTGCTGCGTCATGTCGGCCCGGAAGCTGCGGGAAGTCGGCCCAAAAAGGTCCTGATTATAGGGTGCCGGCGCGGCATCGCCCGGCTCAGGCGCCGAGCAGGGTCGCGAGCAGCGCCTTCTGGGCATGGAGGCGGTTCTCGGCCTCGTCCCAGACCACGCTCTGCGGGCCGTCGATGACCTCGGCGCTCACCTCCTCGCCGCGATGGGCGGGCAGGCAGTGCATGAACAGCGCATCCCCGGCGGCCCGCCGCATCCGCGCGGCGTTCACCTGATAGTCGGCGAGATCGGCCAGCCGGCGCCCGGCGTCGGCTTCCTGCCCCATGCTAGCCCACACGTCGGTGACCACCAGGTCCGCGCCGTGGACGGCCTCGTCCGGATCGTCGGTCAGCGTCAGCTCGGCCTCGGCCAGCCCGTCCAGCGGCGGCGCATAGCCCGCTGGCGTCGCGACCCGCAGGGCGAAGCCGAAGCGGGCCGCGGCGTTGACGAACGAGCGGCAGACGTTGTTGCCATCGCCGAGCCACGCCACCGTTCTGCCGTGAATGCTGCCGCGGTGTTCCTGATAGGTCATCACGTCCGCCAGCAGCTGGCAGGGGTGCAGCAGGTCGGTCAGCCCGTTGATCACCGGCACGCGCGAGTGGGCGGCGAAGTTCTCGACCATCGCGTGGGCATCGGCGCGGATCATGACGATATCCACCATCCGCGACAGCACCCGCGCGGTGTCTTCCACGGGCTCGCCGCGGCCGAGCTGGGTGTCGCGCGGCGACAGGAACAGCGCCTGCCCGCCGAGCTGGGCCATGCCCGCCTCGAACGAGACCCGCGTGCGCGTCGAGGCCTTCTCGAACACCATCGCCAGCGTCCGCCGGGCCAGCAGCGGCTGGGCGGTGCCGGCGCGGTGGGTGGCCTTCATGGCCTGGGCGCGATCGAGCAGCGCGGTGAGCTCCTCGCCGCTGAAGTCCAGCAGACTGAGGAAGTGTCGTGGCGCGCTCATCGGGCCACTCCCGGCACGGCCGTCGGCGCCGCCCCTGCCGCAGTCGGCGCCAGTACGCCTTCGATGCTGCGGATGACGCGATGGGCGAGCTCGTCGGCCTCGGCGTCGGTCAGCGTCAGCGGTGGCAGCAGGCGGACGACGCGTTCGGCCGTCACGTTCAGCAGCACCCGCTCAGCCAGTGCCCGTGTCGGCAGGCTCGGCGCCGGGTGTGCCAGCTCGACGCCGATCAGCAGGCCGAGATGGCGAATCTCCACCACACCTGGATGGTCAGCGAACGCCGCATGCAGATGGCCGGCGATACGCCCGCCCAGCACGGCGGCGCGCGCGGTCAGCTCCTGCGCCTCGATCTGCTCCAGCACCGTGAGGGCGGCACGGCAGGCCAGCGGGTTGCCGCCGAACGTGCTGCCGTGGCTGCCCGGTCCGAGCGTCTCGGCGGCAGCGCCGGCGGCCAGGCAGGCGCCGATCGGCACGCCGTTGCCCAGCGCCTTGGCCAGTGTCACCACGTCCGGCACGATGCCGCCGTGCTGGCTGGCGAGCCAGCGGCCGCTGCGGCCCATGCCGGTCTGGATCTCATCGCACATCAGCAGCCAGCCGTGGGCGTCGCACAGGCGGCGCAAGGCCGGCAGGAAGCCGGCGTCGGGGATGCGGATGCCGCCCTCGCCCTGGACCGGCTCGACCAGCACGGCCACCACGTCCTGGCGGGTCGCGGCCAGTGTTGCCACGGCCTCGGCATCGCCGAAGGGTACGCGCAGGAAGCCCGTCGGCAGGGGCTCGAAGCCCGCCTGCGCCGCTGCGTTGCCGGTGGCGGCAAGGGCGGCCAGCGTGCGGCCATGGAAGGCACCCTCGAAGACCACGATTTGCGGCTCTGCCACGCCGCGGGCATGTCCGTGGCGGCGTGCCAGCTTGATCGCGGCTTCGTTGGCCTCGGTACCGGAGTTGCAGAAGAACGCACGCCGCATGCCGGTCAGCTCGCACAGGCGCGCGGCGAGGGTTTCGGCCAGGGGGATGCCGTAGAGGTTCGAGCAGTGCAGCAGCGTGCGTGCCTGGGCCGCGAGCGCCTGCGCGAGCGCCGGCGGCGCATGACCCAGCCCGCAGACGGCGATGCCGCTCAGGCCGTCCAGATAGCGTTCGCCGGCGGCGTCGAACAGCCAGGCGCCCTCGCCGCGCTCGAAGGCCACGGGCAGGCGGCGGTAGGTGGGCATCAGGCTGCTGTGGGCGGTGTCGGACATGGCGGTCGGTTATTGGGTGGCGAACCACGAAACGACGCCGGGGCTGCCGGCAGGCAGCCCCGGGCCGTCGAGGGTCGTGTTCGCGAACCTTACAGGTTCTTGGCCACGAAGTCCCAGTTCACGATGTTCCAGAACGCCTCGAGGTACTTCGGCCGCGCATTGCGGTAGTCGATGTAGTAGGCGTGCTCCCAGACATCGCAGGTCAGCAGCGGCTTCAGCCCCGGCTTGGTGAGCGGGTTGTCGGCATCATCGGTCTGCACGATCTCCAGCCCGCCGTCGGCCTTGCGCACCAGCCAGCCCCAGCCGGAGGCGAAGTTCGCGGCGCTCGAATCGGTGAACTGCTTCTTGAAGTCGCCGAAGCTGCCGAAGCTGTTCTTGATCGCCTCGGCCAGCTGGCCTTCCGGCTCACCGCCGCCGTTCGGGCTCATGCAGTTCCAGTAGAAGGTATGGTTCCAGACCTGCGCGGCCTGGTTGAACAGCTTGCCGGAGGCCTTGCCGATGATGTCCTCGAGCGGCATGTCCGCGTATTCGGTGCCTTCGATCAGCTCGTTGAGCGTGTCGACGTACTTCTGATGATGCTTGCCGTGGTGATACTCCAGCGTCTCGGCCGAAATATACGGCTCCAGCGCATCCTTGGCGTAGGGCAGATCAGGTAGCTTGAAGGGCATGGTCGTCTCCTGACGTTGAGCGTGAAACGAGCGGCGGCGTGTGCGCGCCGTGCTGGCTGGGACCGTCGCCTGCGGACACAATTCCGCGGGCCCATCGCTGCGGCGAGTGCCCATGGTAAGACGCCGCGGCTACGTTCACCAAAATCAGCGGCAGCAAGCGAGGGAGCGCAGCGGTGACCGACGGAATTTCCCTGGCCCTGTTCAGCCATCGGATGGAGGCGATCTGCGCCCAGATGGGCGCGGCGCTGCAGCGCGCGGCGCTCTCGCCCAACATCCGCGACCGACTGGATTTCTCCTGCGCGCTGTTCGATGGCGCCGGCCGGCTGATCGCGCAGGCCGCGCACATCCCCGTGCACCTCGGCAGCATGGGCTTCGCCATGCAGGGGCTGGTGCGCGGCATCGACTGGCGCGACGGCGATCAGGTCGTGGTCAACGATCCCTACAGCGGCGGCACCCACCTGCCGGACGTGACGGTGATCGCGCCCCTGTTCCACGAGGGGCGCTGCCTCGCCTTCGTCGCCAACCGCGCCCACCATGCCGACGTCGGCGCCGAGGCGCCCGGTTCGATGCCGCTCAGCCGCCGGCTGGACGAGGAGGGGCTGGTGCTGGCGCCGACGGTGCTGTGGCGCGACGGGCAGTGGTGCGCGCCGGTGCTCGCGCGCATTCGTGCGGCCTGTGCCGATGCCGACGGCCTGCTGGCGGACCTCGCTGCCCAGGCGAGCGCCAACCGCCGCGGCCTGCAGCGCCTGGCGGCCACGGTGAACGCCATGGGGGCCGCGGCCTTGGGCGAGGCGCTGGCACAGCGGGATGCCTATGGCCGGCAGCTGGCGCAGGCTGCGCTGGCGCAACTGCCGACGGGGCGGTACCGCTTCGTCGACTACCTGGAGGATCCGGCCGGGCCGGACGGGCGGCTGGCGATCCGTGTGGCCCTGCAGCGGGACGGCGATCGGGTGCGGGTCGATTTCGCCGGCACCGCGGCGCAGGCTCCCAACAACCTCAACTGCCCGCTGCCGGTCACCGCGGCCGCGGTGCACTACGTGCTGCGCTGCCTGATGCCGCCGCAGACGCCCGCCTGCGCCGGCACCTTCGAGGCGATCGACATCGCCGCGCCGCCCGGCTCGCTGGTCAACGCGCGGGCGCCGGCGGCGGTGGCAGCCGGCAACGTCGAGACCAGCAGCCGCATCGTCGACGTCGTGCTCGGCGCGTTGGCCGAGGCCATGCCCGACCGCATCCCGGCGGCCAGCCACGGCAGCATGAACAACCTCGCCATGGGCGGCCGGCACCCGCGTGCGTGGAGCTACTACGAGACCATGGGGGGCGGCATGGGCGCTGGCGCCACCGGTGGGGGCCTGGCCGGCGTGCAGACGCACATGACCAATACCCGCAACACGCCGGTGGAACTGCTCGAGAGCGTGTATCCGCTGCGCGTGGAGCGCTACGCCCTGCGGCGCGGCACCGGCGGGGCGGGCCAGCGTCGTGGCGGTGACGGCCTGTACCGGTGCCTGCGCCTGCTCGCCCCCGCCGAGGCCACCCTGCTGACCGAGCGGCGGGCGCTTGCCCCCTGGGGGCTCGCCGGCGGCGAGCCTGGCGCCGCCGGCTACAACCGCCTCAACGGGCAACCACTGCCGGCTAAGGCCGCGCTGCGGCTGGCACCCGGCGATGTACTGGAGCTCGCCAGCGCCGGCGGCGGCGGTTTCGGCCCGCCGCCGCCGGCGGAGGACTGAACGATGGCGCCCGGCAGCCTGCTGATATACTGCGCCATTGCCTGATTGCGCCTGCAGGAGGACGCCATGGACATCGACGATCGCATCCGCGAACAACTCGGCAGCCACCGCGTC
>JAASSS010000068.1 GCA_021767745.1 Pseudomonadota bacterium
ACCCTCGCTGCTCTTCAGGGCGATGTTGCCGGCGAACCCGTCGCAGACCACAACGTTCACCTCGCCGGCGTAGATTCCGTCACCCTCGACATAGCCGACGTAGTTGAGCTCGCTGCCACGCAGCAGCTGACCCGCCTGGCGGACCGCCTCGACGCCCTTGAGCTCCTCCTGGCCGATGTTCAGCAGCGCGACCTTGGGCCGCTCGAGGCCGTGCACGGCCTGCGCCAGCACGGCGCCCATCACCGCGAACTGATAGAGCTGCTCGGGGGTGCACTCGGTATTGGCGCCCATGTCGAGCAGGTAGGTCCGCTCGCCCTGGGTAGGCACCTCCGACACGATTGCCGGCCGGTCGATGCCCGGGAGGGTCTTCAGCACGAAACGCGCCGTGGCCATCAGCGCGCCGGTGTTACCGGCGCTGACCACGGCATCGACCTCGCCGCTGCGATGCAGGTCGATGGCGACACGCATGGACGATTGCTTCTTGTTCCGCAGCGCCCACGCCGGGCTCTCGGCCATGCCGACCACTTCGGCCGCGGGCACCAGACGGATCCGCTCGTGCCCGCGCAGCCGCGCCGCGGCCAGCAGGGGCTCGAGCTCCTCCTGCCGGCCGACCAGCACGAAGTCGACGTCCGGCAGGCGCGGCAGTGCCAGCGCGGCAGCCGCCACCACGGGCGCCGGGCCACGATCGCCGCCCATCGCGTCGAGCGCGATCTGCAAGCGCGACATGCTAATGCCGACCTGTCGACGCCGGTGGGTCAACCCTCGGATGGGCCCTGCGAGTCGATTCCGGCACGGCCGGGGTCAGTCGTCGGCTTCGGGCAGGATCTGCCGACCACGGTAGTAGCCGTCGGCGGTCATGTGATGACGGCGATGCACCTCGCCGGTGGTCGGATCGGTCGCCAGCGTCGGCCCCTTCAGACCATCGTGGGCGCGGCGCATGCCCCGCTTGGAGCGCGTCTTGCGATTCTGCTGTACTGCCATTTCTCTCTGCCTTCGACGCTGGAAACCAGCTAGTCATCGTCTTTCAACCGCTGCAGTGCAGCGAAGGGATTCTCTGGCGCCTCGACCGGCACGACCTCGCGTGTCGGCACCGCCGGCAACGTGCAGTCGGCGTGGCGCGGAGCAACCGGCAGGCTCAGTACCAGCTCGTCCTCGATCCAGTCCGACAGCTTGACCGTCGCCTCCGGCAGGACCATGCCCTCCTCGCCGCGCGCCAGCTGCTCGAGCTGCTGCTCGCTGTCCACCACGTACAGCGCGACTGGTCCGCCCAGCGCCACCTCGACCGGCTCCAGACAGCGTTCGCACCGCATGGGAACCGCGGCCTGTGTCCAGCCCTCGATCCGGCCGCGCCACTGCGGCGCCGGTGCGAAGCGCAGCGAGAACCGGGCCTCGCCCGGCGCCGCCAGCACCGCCTCGCGCAGGCGTGCCATGCCCGCCAACGGCAAAGCGCCTTCCAGTTCGCCCTGCCGTGCCAACAATTGACCGACATCGACGAATACCGGAAGACGCTTCGACATAATCGACCAAAAATATCGCGAGCCGCTCAGGCTGTCAAAGTCGATCTGCAAGCGTTGACGCCAGGCGGGGCGGCGGGTAGATCGGGGGACCCCTGCCACCGGATCGATCCCATGCCGCAACGGCACGTCGTGCTGGCCTCGAGCTCCCCCTACCGGCGCGGGCAACTTGCCCAGCTCGGGCTGCGCTTCGAGGCCATTGCCCCGGACATCGACGAAACGCCGCGCGAGGGCGAGGTGCCGGCGGCGCTCGTCCGCCGGCTGGCGCGCGAGAAGGCGGCGGCGATCCAACCGCATCGGCCGACGGCCTTGATCATCGGTTCGGACCAGCTCGCCGTCTGCGCCGGGCGCGTCTATGGCAAGCCCGGCAATGCGGAGCGCGCCTTCACGCAGCTGCGCGCGGCCGCGGGGCGGCGGGTGGACTTTCTCACCGCGCTGTGCGTGCGCGACGCCGCCCGCGGACTCGAGCGGCTCGACCTCGCCGTGACCCGCGTCCGGCTGCGCCCGCTCAGCGATGGCGAGATCCGTCGTTACGTCGCGGCGGATCGGCCTTTCGACTGTGCCGGCTCGCTGCGCAGCGAATCGCTGGGCCCGGCGCTGTGCGAATCGATCGAAAGCGACGATCCCACCGCGCTGCTGGGCCTGCCCCTGATCCGCCTGTGCGCGGCGCTGCGCTCCCTGGGGGTGACGCTGCCGGCCTAGGCCGCCTCCACCGCCAGGCGCGCGAGCAGCTCGGACAGCTCGGCCGGCAGCGGCGCGTGGAGTGCCAACGCGTCGCTGCCGGCCGGGTGCGGCAAGCGCAGGGTCTCGGCATGCAGGAACAACCGGCGCAGCCCGTGGCGGCGCAGCTCGGCATCGAAGGCGGGGTCGCCGTAGCGATCGTCACCGGCCAGCGGATGGCCGGCGTGCGCGGCGTGCACCCGGATCTGGTGCGTGCGCCCCGTCTCCAGCACCGCTTCCATCAGCGTGGCCGTGGCGTAGCGGGCACGGACGTCGAACCGGGTGGCCGCCGGTCGGCCGGCCGGCGACACGGTAGTGGTGCGCTCGCCGCCACGCCGAGTGGTGGTGTCCAGGGGCACATCGACCCGCTGCAGCGTGTCCGGCCAGTGCCCCCGCACGAGCAGCACGTAGCGCTTGTGCCATGCGCCGGCCCGCAGGCTCGCCTGCAGTGCGGCGAGACTGGCCCTGTCCTTGGCGCAGATCAGTACGCCGCTGGTGGGCTGGTCCAGCCGATGCACGAGTTCCAGCGGTGCGGCGTGCATGGCGCGCAGCGCCTCGATCACCCCCCAGTCGCGACCGGTGCCGGCGTGCACCGGCACTCCGGCCGGCTTGTCCAGTGCCAGCAGGTGCGCATCCTCGTGCAGCACCCGCCGGAGCAGTCGCTCGCCCGCCTGCCGCGGCGGCGGCTCCCCGCCCGTCGCCGCGGTGCGCACCGGCGGCACCCGCACCAGATCACCGGCCTGCAGGCGATAGGTCGGCTTCACGCGACCCTTGTTCACGCGCACCTCGCCCTTGCGCAGGATACGGTAGACATGGGTGCGAGGTACGCCCTTGAGCTGGCCGAGCAGGTAGTTGTCGATCCGTTGTCCGGCCTGCTCGGGCTCGATGCGCTGTAGCCGCACGGCAGGTGCGCCGCTCACGCCGATCCCAGCACGTCGAGTGCATCCTGAAGCCGTCGCACCCCGACCACCTCGAGCCCTGCGGGCGCTCGGCGCGGCACGTTCGCCGCCGGCACGATGGCGCGGCTGAAGCCGTGCTTGGCCGCCTCCTGCAGGCGCTCCTCGCCGGCCGCGACCGGGCGCACTTCGCCGGACAGGCCCAACTCGCCGAACACCACCGTCTGCATCGGCAGCGGATGATCGCGAAAGCTCGACCACACACTCAGCACGGCGGCGAGGTCCGCGCCGGTCTCGCCGATGCGCATGCCGCCGACCACGTTCAGGAACACATCGTGCCCCTGCAGCATCGCGCTGCCATGCCGGTGCAGAACCGCCAGCAGCATCGCCAGACGATTGGTGTCGAGGCCGACCGTCAGTCGCCGCGGGTTGCCGAGCGAGGAATCGTCCACCAGCGCCTGCACCTCGAGCAGCAGCGGCCGGCTGCCCTCGCGCACGCAGGTGATGACGCTGCCGGCCACCGCCTCGGCCCGGCGCGAGAGAAAGATCGCCGAGGGGTGGGACACCGGCTTCAGGCCCTGGTCGGTCATCGCGAAGATGCCGAGCTCGTTGACGGCGCCGAAGCGGTTCTTCGCCGCCCGCACGATGCGATAGCGCCCGCCGACGTCGCTCTCGAAGTAGAGCACGGTGTCGACCATGTGCTCGAGCACCCGCGGCCCGGCCAGCGCGCCCTCCTTGGTGACGTGACCGACCAGCACCACAGCCGTACCCGTCTGTTTGGCATAGCGGACGAGCTGCGCCGCCACCTCGCGCACCTGCGCGACGGCGCCGGGCGCCGACTGCAGCGCAGCCGTGTACATCGTCTGGATGGAATCGACCACCAGCAGCGCCGGCCGCCCACTATGGCAATGCGCCAGGATCTCCTCGACCGCAGTCTCCGCCAGCATCGGCAGCGGCAGTTGCGGCAATCCCAGGCGCGCCGCCCGCAGACTGATCTGCTCGAGCGATTCCTCGCCAGCGGCGTACAGGCCAGGCAGCCGGCCGTGCACCTCGGCCAGCAGCTGCAACAGCAGCGTGGACTTGCCAATGCCCGGCTCGCCGCCCAGCAGCACCACGCTGCCCGGCACGATGCCACCGCCCAGCACGCGATCGAACTCATCCATGCCGGTCGGCGTACGACGCGTGCGATCAGCGGCGATCTCGCTCAACAGCCGGATCGAGGAGGCCGCGCCGGCATAGCCGATCCGCCGGCCACCGGCCCCGGGCGCGACCGGGCCGCTTGCCTCTTCCAGCGTGTTCCAGTCGCCACAGTCGGCACACTGGCCGCTCCACTTCGGGGCCTGCGCGCCGCATTCGCGGCAGACATACGCCGTTTTCGCCTTCGCCATCGGCACAGTCTATCTTGAGCCGGCGGGCCGGCGAATCGTCGGTCACGAGGGAGAGACAGGACGGAGCATGGACGAGGCAACCACCGCCCTGCGCTGGCTGCGCCGCCTGCAGCGCGTGCCAGGGCACCAGGTCCTGTTCGTGACGGGTCTGGCGCTGGCGGCGCCCTATTCGGCGACGATCCGGCCGCGGCTGGTCGCAGTCGATCACTGCCGGATGACGCTGGCCATGCGCCGGCGACGGGCGGTGACCAACCATCTGCACACCGTGCATGCCGCCGCGATGGCGAACCTCGCGGAGCTGACCGGCTCGCTCTGCGTGATGACGAGCATCCCCGCGAGCGCGCGCTGGATCCCGAACGCGCTGGAGCTGCGTTACCTGCGCAAGGCGCGGGGTGACCTGCAGGCGAGCTGTGCCTTCCCCCCGCCGGACTGGCGACGCCAGCAGGATCTGTCGGTTCCAATCGAACTGACCGACGCCCACGGAGAGTGTGTGGCCACGGCGCGGCTCGGCGTGCGCATCGGCCCCAAGCCCCCTCCCCGCTAGCTCCGGCGGCGACGGGTGCCATGGCCGCCGCGGACCTGCGTCCGCAGCGGCCATGCCGACTCAGGCGCCGACCTTGTCGGCCTTCGCCTTGGCCTTCATCAGCAGGCTCATCTCCTCCATGGCACTGCCGGGTATCGAGAACTGCTCTGTGTCGCGAATCTGCTGCCAGTGGTCGCGAATGTCCTCGATCGTGTGCTTGGGCTTGAACATGCCGAGGTTCGCGCCGATGAAGATCCGGCCCACCCGACCGGCCGCCGCCGAATAGATCTCGCCGTTGACCCTGCAGTCCTCATGACACAGGTAGGCCACCACGGGGGAGACCTCTTCGGGCCCCATGTCGAACTGCGAGGCCATGGGCCCGAGCAGGTCTTGGGTCATGCGGGTCTTGGCACCCGGCGCGATCACGTTGGCCTTGATGTTGTATTTTGCCCCCTCCTGCTTGAGCACATGGGTGAAGCCGACGATGCCCATCTTGGCGGCGCCGTAGTTGGTCTGGCCGAAGTTGCCGAAGATGCCGGCGGCGGAGCTGGTATTGACGATGCGCCCGTACTTGTTCTCCCGCATGTGCTCCCAGGCCGCCTGGGTGACCCAGACCGTCCCCTTCAGGTGCACATCGAGCACCGGATCGAACAGCTCGGGCGACATGTTCTTGAACGACTTGTCGCGCAGGATGCCGGCGTTGTTGATGAGGATGTCGACCTTGCCGAAGGCGTCGATCGCCGTCTTGAAGATCGCCCGGGCGCTCTCCGGGGAGGCGACGTTGTGGGTATCGGCGACTGCTTCGCCACCTGCCGCCTTGATCTCGTCGACGACCTGCTGGGCCGCGCCCCCGCTGGCGCCGGTGCCATCGACCGCACCGCCGAGATCATTGACCACCACCTTGGCGCCCCGCGAGGCCAGCAACATCGCGTGCGAGCGCCCCAGGCCCCCGCCGGCCCCCGTGATGATGGCCACGCGGCCGTCATAGCGCATGTCCGTCATGGTTCTCTCCTCCGTGAATGATGGCGGCAACCGTAGTTGGCGCACCTGCCGCTGACAAGCGGGGTGGCGCTGCCGCTCAGGCCTTGGCTTCGGCGATCAGGCGCTTGAGTTCGGGCACGCAACTGCCGCAGTTGGTGCCGGCCTGCAACGCCTCGCCGATCTCGGCCGGACTGGTCAGCGACTGGGAGGTGATGGCCTCGAGCAGCGTATTGCGCCCGACCTGGAAGCAGGCGCAGATGATCTCGCCCACCGGCGTCTGCGTGCCGGCCGGGCGGCCGGCCAGGAGGTTCATCCGCGCGGCGGTATCGAGCTCGGCGGTGGCGAACAGGCCGGACAGCCACTCCCGGTCCGGCAGCCGATCATCGGCGCTGACGAACAGGCAGCCGATCAGGCGGTCCGCCCGCAGCAGCGCAGCGCGGTAGCTGCCGCCGGCGCGATCCTCGTACTCCAGCCAGTCATCGTCCGGCTGCGCACCGAGCAGGGTGCGGGCAGGCGCGGACCACTCGCCCACCGCCACATCACCGGCCAGCTCGTAGCGCCAGCAGTCCTGGTAGCGGACTTTCACCTGCCATGGCGCGATCTGCGCCAGCCGCTCTCGCGCGAGCGCGAAACCCTGCCAGCGCACGGCGTAGCGCTCCAGCCGCACCGGCGTGTGCTTGAACTCCGGTTCGCCGGAAGTCGGATCGACGGCTGGATTCACCAGCGCCCCCACGCGGGCCTGCCGGGCGATCTGCTCGCTCCAGTGCATGGGCACGAACACCGAGCCCGGCCGCTGGCCGGCGCTGAGCCGCGCCCGCGCCTGCATGCTGCCCCACGGCGAGCACAGCCGCACCAGCTCGCCCTGACGCACGCCGGCCCGGGCGGCATCTGCGGGGTGCAGCTCGGCAAAGGGCTCCGGCAGGTGGTGGCTCAGCCGGGCCACTCGTCCGGTGCGCGTCATCGTGTGCCACTGGTCGCGGATCCGGCCGGTGTTGAGCACCAGCGGATACTTCGCATCGGGTGCATGGGCGGGCGGGCGATACTGCACGGGTACCAGGCGTGCGCGCCCACTCGGCGTCTGGAAGTGCCCGTCAGTGAACAGCCGCTCGCCGGCACCGCCATCGGCGCGCACCGGCCAGCGGATCGGTTCGAGCGTCTCGTAGCCGGCCTCGTCGAGCTGCGCCAGGCCGGCCAGATCGAAGGCCTTGCGGCCCGCCGCGGCGTGGCCGGAAAGGGTGGCGTGCTCGACGAAGATGGCGGCCGGCCCGTCGTAGGCGAAGGCCTCGCCGTGCCCCATGGCCGCAGCAACCTCGCTGATGATCCACCAGTCGGGCCGCGCCTGCCCCGGCGGCGGCTGGAACGCACGCTGGCGCGAGATACGGCGCTCGGAGTTGGTGACGGTGCCCTCCCGCTCACCCCAGCTCGCTGCCGGCAGCACGATGTCGGCCACCGCCGTGGTGTCTGTCTCGGTCATGTCGGACACCACCACCAACTCGCAACGCGCCAGCGCGGCCCGCACCCGATCGGCGTCCGGCAGGCTGACAACCGGGTTGGTGGCAATGATCCACAGCGCCTTGACCCGCCCGTCGGCGACGGCATCGAACAGCGAGACCGCCTTCAGCCCCGGTGCGCTCGGCAGGTGCGGGCTGTGCCAGAACGAGCGCACCAGCGCGCGGTCCTCGGGCGCCTCGAGTCGGAGATGGGCCGCAAGTTGATTGGCCAGTCCGCCGACCTCCCGGCCACCCATGGCGTTCGGCTGCCCGGTGAGCGAGAACGGCCCGGCGCCGGGCTTGCCGATGCGGCCAGTCAGCAGGTGGCAGTTGATGATCGCGCTGCCCTTGTCGGTGCCGGCAGACGACTGGTTCACGCCCTGAGAGAAGGCTGTGACGACCTTGGCGGTGCGGGCGAACAGCCGGTAAAAGTCGGCCAACAGCGCCTCGGGCAGGCCACAGCCGGCGGCGGCCTTGGGGATCGAGGAGGCTTCGCGCTGCGCGGCGCGAATGGTCTCGGCGAAACCTTCGGTGTGCCGCTCCAGATAGTCGAAGTCGACCGCACCCTCCCGCACGAGGTAGGCCAGCAGGCCATTGAACAGCAGCACGTCCGATCCCGGCGCGAGCGGCAGGTGCAGATCGGCCTGCTCGGCCGTCGGCGTCAGGCGCGGATCGATGACCACCAGCTTGCTGCCCCGCTGCTCGCGGGCCGCCATCAGCCGCTGATAGAGCACCGGATGACACCAGGCGGCGTTGGAGCCGACCAGGACGATCAGGTCGGCCTCCTCCAGGTCGTCGTAGATACAGGGCACGAGGTCGGCGCCGAAGGCCCGCTGGTGAGCCGCCACCGCCGAGGACATGCACAGCCGGGAGTTGGTGTCGATGTTCGCCGTGCCGAGAAAGCCCTTGGCGAACTTGTTGGCGACGTAGTAATCCTCGGTCAGCAGCTGACCGGAGACATACAGCGCCACGGCATCGGGCCCGTGGCGGGCGATCGTATCGCTGAAGCCCTTGGCGACGGCGCCGATGGCCTGCTGCCAGTCGACCGGCCTGTCGCCGATGCGCGGCGTGGTCAGGCGGTCGGCCGGCCCGAGCGTCTCGCCGAGCGCGGCGCCCTTGGAGCACAGGCGACCGAAGTTCGCCGGATGCTGCGGATCGCCGACGACCGTCGCCCGACCATCGGCCTGCGGCGTCACCAGCACGCCGCAGCCGACTCCGCAGTACGGGCACGTGCTGCGCACGGGCTGGCCGCTCGTGGCGACGAGCCCTGCGGGAAGGGCCGCCATGCCTAGCTGTCTTCGAGGCCGAGGAATACCCGACCGTCGCGCACCTCGACGGGATAGCCCAGCACCTGGCCCTCGTCCGGCCCCTGCGCCTGGCCATCGTTCAGCCCGATCACCCAGCCATGCAGCGGGCAGGCCACGGTGCGGCCGCAGACGATCCCCTGAGAGAGCGGGCCGCCGCGATGCGGACACCGATCCCGCAGCGCGAAGACCTCATTCTGCCGGTTACGGAAAATCGCGACGTCCCCCTGCGGCAGTCGCAGTACGCGGGCCCCGAGCTGCGGGATGTCCTCCAGCGCGCCGGCCTCGATCCAGCGCAGGCCCTCGGTCTCCGTGCGGGCAGCCAGTTCAGCGGCGGCCGATTGCTGTTGTTGCGAGTGGGCGCCGGCCATCAGACGGCCTCCTTCAGTGGCTGGAACTCATGGGGACGCTCATGCTGGAGGGCGTGCTGCGCCCACGGATCGTGCTGCGCCAGCGCCTGGGACGCTCGAAAGCGCGCCGCCAGTTCGGCCCGGCCGGCCGCATCTTCCACCACCCGCTGTTTCACATAATCCAGCCCGACGCGCTCGATCCACGGGGCTGTGCGCTCCAGATAATGGGCCTCCTCCCGATAGACCTGCATGAAGGCGGCAGCGTAGTCCTCGACCTCGGCCGGCGTCTTCACATGGCAGAGGAAATCGGTCGCGCGCACCTTGGTGCCGCCGTTACCACCCACGTGCAATTCGTAGCCGGAATCCACGCAGATCACGCCGAAGTCCTTGATCGTCGATTCGGCGCAGTTGCGGGGACACCCGGAGACCGCCATCTTCACCTTGTGCGGCGTCCAGCTACCCCAAGTCAGCCGCTCCAGATCGATGCCGAGCTTGGTCGAGTCCTGGGTTCCGAACCGGCACCACTCGCTGCCCACGCAGGTCTTCACCGTGCGTAGCGCCTTGCCGTACGCATGGCCGGACACGAAGCCGGCGTGATTCAGATCCCGCCATACGGCCGGCAGCTGCTCCTTGGTCACGCCCAGCAGATCGATGCGCTGTCCGCCGGTGATCTTTACCGTCGGTACCTCGTAGCGCTCGGCGACCTCGGCGATGGCGCGCAGTTCGCCGGGAGTGGTGACGCCACCGAAGATCCGCGGGATGACCGAGTAGGTGCCATCCTTCTGGATATTGGCGTGGGCCCGCTCGTTGATGAAGCGTGACTGCGGATCATCCAGCGCCTCTTCCGGCCAGCTCGACAGCAGGTAGTAGTTGAGCGCCGGCCGGCACTTCGCGCAGCCATCGGCCTGCTTCCAGCCAAAGCGTTCGCGCACCGCATCCATGTGCACCAGGTGCTCGGTGCGGATCGCCTCGCGCACCTCCTCATGACTGGCATCCGTGCACGGGCACATGGCCCGCTTGCGCGGCGAGGCGTCGTAGTCGCCGCCGAGCGTGTTCGCCAGCAGCTGCTCGACCAGGCCAGTGCACGAGCCGCAGGAACTCGACGCCTTGGTATGGGCACGCACGTCTTCCAGCGAGGTCAGCTTGTGCTCGGCGATCGCCTCGACGATGGTGCCCTTGCACACGCCGTTGCAGCCGCA
>JAASSS010000069.1 GCA_021767745.1 Pseudomonadota bacterium
GATGCAGACGCCGCAGGACCAGGCAGCCCCGCCGGCGCCCACCCCTGCAGACACGCCGGCGCCCTTCACCGCGGCCGAACGACTGGCCGAAGCGGGACGTTACGCGGCCGCGGCGCAGGCCTACCTGGAACGGGCCGAAGGCCTCGGCGACGCGCAGGCGGGCTCGGCCCGGCTGCGCGCGGCGCAGCTGCTGCTGCTGGCGGGGGAGCGGGAGCGCGCGCAGGCGCTGGTCACCGAACTCGAACAGCGTCCGCCTGCCGACGCCGCCGGCCGGCAGCGGCTCGCCCTGCTACAGGCGGATCTGGCGCTCATCGACAATCGGGCTCCGGCCGTGATCACGCTGCTGGAATGGTCCGAGCCGCCGGCCAATACGACTCTGGCTGCCGCCCGGCTCGATCGGCTCGCACAGGCACAGCAGCGGCTGGGCGAACCGGAGGCCGCCCTCGGCAGCCTGATGCGCCGGCGCACGTTGCTCGGCGAGATCGACGAGGCCGAGACGGCCCGCGTCTGGCAGCTGCTGCAAGCGGTAGAAGCCCCCGACGCCCGGACCGGGCTCGACGCCGAAACGAGCGGCTGGCGGGAACTGGCGGTCATCTGGCGCAACAGCTGGCAGGGCCCGGAGCGGACCGCGGCGGCAATCGCCGACTGGCAGCGCCGCTACCGATCGCACCCCGGCCAACCGCTGGCGGCGGAGATGACCGAACGTCTCGCCCGGCGGGGCCGTGCCCCGGATCACATCGCGCTGCTGCTGCCGCTCTCCGGCCGTTACGGCACCGCGGCTGCCGCCGTGCGCGATGGCTTCCTCGCAGCGCAGCTGGAGGCCGAGACACAAGGCACGAGCCGGTCCGGGCGAACGCTCATCTACGATGCCGGCGAGGATGCGGCCACGACCTATCGCGAGGCCGTGGCCGCCGGGGCGCAGTGGGTCGTTGGCCCGCTGACCAAGGAAGCGGTCGGCTCGCTGGCCGGTCTGGAACGGCTTCCGGTGCCGGTGCTGGCGCTGAACGAGGCCGATGGCAGTCCGCCCGCGGGCCTCTATCAGTTCACCCTCTCGCCCGACGCCGAAGCCCGCCTGGTGGCGGAGAAGATCCACGCGTCGGGCCAGTACCGCACCCGTGCGCTGGTACCGGAGAACGACTGGGGCGAGCGCCTGCTTGCGGCCTTCACGGCCCGCTACGAGGCGCTGGGCGGCCAGCTCGTCGCGGCCCGTCGCTACGACACGGGGCGCGCCGATCATGGCGCCACCCTGCGGGCGCTGCTGAAGGACGCCGGCGCAGACGATGCCGTGTTCCTCGCCGCCTTTCCCGAGCAGGCGCGCGGCATCGTGCCGCAGATCCGCTACCACGGCGGTGACGACCTGTCGATCTATGCCACCTCTCACGTTTATGGCGGCACGCCAAGCACGGCCGACCGCGATCTGGAGGGCGTACGCTTCCCCGACATGCCGTGGAGCCTCGAGCCGGATCGCTTTCCCGTGACGAGCATGCTGCAACGCTACTGGCAGGGCAGCTTCGCCGAACGGCCACGGCTGTACGCGCTCGGCTACGACGCGTACGGCCTGACCGCGCTGCTCGACGGCGCCGGGTCGATCTACTATTACCCGGGCGCCACGGGCATGCTGAGCAGCGAGAGCAACCGTGTGCAGCGCAGTCTGCCGTGGGGAGTTTTCCGCTCCGGCCGGGCCCGACCGTGGCATGACGGCAGCGTCTGAGCCGCGTGGCGCGCAGGCCGAGCGCATTGCCTGCCGGTATCTGGAAAAGCACGGCCTGCAGCTGGTAACGCGAAACTACCGCTGTCGGGGCGGAGAGATCGACCTGCTGATGCGCCAGGGCCAGCTGCTGGTGGTGGTCGAGGTCCGGCACCGGCGCGGCCAGCGCTTCGGCGGTGCTGCCGCGAGCATCGATACGCGCAAGCAGCGGCGGCTCATCCTTGCCGCGCAGGACTACCTCGCCCGCCATCCGGCTGCCGCCACAACGCCCGTGCGATTTGACGTACTCGCCCTGGATGGCGATATTGCCGCGCCCGCGGTCGATTGGATCCGGGACGCCTTCCGGCCGGATTGGCCCTAGCAACCCAGGTGACGCATGAGCGATCTCGTCGAACGCGTCGGCCAGCATTTCGCCGACAGCATCGCCGTCAAGGAACAGGCGCTGGAGACGCTGGCGCAGCCGTTGGTGACAGCCGCGCAGTTACTCACGCACGCGCTGATCGAGGGCGGCAAGATCCTGAGCTGCGGCAACGGCGGCTCGGCAGCCGATGCCCAACACTTCGCCGCCGAACTGCTCAACCGCTTCGAGCGGGAGCGGCCGGGGCTGCCGGCGATCGCCCTGACCACCGACACCTCCACGCTGACCTCGATCGGCAACGACTACGCCTTCACCGACGTCTTCGCCAAGCAGGTGCGGGCGCTCGGCCATGCACCCGACGTGCTGCTGGCGCTATCGACCAGCGGTCGTTCCGCGAACGTGAACGCGGCCGTGGAGGCCGCGCACGAGCGGGAGATGAACGTGATCGCCCTCACCGGCCGCGACGGCGGCAGCCTGGCGCCGCTGCTGACCGCGGGCGATGTGGAACTGCGGGTCCCGACTCAGTCGACGGCGCGGGCCCAGGAAACCCACATTCTGCTGCTGCACTGCCTGTGCGATCTGATCGACCTGCAGCTGTTCGGGCCGCCGGCGGACTGACCGACCGCCGCCGCGTCCAGTGCGGCCTACTTGACCACCTTCAGATGGGAGCGATCCCGGCCACCGCCGCCGGACGGGTCTGGCTCGTCGGGCGGCGGGTCACCGGCACCCTCTTCGGCTGCCGGCGGTCGTTCGAGCTCGCCCTCGGCGCCGGCCGGGAACATCATGCCCTGGCCGTGCTCGCGATCGTAGATCGCCAGCACCGCCTCGATCGGCAGGAAGACCGAGCAGGGCCGGCCGCCGAAGCGGGCGCTGAAGCGGACCGCGTCGTTATCCAGCGCGAGGGCCTGCACCGCGGCTGGCGCGACGTTCAGCACGATGCGCCCTTCCTGGGCATAGCCCGGGGGCACCTGCACGCCTTCAACGGCGCAGTCGGCAAGGATGTGCGGCGTGCAGTCGTTGTCGACGATCCAGTCGTACAACGCCCGCAGCAGGTAGGGCTTGCGTGAGCTGAGACGGCGCTTCATCCCCGCATGGCCTGTTCAGCGGGCGTGAGGCTCTGCTGGAACGCCGGCCGGGCAAAGACCTGCGCCGCGTATTGCTCGATCACCCCCGCATCCGCCGGCAGCTCCACCTGGAAGAAGGGTAGGCGCCAGAGCATCGGCGCGACGAAGGCGTCGACCAGCGAGAACTCGTCGCTCAGGAAGTAGCGGCGGGCACCGAACACCGCGCTGCCGGCGAGCAGCCGCTCGCGCAGCGCCTTGCGCGCTTCCCGGCGCCGCCTGCTGTCCGGGTTCACCAGGTCCGGCCACAGGCTGTACCAGTCGTGCAGCACACGGAAAACGGCCAGCCGGGTGGCGGCCCGGCCGGCCGGATCGAGCGGCATCAGTGGCGGATGCGGAAAACGCTCGTCGACGTATTCCGCCGCGACCCGGGTCTCATAGAGCACCAGGTCCCGGTCGACCAGCGTCGGCACGAGCGAGTAGGGGTTCAGGTCCAGCAGTTCCTGCTGGCGCTCATCCCCTTCCAGGAAGCGGACCTCGTACTCCACCCCCTTCTCCGCCAGCAGAAAACGCAGGACGTGACATTCCGCACAGTTCTGGCTGGAGTACAAGGTCATCATGGCGAACAGCCCCCGATCGTGACGTTGCGTCGGCTGGCGGTCCCGCCTAGTGGACGTCTTTCCAGTATTCCTGCTTCAGCAGGTAGGCCAGCACACCGAGCACCGCGATGAACGCGAGCACCCACAGGCCGAGGCGCTGGCGCTGGGTCTGCATCGGCTCGGCGAGATAACTCATGTAGGCGGTGATGTCGCGGATCGCGTCATCGTATTCGCCCGGCGTCAGCTGCCCCGCCTCGACCAGCTCGAAGCCTTCGAACGCGCCATGATCCGCGCCGTGCTCGCCCGGCGCGAACCTGGCCGCCTGCCAGCCCTGTAGCGGCCACAGCACGTGCGGCATCGCCACGTCCGGGAAGACGACGTTGTTGACGCCGGTGGTGCTGCTCTCGTCGAGATAGAACGAGTTCAGGTAAGTGTAGACCCAGTCGACGCCGCGCTGACGCGCCGTCAGGGTCAGATCCGGCGGCGCCTTGCCGAACCAATCGGCCGACGCCTCCGGTGGCATGGCGATCTCGATCCGGTCACCCAGCTTGGCGTCGGTGAAGATCAGGCTCTCCTGCGCCAGCTCGGGCGGCAGGCCAAGATCCTCGGCCACCCGGCTGTAGCGCATGTACTCCACCGAGTGGCATCCCAGGCAGTAATTGTGGAACAGCCTGGCGCCACGCTGCAGCGAGGCGGTATTGCCAACGTCGATGTTCGCGCTCTGCAGCGTGGCGCCGTCACCGGCCGCGAATGCGACCATCGGCAGCAGGCCGAGCAACAGCATTCCGTGGCGAAGCGACTTCATCAACGGTTCCTTCATCGATAGCGGACGGATCTTCATGTCAGCCGATCCGGTACCGGCTTGACCGGGTCGAGCCGGGAGTAGATCGGCATCAGCAGGAAGAAGCCGAAGTAGATCACGGAGAAAATGCGCGCCAGCAGCGTGTAGGTCGGCGTCGGCGGCTGCAGACCGAGATAGCCAAGGCCGAGGAAGCTGACCACGAACAGCGCCAGCGCCGCCTTGAAGATCGGTCCCTTGTAGCGGACGGAGCGCACCGGCGAGCGATCCAGCCACGGCAGCAGCATCAGGATCATCACGGCGCCACCCATGGCGATGACGCCACCGAGCTTGTCCGGCACGGCGCGCAGGATCGCGTAGAAGGGTGTGAAGTACCACACCGGGGCGATGTGCTCCGGCGTCTGCAACGGATCGGCCGGCTGGAAGTTGGCGTGCTCCAGGAAGTAGCCGCCCATTTCCGGCGTAAAGAAGATGATGATCGCCGCCAGGCCCAGGAACACCGCCAGACCGTAGAGATCCTTCACCGTGTAGTAGGGGTGGAAGCGGATGCCGTCGACCGGCTTGCCGGCCGCATCCTTGTGCGCCTTGATCTCGATGCCGTCGGGATTGTTCGACCCCACCTCGTGCAGCGCGATCAGGTGGGCCACCACCAGGCCGGCGAGCACGAGCGGCAGCGCGATCACGTGCAGCGCGAAGAACCGGTTCAGCGTCGCGTCGGAGACCACGTAGTCGCCGCGAATGAACTGCGCCAGCTGTTCGCCGACCACCGGAATGGCGCCGAACAGCGAGATGATCACCTGCGCGCCCCAGTAGGACATCTGTCCCCACGGCAGCAGGTAACCCATGAATGCCTCGCCCATTAGCACCAGGTAGATCACCATGCCGATCAGCCAGAGCAGTTCGCGTGGCTTGCGATACGAGCCGTAAAGCAGCCCGCGGAACATGTGCAGGTAGACCACCACGAAGAACAGCGAGGCGCCGGTGCTGTGCATGTAGCGGATCAGCCAGCCCCACTCCACGTCGCGCATGATGTATTCGACGGAGGCGAAGGCCTCGGCGGCGCTCGGCTTGTAGTTCATCGTCAGCCAGATGCCGGTGACGATCTGGTTCACCAGCACCACCAGCGCCAGGCTGCCGAAGTAGTACCAGATATTGAAGTTCTTGGGCGCGTAGTACTCCCCGGCCTGCTCGTTCCAGAGCTTGGTCATGGGGAAGCGCGCGTCGATCCAGTCGCGCCCCTTGATCAGGACATCGCGCATCAGGCAGCTCCCTCGTCCTCACCCACCAGGATGACGTTATCGCTCAGGTACCGGTACGGCGGCACCGCCATGTTCAGGGGTGCCGGCACGCCCTGATAGACGCGTCCGGCCAGGTCGAACCGCGACCCGTGACAGGGGCAGAAGAAGCCGCCGGCCCACTGCGGTCCCAGATCGGCCGGCGCCACTTCCGGGCGATAGCTCGGCGAGCAGCCCAGATGCGTGCACAGCCCCACCAGCACCAGCACTTCCGGCTCGCGCGAACGGTACGGATTCTCGGCATAGGCTGGCTGCTGCGGCGCCGAGGAATCCGGATCGCGCAGCTGGTCGCGGTGCTCGTCGAGCCGCTCGAGCATCGGCGTGCTGCGGTTGACCACGTAGATCGGCTTGCCCCGCCACTCGACCCGCAGCATGTCGCCCGGCTCAAGCTTGCTCAGATCCACTTCCACCGGCGCGCCCGCGGCCTCGGCCCGCGCGCTGGGCTGCCAGGCGGCGAGGAAGGGATAAGCGGCGAACGCTGCTCCAGCGCCGCCGACCGCCACGGTCGCCGCGGTCAAGAAGCGCCGCCGACCGGTATCGACCCCGCCATCACTCATCGACACTCTCCAGCCTTGAATTCTCGTAGATTCAGACGCTTGCGGAGGCAGGATGCGGTGACCCACGCAGCTCCGCCCGATGCGAAAGCGCGCAAGTTTACCCGACCCCTCCTGCAGGCGCTACAAAGGGCCCGGCGCCGCGGCGAGGGCCGCCCGCAGGCCATGCAGGAAGCTCTCGTTCTCCGCCGGCGTGCCGACGGTGACTCGCAGGCAGTCGGCGAGCAGGGGGTGGGCGCCATGCAGACACTTGATCAGCACCCCCGCCTCCCGCAGCCGATGATGCACACGCGGGGCGCCCGCCCGAACCCGGAACAACAGGAAATTGGCCTGGCTCGGCCACACCTCGACCCCCGGCAGCGCAGCCAGCGCCGCCTGCAGCCGCGCCCGCTCGGCGCAGATGGCCGCGGCCTGATCGGCCAGCACGTCCGGGTGATCGAGCACATGCATCATCGTCAGCTGCGTCAGCACGCCGACGTTGTAGGGCAGCCGGATCTTCTCCAGCGCCGCCTGCCAGCCCGCCGGCGCCGCGAGCACGCCGAGCCGCAGCCCCGCCAGGCCCAGCTTGGAGAAGGTCCGCAGCACGATCAGGTTGTCGCGCCCGGCCAGCCAGGGCAGCGCGGTGAAGTCGGCGAACGGGGCATAGGCCTCGTCGACCACCACCAGCCCCGGCGCTGCCTCCACCAGGCGCGCCAGCACCTCGGGAGCCAGCAGCTGCCCGGTCGGATTGTTGGGCTGGGCCAGGAACACGATCGCCGGCCGGTGGCGCTCCATGGCGGCCAGCATCGCCGGCAGGTCGAGGTCGAAATCCGCCCGCAGCGGCACCGCCTCGCACGCCAGTCCGACGCTCTGCGCCAGCTGGCGGTACATGACGAAGGTCGGCTCCGGGATGAGCACCCGCGCGCCTGGCCGGGCGAGCGCCATCACCAGCAGCTGGATCAGCTCATCGGAGCCGTTGCCGAGCAGCAGCTCCACGCCCGGCGGCAAGCCCCAGTCCGCTCGCAGGCGCGCCTGCAGCGCCGCGGCGGTGGGATCGGGATAGCGATGCAGCGGCGCCTCGCGCAGTCTCGTCAGCCAGTCTTGCCGCAGCTCGGCCGGCCAGGGATACGGGTTCTCCATGGCATCGAGCTTGATCAGCCCCGCGGCCGGCTGCACGTGATAGGCGGACAGTGCCTGGATCTCCTCCCGCACCAGCCGGCGCACGTCGTGCTCGACCCGGACGCGATCGGGCGTCTGCGCCGGATCCCGCTCAGTCATCGGCCGGCGCGATGCGGGCGGCGGCAGAGTCGGCATGCGCGTGCAGGCCCTCCGCCGTCGCCAGGATGGCGGCGATGCGGCCGAGCGCCGTCGCGCCCTCGGCCGAGCACTGGATGATGCTGCTGCGCTTCTGGAAGTCGTAGACGCCGAGTGGCGAGAAGAACCGGGCACTGCGCCCGGTCGGCAGCACGTGATTGGGCCCGGCGCAGTAGTCGCCCACCGCCTCCGCCGTATGGCGACCCAGGAAGATGGCGCCAGCATGGCGGATCTGCGCGGCCAGATCTGACGGCTCGGCGACCGCGAGTTCCAGGTGTTCCGGCGCCAGCCGATTGACCACCGCCGCGGCCTCCTCCAAGTCGGCCACCTCGATCAGCGCCGTCTGCCCCTCGAGCGCGGCACGAATGATCGGTGCCCGCGGCTGCGTTGGCAACAGGCGGCCGATGGCGGCCTCCACGGCGTCGAGATAGGCTGCGTCCGGGCTGATCAGCAGGGCCCGCGCCTGCTCGTCGTGCTCGGCCTGGGCGAACAGGTCCAGCGCTGTCCAGTCGGGATCGCTGCCACCGTCGCAGACAATCACGATTTCCGAGGGGCCGGCGATCATGTCGATCCCGACCCGGCCGAAGACCTGCCGTTTGGCGGTGGCGACATAGCTGTTGCCGGGCCCGACGATCTTGTCGACCGCCGGCACGCTCTCGGTGCCATAGGCGAGTGCACCCACCGCCTGGGCGCCGCCGATCAGGAAGACGCGATCCACCCCGGCAATGGCCGCCGCCGCCAGCACCGCCGGCGGCGCCACGCCGCCCGGCGCCGGCACGCAGAGCACGACCTCCGGCACGCCGGCGACCCGGGCCGGCACCGCGTTCATCAGGACCGACGAAGGGTAGGCCGCCTTGCCGCCCGGCGCGTAGATGCCAACCCGATCCAGCGGGCGCACCTGCTGGCCGAGCCGGTTGCCGAACTCATCGACGTAGCTCCAGTCCTGCAGCCGCTGATGCTCGGCGTAGGTCCGCAGGCGGGCCGCCGCCGCGGCCAGCGCCGCCCGCAGCGCGTCGGGCACCGTCGCCTCGGCCTCGGCCAGTGCCGCGGGCGGCACGCACAGCGCCTGCATATCGGCCACGTCCGGCGTGTCGAACTGGCGGGTATAGCGCAGCACGGCGGCATCGCCCTCGCGGCGCACGGCCGCCAGGATCTGGGCCACGCGCCGTTCGACCTCGCCGGTGAACTCGGTCGCATCGGCCATCAGCGCCGCCAGCGCGGCGGGAAAGTCAGCGGTGCCGGCCCGCAGGCGTCGCAGCTTCACGCCCCGGCCTCCGCGACCTGCGCCTGCAACCGGATCAGCAGCGTGCGGATCGCCGCATGGCGGATCTTCATGGCCGCCCGGTTGACCACCAGCCGGGCACTGATCTCCGCCACCGGCTCGATCGCCTCCAGACCGTTGGCCCGCAGCGTGCGCCCGGTGTCGACCAGATCCACGATGCGGTCGGCCAGCCCGACCAGCGGCGCCAGCTCCATCGAGCCATAGAGCTTGATGATCTCCACCTGCTCACTGCGCGCGGCGTAGTGCCGGTAGGTGATGGCCGGATATTTGGTCGCCACCCGCAGGCGGCGCCGCGGCGCGGGCACGGGCACCGTGGCGGCGACCACCATCCGGCAGCGTGCGATGCCGAGATCCAGCGGCTCGTAGAGCCCGGCGCCGCCGTGCTCCATCAGCACATCGCGCCCGGCGATGCCGAGGTCGGCGGCGCCGTAGGCGACGTAGGTCGGGACATCGGCCGCGCGGATGATGACGAAGCGGCACTCGCCGGCCATATCCTCGATGATCAGCCGGCGGCTCGCGCGCGGGTCTTCCGCCGGCACCACCCCGGCGGCGGCCAGCAGCGGCAGCGTCTCATCCAGGATCCGGCCCTTGGACAGGGCGAGGGTCAGTGGCCGGCTCATGCCGGCGGGCCCGGCACACGACGGATCGTGGCGCCCAGCTGGCGCAGCTTCTCCTCGATGCACTCGTAGCCGCGGTCGATGTGGTAGATCCGATCCACCTGCGTCTGGCCAGCCCCCATCAGCCCGGCGAGCACCAGGCTCGCCGAGGCGCGCAGGTCAGTGGCCATCACGGTCGTGCCGCTGAGCGCCTCCACGCCCTCGACCAGCGCCACATTGCCCTGCACCTTGATCCGCGCGCCCATGCGCTGCAGCTCCTGCACATGCATGTACCGGTTCTCGAACACCGTCTCCACCACCGTGCCAGCACCCTCGGCCAGCGCGTTCATCGCCATGAACTGCGCCTGCATGTCGGTCGGAAAGCCCGGAAAGGGCGCCGTGCGGATATCCACCGCGCGCGGCCGCCGGCCCTTCATGTCCACCGCCACGCTA
>JAASSS010000070.1 GCA_021767745.1 Pseudomonadota bacterium
CCAGGGCCAGCGCGGACACCAGGCAGCCGAGGCTACCGCACTGCAGGTAGGGATCCCGCTCTTGCTCGAGCGCCGCAAGCAGTGCCTCCGCCAGGCGCTCGGCCGCCTGCGGCACGACAGCAGCGTCAGGCGAAGGGAAGGCCAGGAACATGCCGATCACCGGGTGGCGGGACTGCTCGGCCAGCAACCTCAGCTTGCGCTGTTCCTGCTCGGGCTCGGCGTTAGCGCCCGGGACGTAGAGGAGCAACTGGGCCCGCTCGCTGCCGCCCTCGGCCTCGTACAGCGGTAACGTGGTGGGGTCACGCCGGATGGCATAGAAGCAGCCATCCGCCGCCAACCAGGTGCCGTTGTAGACGGTCAGGTCCTGATCGGCCGCGAGCGGATCGGACCCGTCGCAGTCCACGGCAAAGGCCGCACCACAGACCAACTGCAGTGCCAGGAGAAGAACGAGCAGCGGGATCGGCATGGGCGATCCTGACAATGAAGAACCTGACTTCATTGTCGGCGACGGCTACCGATCCTGCCCGCCGTCCCGCCTAGCGGTCGGCGGCGGTCCCGGCGATGACCTCTCCGTATCGTGTCCACGCCGGCTTGGGCGTGCGATCCGCGTTCAGCAGGCCAAACTGTTCCTCGCGCGGCAGCACCTCGTCGGTGTTGTCCAGCAACTGGTAGAAGAAGATACCTTCCGCCCCGGCCCGCCGCGCCGCCGTGGACATCGTCTGCACGTAGTTGGCCTGATCCTCCAAGCTACCCTCGGCCGTGGTGAAGCCGGTCTCGAAGATCATCACCGGCTTGCCGCTGGCTTCCTCCGCCTTGCCGACCACATCAGCCACCTGCTGGTCGAAAGCCTGCTGGTCGGCCGGATCGGGGCCACTGACATACTGGTAGATACCGGCGTAGTCATAGTCGAACAGGCGCGCGGCGGTGCTGAGGAACGGCCGCCAGAAGAAGAACGGTGCCGCGGTGAGCACCGTGCCGGCCGTCGGGTCGAAGGCATCTGCCGCCTCGTTCAGCCGCTTGACGATACGCAGCTGCATGATCGGCGTGAAGAACTGGGGATTGCGCCACCCGAGCGCCACGTGCAGTGGCGCGATGTGCACCTCGTTCTCCAGCCCCCAGAGATCGACATCGTCGGCATAGCGCTGGACGACCGCATCGGCGTACTCGCCCAGCTCCTCGAGGTAGACCGGCGGGCGCAGGCCACGCGACCAGGACGGCGCCACCGGCCGGATGCGCGTGTTGTAGCCGTTGCCGATCGTCCCCGCGATCTGCAAACCGTTCGCCTTGGCGGCTGCGACCACGGCATCGAAGTACGCCCACTCGAATTCGCCGTCACGCTCGGGCTCGATCTGCCCCCAGGCAAAATCGATCCGGATCCACTCGATCCCGTTGTTGGCGATCAGTTCGAGATCGGAGGCGTCGAGCTGATAGCCGGGGAAGTTCACGTGGTAGGCGACCAGCCCCCAGCGAAAGTCATCCGCCTCGGCATTGGCCGCAGCAGCGCCGAAACCGAACAGGCAAACAAGCAGAAGGCGCAACTGACGAGTCATCTCACATCCCTGTGGCAGGCCGTGACCGCTTCACGGGCAGCGCAAGCAGCTTAACGAGCAACGGCCGTGCGCGCCACCCTGGCGGATGACACGCCGGCCGTTCCGGCTGCCCGTTCGTCGCACGAGCAGGCAATGGCGCGCCGGGTGACGCTACATGTTGGCGTAGTTCGGGCCGCCGCCGCCTTCCGGCACCACCCAGTTGATGTTCTGCGCCGGATCCTTGATGTCGCAGGTCTTGCAGTGGATGCAGTTCTGGGCATTGATCTGGAAGCGCTGCTCGCCGTCTTCCTCGACGACCTCATAAACCCCTGCCGGGCAGTATCGCTGTGCCGGCTCGGCGTACTTCGGCAGGTTGTGTTCGATCGGCACCGCCGGATCACGCAGCTGCAGGTGAACCGGCTGGTCCTCCTCGTGATTGGTCCCGGTGAGGTAGACCGAGGAGAGAAGATCGAAGGTGATCTCCCCGTCCGGCTTCGGATAGTCGATCGGCGTGCATTCCGCCGCCGGCTTGAGGTGCGCGAAGTCCGGCGTGTCGTTGTGCAGGGTGAAGGGCAGCCGGCCACCGACGATGTTCTGGTCGAAGAACAAAAAGGCGCTGCCGAGCTTCGTCCCGAGCTTGTAGAGGCCCGGGCTCCAGTTGCGCGCCTTGTACAGCTCCTCCCACACCCAGCTGTCCTTGATGCTGGCCTCAAACGCGGTGAGGTCCTCGCCCCCCTCGGCACCCTCACCCAGGGCCTCGAACAGCGCCTCGGCGGCGAGCATGCCGCTCTTCATGGCGGTGTGATTGCCCTTGATCTTGGCACCATTGAGAAAGCCGGCCTCGTCGCCCACGAGCAGACCACCGGGGAAC
The DNA here is from genome assembly GCA_021767745.1 of Pseudomonadota bacterium. Taxonomy (GTDB): domain Bacteria; phylum Pseudomonadota; class Gammaproteobacteria; order UBA5335; family UBA5335; genus JAASSS01. Next base: position 2,401 of record JAASSS010000070.1, read on the forward strand.
GTCAGCTTGGGCAGCGACTGGTAGCCGCCCTTGATCAACGCCCGGGCCCCGTAGCTGACGCGCTTGCCGCCGGCGAGGAGTTCACTGATCTTCGGGTGCAGCTTCCAGCGCTGGAACTCCTTGAAAGTGTTCAGGTACGGGTTCTTGTAGTCCAGCGCGATGATGTAGCCGAGCAGGACCTTGTTGTCTTCCCAGTGATAGAGGAAGCCGCCGCCCTCGGTATGGTCATCCATCGGCCAGCCGGCGGTATGCACTACCAGGCCCGGCTGATGCTTGGCTGGATCGATCTCCCAGATCTCCTTCAGGCCGATGCCGTAGTGCTGCGGATCCCGACCCTCGGCCAGGTCATAGCGGCCGATCATCTGCTTGCCCAGATGCCCGCGGCAGCCCTCGGCGAACACGGTGTACTTGGCCCGCAGCTCCACGCCCGGCTCGAAGCTCGCCTTGTGCTCGCCGCTCTTGGAGACGCCCATGTCGCCGGTCGCCACGCCACGGACCACGCCCTGCTCGTCGATCAGCACCTCGGCCGCGGCAAAGCCGGGGAAGATGTTGGCGCCCATGGCCTCGGCCTGCTCACCCAGCCAGCGCACCAGCTGACCCAGGCTGATGACGTAGTTGCCCTCGTTGTGCATGGGCTTGGGGATCAGGAACGAGGGCGTCTTGGCGGCGCTCTGCTCGTTGAACAGGAAGTAGAATTCGTCGCCGCTGACCGGCACGTTCAGCGGCGCGCCACGCGCCTTCCAGTCCGGAAACAGCTCGTCGAGTGCCCGCGGCTCCAGCACGGCCCCGGACAGCGAATGGGCGCCGATCTCCGAGGCCTTCTCGACGACGCAGACCTCGAGCTCGCGCCCCGCCTCCTGCGCCATCTGCAACAGGCGGCAGGCACAGGACAGTCCGGCCGGCCCGGCACCGACGATAACGACGTCAAACTCCATCGCTTCGCGTTCCACACTCATTTCACTCATGTCCCTGACAATGTCGCCGGCTGGCACAAACAGGCAAGTTTACCCAATGATTACCGGCAGAAAAAGGAACCCGGCCGCCCGCGACCCGTCGTGCTCGCACCCGTCCTCGCCGGCGACAGGGCCCCTGCGGCGCGCCTTTCTGGCGTGGCGTCCCCCCGCCGAACAGCGCCAGTGGCTGGCCCGGGCACGGCCGCTGCAGCCCGCCGGTGTGCAGCCGCTGGCCGCGGACGATCTGCACCTGACACTGCGCTATCTGGGGGATCTGGACGCCCCAGAGGTCGCCGAGTTGTGCGCGCGGCTGCAGGCCCGTGCCGCCCCGGTCGATACTATCGAGGTGCAGGCTGGCGGCGGACTGCTGTTGCCGCCGACCCGCCCGCGTCTGCTGGCGCTGCGAGTCGAGCCCGCGCCGGCGCTGCAGCAGCTGGTGACCCATCTGGATGCCTTGCTGGCCGGACTGCCGATCGCGAAGCGAAGCCAATCGTTCCTGCCGCATATCACGCTGCTGCGAGGCGCTTCGATGGCGCAGGGAATTCCTGCCTGGCTGCAACGTCTGACGTTACGGTGCGTGATGGTGGACTATCAGCTTATGTGCAGCAACGTTAATCAACGGACCGGCCCTCGCTACCGGGTGGTCACCTCTTACCGCCTGCGGTGACGCGGCAGGAAAGGCGACGATGACATCCGATCATCCGCAACGCGTCCGATCTGCATCCTGGCCCTGGATCCTGCTGCTGTGTTGCCTGTTCGGTCTGGTGACGCAGGCGGCCGAACGGGAACTGGAGCTGCCGGACGGACCGATCGACGAACGTTTCGACAACGACGAGCTGCGCCGCTACGCACTGGCGCGGCTCGAAGTGGAGCGGGTCCAGCAGGACTACCGCGACGTACTGCGCCTGTCGGGTCTGGCTGCCGCCGAGCGCGGCCGGCTGGTTCGCGAGGCCAACGAGAAGATGCTTGCGGCACTGGCCCAGTACCAGCTGACGCCGGAGCTCTATAACGCCATCGGCCGTGCAGCGGCCACGCGGCCGGCGCTGCGGCGCTGGCTGGCGGCGCAGCGCCCACCGCGCGCCCCGACCGGGGTAGCGAGCGCAGCCGACTGACGGCCGCTGCCCTTTCAGTCGCTGGCCCCCGTCAGGGCGACGTTGGCCTCCACCAGCCCTGGGGCCGCGGCCCGGGCACTGAAGGCGTTCAACTGCAGCCCCGTCCGCTCGGTCATCAGCTCGGTCCAATGCAGCAGCGCGCTGAACGGTACCGCACTGAAGCTCGCCTCCAGCCGCCCGTCCTGCCCTACCGTCAGCCGCACGGCCGTGGCCGGAATCTCGGCAGTGCCGGCGGCCTGCTGCGCCGCCACCAGCGGGTCGAGCCCGGCGGCGGCGGCGTCTGCCGCAGCGGCTGTCGGCCCGGCGGCGGCCAGCCGCGCTGCGGCCTCGCGCATCCATGCCACATCGGCCGCCGCCGCCGCCCGCTGCGCCCGCAGCTGTTGGCCCCGCTCGGTCAGCGGGGCCAACAGCGACCACCAGACCACCGCCCCCACCAGGGCAATCGTCATGACCGTCAACAGCACCCGCTCCCGCGGCTGTCGCGCCTGCCACCAAGCGTTCATGCCATCTCCCGAACGCGCAGCTGCGCCGTGATCTGCGCCTCGCCGGTGCTTGCCGTGAGCACCTCGGCAGCCAGACCCTCGGCACGCAATGCTTCCTGCAGCACCTCCAGCGTGGCCGCATCGGGCAGTCGCAGCACAAGGTCGAGCCGGCCGGGACGGTAGTCCAGGGATTCGACCTCGGCCCCGGCCACGCCGGCGAGCGCCGGCGCACTGGCCGCCAGCAGGCCGAACAGCGGCTCGCGCGCCTGCTGACCCGCCGCCGCCAGTGCCTGCTGCATCTGCAGGCGTGGGGCGACGACCCGCCGCGCCTCGGGCACCGCGGCGCGGTAGATGTCGGCCGCCTGCGCCTGCAGCGTCTCCACCTGGTCACGCAGCCGCGCCTGCTCGAGCAGCGTCAGTGTCAGGGTCAGCACCCCCCACGCGGCGAGGGCCGCGAGCGCCCAGCGCCAGCGCCGCAGGTCGGCGCCAGAACCACGGCCTGCATGTGCTCCCTGCAGCAGATCGAGGGGCGGCTGCCGCAGTGCCTGCGGCTCGAAGGCTTCCGCCCAGTGCATCAGCCGGCGCGGGCGCTGCTCGGTCAATGCCCATGCTGCGGGCTGGCGTACCGCGGTGGATGCCGCCCCGATGCAGGCGATGTTCAGCACCTGCGGCGGGCCGTCCTGGGCTCTGGCCGCTGCCTCCAGATAGACCGGTGCCTGGTCGAGCGGGCAGGCGAAACCTTCCGCCGCGGCGGTCCGGACCAGCAGCCGGTCCCCATCCAGCAGCGCCTGCCAGGCGTGCGCCGTCGGCGCCGGCAGTGCCAGCGGCTCGGGCACGACGCTGTCCACCTGCAGCCCGGCCGACGCGCAGCGCTCGAGATAGGCTTGCAGACGTTCGTGCAGGATGGCGGCCACGCGATAGCGACCGGGGCCAAGCCGCGCCCCGATGGCGACGTGATAGCGCTCCGGCTCGGCAGGCAGTCGCTCCTCGAGGGCATACGGCGCCGCCCGCAGCAGGTCCGCACCGCGAGCGGCGAGCTCGAGCGGGGCAAACAACAGATCCTCGGCCGGCAGCAGCAGAATGACCCGCTCCCCGGCAGTCGCCGCCGGCAGCGCCTGCCAGGCCTCCTCGCCGCTGGCGCGCACGCCGGCCGGGCCCGCCAGCTGCGCCCATCGACACTGTGCCGCCGTGGGTGAGGCCGGCCGCAGCAGCAACAGCCTAGACATCGGTGAGCTCCCGTTGGCGGTAGCGTACTTCGACCTGCGCCTGCCGGCGCTCTAGGAAGCTGCGGAAGTGGAATGGTCGCGCCGCCAGCTGCAGACGTCCGAGCAGGGCGAAATGGTTGCTGCCGACACCCATCAGGCCGAGATCCAGCGCCGCCGGCGCCCCCGCCGGCGCCGGCGGGGCCTCCACCAGCAGAGACTGCACGTCCATAAATCCTCCCTCTGCCTGCCTTGCCCGCAGCCGCGCTGCGAACGCCCGCGACGGCTGCGGCATGAGAGCGAGCAGCACGGGCACATCGGCCGTATTGACATTGATCGTGGTCGGTTCCGGCAGGGCCGTCAGCTGCGGCGCCAGGCGCCCGAACATCGCTGGCGTCATGCCGCGCACCGCACGCAGTTCCTCGACATCGGTCAGCGGTCCGTCGGCGCTGCGTCGCGGCGGCATCTGGCGCAGATAGTACGCATCCTCGGCACCCCCGGCGCGCGCCTCGTTATCGGCATCCAGATAGTCGAGCACCGCCGGCAGGATCACCGGATCGATCTCCAGCGCCTGCAGCAACCGCTCGAAGGCGCTCGCCCAGGCGGCCTGCACGGCACCGCCGGCGGCCAGGTTGTTGATGTTGAACCGGCCCTGCAGATCGACCAGCTGGCCCTGTCCCTGGCCGATCTCCCAGATCTGCTTGTCGATAGCGGCCCAGGATTCGGCGAGTGTATCCGCCGGCCCGGCCGCCGCGTCGCGCGTCAGGCGTGTCTGGGCCTGCGCCTCCAGCAGGCCGACCAGGGCCCAGGCCTGACCGTCGATGATGATCGCCTGCGTGCGCTGCAGCGCCAGAGACTCCCGCTCGATCGCGGTGACCGCCAGCAGCGCCGCCAACGCCGCGATCAGCAACGCCGTCAGCAGCGCGACGCCGCGCTGACGCGCAGTCACGGCAGCACCACCAGCCGCTCCAGCGTGCCATCCCGGCCCGCCAGCTCCAGCCGCCAGCGTAGCGCCCGCGGCAGCGGCTCGCCCGCCGACAGCCCCGGCCGGGACGGCGCGCCTCCCTCCGCCGGCGGGGGCCAGTCGTTCCGCCAGCGCTGCGCATCGGCATCGAACACCGCTACCTCGAAGCGCGTCACCCCCTCGAACAGCACGCTGCTGCTGGCTACGGCCGCGGTGCCCGGCGGCTGGTCCAGCACCGCGTAGGCGATGCGTTCGAGCCGCTGACCGTCGAGGCGATAGTGCACCCGCTGCAAAGCCGCCCGCGGCGCCGCCAGTGGATTCAGCCAGCCGGACTGGGTCAGCTGCAGCGGCAGGTCGGACCGACCCTGCACGCGCAACGGCGGCTGCGGATCGCCGCGGGCATCGCGCACGCCACGTGGTGCCAGCTGGTGCAGGTCACGCTCGAGCTGGCCCACGCCCTGCTGCAGCGTGCGCAGTGGCGCGAGCGCCGCCTGGGTCGCCTCGGTGTGACGCAGCAGCGCGTTCAGCCCGGCATAGGCGAAGGCGGCCAGCAACGCGAGAATCGCGATCGCCACCAGCAGCTCGAGCAGCGTGAAGCCGCGTGGCCTACGCATCCGGCGCCGCTCCATCCTGCGCCGGCCCGGCACCGGCCTCGCCCTCGTCCGCCGGCGGCGCCGGCCGCGGCAGTGCCGCCAGCAGATAGCCCGCGCCCTCACCCTGGCGCGGCTGCACCCGCACCTCCACCCGGCGCAGGTCCGAATCGTTCGTCGCCTCGATCCGCGCCTGCCAATCCCACTCGCGGCCAAGCTGGGACTGCACGCCCTCCCGGATGCCGGGCGCCGGCCAGTCCGGCGCCAGCTGCAGCTCGGCGACGACATTCTGCGCCACCCAGCCGGCCACCGTGCGCGCCTCCAGCTCCGCCAGCTGGCGGCTGCCGGTGGCGGCGGTCTGCAGCGCCGCGCCGAGGGCGATCGCCAGCACCGCCAGCGCCACCATCACTTCCAGCAGCGTGAAGCCCCGCTCAGCCATCGCGCCGCAGCTCGACACGACCCAGCACATCGCCCTCGATGACCAGCGCCGCCCCCTCCGGTGCCGCGAGATTCAGGACGAAGTCTGCCGCGGCGCCGTCCGGCAACCAGACGAGCACAGGCCGACCCTGCCGGATCGCGCCAGGCCTGAGCCGACGGCCTTCGACACGCCAGTCGACGCGCACCCAGGCCGGCAGCCGCCGAACGCTGCAGCCGGACGGCAGGGGCTGCCAGCCGCCGCCACGGTCACGATAGCGCCAGTCCAGCACGCCATCGTCCAGCGCCAGACCGAGCACCTGCGCCCGCGCCACGGCACGCTCGCCCGCCCGCTCGAAACAGCCGCCCAGCCGCTCGCCGAGCAGATCCAGGCGCCGATCGCTGCCGGCCAGGCCGCTGCCGAGCGTCGCGAAGGTGAGCACGATACCCATGAGCACCAGCACCACCAGCAGCTCGATCAGCGTGAAGCCGCCGGCGGCGCGCATCGCCCTACTCCAGCTCCCAGTTGTTGATGTCCGCGTCCATGCCCTCGCCGCCCGGCTGCCCGTCCGCGCCCAGGCTCGACAGGTCGAACGCGCCGTGGGTGCCGGGACTGAGGTAGACGTAGGGATTGCCCCACGGGTCGGTCGGCAGGCGATCGAGGTAGCCGCCGTCCTTGTAGTTCGGCGGCACCGGCGCGTAAGTGGGCTCGTCCACCAGCGCCTCGAGCCCCTGGTCGGTCGTGGGGTAGCGGAAGTTGTCCAGCCGGTACAGGTTCAGCGTGGTTTCCAGCGAACGCAGGTCCTGGCGCGCCTTGACCACCCGGGCGGCATCCGGCCGGTCCATCACGTTCGGCACCACGATGGCTGCGAGGATGCCGAGGATCACCACGACGACCATGATCTCGATCAGGGTGAAGCCGGCCTGGCGGCCGCGCTGCGGAGCACGTTGCATGGTCAGAATCCCACCATCTGGTTGAGGTTGAACACGGGCAGCATGATCGCCAGCACGATCAGCAGGACCAGGCCGCCCATCACGAGGATCATCAGCGGCTCGAGCAGGCTCATGAGCGTGGCGAGCCAGGCCTCCTGTTCGCGCTCCAGGGCGTCGGCCGAGCGCTCGAGCAGTTCTTCCAGCCGGCCGCTGGCCTCGCCGCTGGCGATCAGATGCAGGGCCAGCGGCGCAAAGTATCCGGTCACCGACAGGCTCTGGAACAGGCTCGCCCCCTCCCGCACGCGGCCGGCCGCCGCCTCCACCGCGGCGCGCATCGGCATATTGCCGATCACCCCGGCGCCGATCCGCATCGCCTCCACGGCCGGCACACCACTGGCGATGAGGATGCTCAGCGTGCGGGTGAAACGGCTGGTATTGGCGCCGACGATCAGCCGGCGCAGGCCGGGCACCCGCAGCTGCAGGGCATGCGCCCGCCGCCGCCAGCGCGGCTGGCGCAGCAGCCAGCCGGCGCCAGCCATCGCCGCGGCCAGCAACGCCAGCGCATAGAGCCCCCAGCGCTGCAGCGCTTCGCTGAAGCCGATCAGCAGACGCGTGAGCAGCGGCAGGGTCTGGTCCATGCCGACGAACACGTCGACCACCTGGGGCACGACGTAGGTCAGCAGGCCGACCACAATCAGCACGGCGACCACCGCCAGCAGCAGCGGGTAGATCAACGCGGTCGTCAGCTTCTGCTGCAGCTGCTGGCGCCGCTCCACGAGATCGGCGAGCCGTTCCAGCACCACGTCCAGCCGGCCGGTCTGCTCGCCGGCAGTGACCGTGGCGCAGTAGTCGGCGCCGAAGACCGCCGGATGGGCCTGCATGGCCTGCCCCAGCGCGCGGCCCTCCACCACCTGCGCACGCAGCGAGAG
>JAASSS010000071.1 GCA_021767745.1 Pseudomonadota bacterium
ATCAAGCCGGACGACATGGCGCCGGAGGGCCCGTTCGGCGATCACACCGGCTACTACAACGAGGTAGACCGCTTCCCCGTCTTCACGGTGGAGCGCATCACCCACCGGCGCCAGCCGATCTATCACAGCACCTACACTGGCAGGCCGCCGGACGAGCCGGCCGTGCTGGGCCTGGCGCTGAACGAGGTCTTCGTGCCGATCCTGCGCAAGCAGTTTCCCGAGATCGTCGACTTCTACCTGCCGCCGGAGGGCTGCTCATACCGGCTGGCGGTGGTCAGCATGCGCAAGCAGTATCCCGGACACGCCAAGCGCGTCATGTTCGGCGTCTGGTCCTTCCTGCGCCAGTTCATGTACACCAAGTTCGTGATCGTGGTGGACGAGGACATCGACGCCCGCAATTGGCAGGACGTGATCTGGGCGCTCACCACGCGCATGGATCCAGTGCGCGACCTGCAGCTGGTCGAGCGCAGCCCGATCGACTATCTGGATTTCGCCTCGCCGGTGGCCGGCCTTGGCGGCAAGCTGGGGCTCGATGCCACCAACAAATGGCCGGGCGAGACCGATCGCGAGTGGGGCCGGCCGATCCGCATGCGCACTGATGTGCGCGAACGCATCGACGCGCTGTGGTCCGAGCTCGGCCTGTGAGGTCCCGTCGACGTCCGCGCGGGCGCCTGATCATGCTGCTGCTCGCGGGTCTGGCGAGCGCGGCCGGCGCGGCCGGTCCCGGCGCGGCGGCGCACGATCCGGCCGGCGCCCGGCCGCCCGCGCCGGTACCGCTGCACGGCGCGGCCGGCCAGGCCCTGCTGAGCGACGCCCTGCGCGTCGATCACGCGCCGCTCAGCCGCTACTACGAGCGGCAGCGCCAGGCCAGCTGGTGCGGCATCGCCAGCGGCGCGATGGTACTCAACGCCGGCATCGGGCATCGCCGCTGGCAGCAGCAGACACTATACGCGGCCGCACCGGCGGCCACCGGCGGCGCCCTGCGCATGCGGCTCTACGGGCTGTCGCTGACGCGACTGGCGCAGTTGCTGCGCGAGCAGGGGGCCGAGGTGGAGATCCACAGGGCGCCGACCCTGCCGGCGCTGCGGGCGCTGGTGACGGCGAACCTCGCGCACCCCGGCGATTACCTCATCGCCAACTATGATCGGGCCACGCTGGGCCAGCGCGGCGGTGGCCACATCTCGCCGGTGTCGGCCTACGCGCCCGCCGAGGATCGCGTGCTGCTGCTCGATGTCGCGGACGCCGGCGCGCACGTGCCGGCGTGGGTGAGGCTGGCAGACCTGCAGGCGGCGATGGGCCGCGCCGGCGGTCAGACGCGTGGCCTGTTGCAGGTGCGTCCGCCAGCGCGGGCGGCGCGCCGCTAGCCTGTCTTCTCCAGCGTCCGCGGCGGCGCCGGCGGTGAGCCGGCGAGCGCACGCAGCGCGTCGTGCGTCGAGCGATGCACCGGGCAGGGGGGATGGCCGCCGCCGCGTAGCAAAGTGCTGTGTCGCAGGCGGTCCATCACTGGCCCCTTTACCTCGGTCAGGTGCAGGCCGACGCCAGCGCCGGCCAGGTCCGCGCGCAGCTGTTCGAGCAGCTCCAGGCCGCTGCTGTCGACGTGGTTGACCGCGCTCATGATCAGCACCAGGTCGTGGCAGTCCGGCGCATCGGCGATGGCCCCGAGGATGAAGTCCTGCACCGGGCCGACGTTGCCGAAGTAGAGGTTCTCGTCGATGCGGATCGCCATGCAGCCGGGCTGGGTCTGCACCCGCTCCCGGTCGACGTTGCGGAAATGCTCGGTGCCCGGGATGCGCCCGACGATGGCGATGTGCGGCCGACTGGTGCGGTGCAGGTACAGCGCCAGTGCCACCACCACGCCCAGCAACAGGCCCTGCTCGATGCCGAGCAGCAGCACCCCGCCGAAGGTCGCCAGCATCGCGCTGCCATCGGCGCGGTCGAACCGCCAGATCTCGCGCATGTGCGCCGGGTCGATCAGCTGTGCCACCGACACCACGATCACCGCGGCCAGCGCGGCCCGCGGCAGCAGCGCCAGTGCGTCGCCCGCCAGCAGCGCGATCAGCGCCACCAGCACCGCTGTGACGATCGCCGCCAGCTGCGTGCGCGCCCCGGCGTCGAAGTTCACCACCGAGCGCGAGAAGCCGCCGGCGACCGGCATGGCGCCGCTCAGGGCGCTGGCGAGGTTGGCACCGCCCAGGGCCAGCAGCTCCTGATCGGGATCGATACGCTCGCGCCGGCGGGCGGCCAGCGTCTTGGCGACCGACACGCTCTCCACGTAGCCGACCAGGGCGATCAGCACGGCCGAGGGCGCCAGCGCGCGCCAGCCGGTGGGGTCGAGAAAGCCCAGCGTCGGTCGCGGCAGCCCGTTTGGAACCGTGCCGAGCACGGCGATGCCGGCATGCTGCGGGCCGGCCAGCGCCATGGCCGCCAGGGCCGCCGCCATCACGGCCAACGGCCCTAGCCGCGAGAGGATCTGTGCCTGCCGGGCCGGGCAGCCCAGCGTCATCAGCCCGTGCACGAGCGGTCCGCGCGCCAGCAGCAGCAGGGCGATCGCCGCGAGCGAGAGCAGCAGCGTGGGCAGGTGCAGCCGCCCGAGCCCGCCGAGCAGGCTGGCGGCATGGGCGAGCAAGCCGTGGCCCGCGAGCGCGATGCCCGTCAGCGGTCCGAGTTGGGAGGCGATGATCACCAGCGCCGCCGCCGCGGTGAAGCCGGTCAGCACCGGATGGCCGATGAAGCTGGTCAGCGCGCCCAGCCGCAGGGCGCCCAGCAGCGCCAGCAGCAGGCCGACCTCGGCGGCGAGGATGGTGGCGCCGGCGAGGTAGCGAGCCGGGTCGCCGCCGGCGTAGGGGCCGAGCGCCGCGGCCACCATCACGGCGGCGACGGCCACCGGGCCGACTGCCAGCGTTCGACTGCTGCCCAGCAGGGCGTAGATCACCGGCGGCAGCATGCTGGCATACAGGCCGACCTGGGCCGGCAGCCCGGCCAGCAGCGCGTAGGCCAGTGCCTGGGGCACCAGCAGCAACGCGGTGATGGTGCCGGCGATCAGGTCGTCGGCGAACGCGCCGCGGTCATAGCCGGCCAGCGAGGCCGCGAGCGGCAGGCGCACCGATTCAGGCGGCAGGCTGGCCGCAGGCGAGATTGGCCGGCACGGCGACGTCGATCTGCTTCGGATCGGGCAGGTTCAGCGCCTGCATGATCGCCACGTACTCCGCCTCGCTCTTGCCGGCCAGACGCGGGTTGTGCCGCTTCTCCTCGCCGATCGAGGAAGCCGTCCAGCCCTTGTAGTCATGCGCGGGGTAGACCAGCGTCTGCTCGGGCAGCGTGAACAGCCGATGGACGATCGAACGATACGAGGCGTGCGGATCGCCGCCCTGGAAATCGGTGCGGCCGCTGCCCCGGATCAGCAGCACATCGCCGGTGAAGACCATCGGCGGGCCGCCGCGCTCGAGCAGGAAGCTGTAGGACTCATTGGTGTGCCCCGGCGTCGACAGCGCCCGCAACACCAGCTCGTCGACCTCGACCGTCTGCCCGTCCGCCACCCGTTCGCTGACGCAGGACGCCCGGGACTGCTCGCCCATCACGCTCGCCGCGCCGGTGGCATCGCGCAGGTCGCCGAGCGCGGTGATGTGATCGGCGTGGGTGTGCGTATCCAGCGTCTTCACCAGCGTCAGCTCCAGCTCGCGCAGCAGCGTGAGGTAGGTCTGGAGCTGCGACTTCACCGGGTCGATCAGCACCGCCTCGCGCCGTGGTCCGGCGCTGAGCAGGTAGGTATAGCTCGAGGTCTCCAGATCGATCAGTTGCCGGAACAGCATGGCGCCTCCTTATTCGATTCAGGAATTAAGTTATTCCTAATATAAAGGCAAGGCCGTGCATTGCAATCCCGGCGCCACCTATAGCCCGGCGGCCTTCAGACGGGCGGCATGGGCCAGATACAGTGCCACCGGTTCATCCTCGCCGCCGCCGTCCAGGCCGAACAGCAGGTTGGTCTGGTCCATGTGATTGTGGCGGTAGTCATCGCGCAGCACTTCGCCGAAGTGCGTGCTGCAGCGCCCGACCAGCCCGTCGTTCTCCTCCTCGAAGGGCAGGCCGGTCAGCCAGAGCACGCCATCGCTCGGATCGATGCCGGTGCTGAAGTGGCCGATGCTGCCCCAGGACCAGAAGCGGATACCGTCGACCTCGTGCTCGCCCTCGCCGCAGTCCGTGGTGGGGATGCCGGCAGGATGGCGGGCGTTGAAATCGGCGGCGCCGGCGCTGGTCATCGAGCCCAGCGCCGCCAGCGGCTGTTGCCCATAGCCGCCGCGTGAGCCGAGGTCGATCAGCCGGCCGGTGAGGGCGAAGGCGCCGACCGCCAGCCGTTCGCCGATGCTGCCCTCGGCGAAGCGCGCCCGCAGCCAGTCGGCGAAGGCCGAGCCCTTGTGCGGCGAGCCCACGGTGGTGATCGAGGCGACCCACTCCGGCCGCTGCGCGGCGACGTAGCGCGCCGTCATGCCGCCCTGACTGTGGCCGATGAGGTTGAACTTCTCGACGCCGCTCTGCGCCCGGTAGCGCGCCAGCTGTCGCAGCAGCTGTTCGCCGCGCGCCTCATTGGAGTCGATCGCCGCGACCTGCGGCACGAACACCGTGGCGCCGGCCTCGCGCAGCGGCCCGGGGATGCCGAACCAGTAGTCCATGCCGAGCAGCGTGTCGAAGCCGAGAAAGCCGTGGATCAGCACGATCGGGTAGCGCGTCGCGGCCTGATCCGAGGCCGGCTGTGCCATGGCGAGTGGCGGGACGGTGAGCAGCAGCAGAGCCAGGCCGAGGGCCAGGCGGCGCGGATGATGGCCAGCCATGAACGTTTCCTTGCCAGAGGTCGTTGCGAACCAGCGTAGTCGTCAGCCGGCGTCCATGAACGGTGCCACCAGCGGTGGCAGGGCATCGGCGGCGTCGGCCGCCAGCCGCAGTGTGAACAGGTCGTCCGCCCGGGTGCGGCCGAGGTTGATGGCCGCCACCGGCTTGCCCAGCCGGATCGCCTCGCGCACGAAGCGAAAGCCCGAGTACACCATCAGCGAGCTGCCCACCACCAGCACCGCGTCGGCCTCGCTCAGGGCGGCGAAGGCGGCCTCGACGCGGGCTGGCGGCACACGTTCGCCGAAGAAGACGACGTCGGGCTTGAGGATCCCGCCGCAGTGCGGACAGGCGGGCACGAGGAAGCCGGCATCGTCCTCGACGGCCACATCGCCATCCGGCAGTACCCGCGCCTGCTGCGCGTCCCAGCCGGGATTGGCCGCCAGCAGGGCCTGCTGCAGCGCGTGACGCGAGCGGCGCACGCCGCAGTCCAGGCAGATCACCCGGTCGAGCCGGCCGTGCAGGTCGATTACCCGCTGGCTGCCGGCACGCTGGTGCAATGCGTCGACGTTTTGGGTCACCAGTTGCACGATGCGCCCGGCCCGCTCCAGGTCGGCGAGCGCCCGGTGCGCCGGGTTCGGACGGGCGGCGGCGAACGCCGGCCATCCTGCCAGGCTGCGTGCCCAATAGCGGCGGCGGCGGGCGGCGCTGCCGATGAAATCGCGATGGGCCATGGGGGTGCCGCGGCGCCAGACGCCGTCGGCATCGCGGTAGTCGGGAATGCCCGAGGCGGTGCTGCAGCCGGCGCCGGTGAGCACGAACAGCCGCGGCTGGGCGTCGAGCCAGGCCGCCAGCGCGGCCGGCTCGGCCGCGGGTTGGCAGGCAGCCGGCGGCACGCGCCGCGCGGTGTTCAACATCGGAGCCGGCTGCTGACGATCATGCCGGCTCCAGCATGGCCAGCACCGCCGGACGGCGCAAGCGGCGCCATCCGGCGGGCCGGCCCCCGGCGTCACTCGCGGGGGATGAGCGTCTCGGCAAAGCGGGTCTCGCCGGCGGTATCGCGCACACTGAAGGTCAGCAGGCCCCGATCGTCGATGTCGATCACACCGAAGTTGAACCAGTCCTTGGCCGTCGACCAACTGGTCACCGGTTCCTGCGGGCCGAAGAAGAACAGCCGCTCCGGGTTCAGCGTGGTATCGAAGGCCGCGTTGGGGAACAGCCCGGCGTTCAGCGGGCCGACCACCGCCTCGTGCGCGAGAAAGTCCGGCGCCTCGGCGATCGGCCGATAACGGAAGACCGAGGCGAAGTGCACGTCGGTCGTGATCCACAGGTTGTTGTGGATGCCCTGCGCAGCCATGAAGCCGAGGATGTCCAGCAGCTCGCGCTCGTAGCCGCCGGCCTGCTCGAAGTTCGCCCAGCCGTCGCGACCGCCGGCACCGGCGGAGCCGGTCGGGATCGACATCGGCACGCTGGTGACGATCAGCTTCCAGGTCGCATCGGAGGCGGCGAGGCCGGCCTTGAGCCAGGCAACCTGCTCGCGGCCGAGCATCGTCTTGGGCGAGGCATCGTCGTCGGGCTCGAAGTTCGCGTCGCGGTACTGGCGGTTGTCGAGGATGAAGATCTCCAGGTGCCGGCCCCAGCGCAGGCTGCGGTAGAGCCGTTGGGGTGTGATCGCCGCGGGATCGACCGGGTTGTAGTCCAGGAACGCCTGCAGGCCGATCGGCAGCAGGTTCTGGCCGGTATAGGGCGCCTCCTGCCGGGTGTCGTTCAGCGGGCCGAAATCGTTGACCACCTCATGATCGTCCCAGATGCCGAAGTAGCCGGTCTGCCGGCGCAGCGCCGCCAGCTGCGGCTCGCCCCACGCATAGCGCCAATGGGCCCAGTAGTCGGCCAGCGAGGTGGCCGGCGGGAACTCGCCGGCGAGCTGCTCGTTCTGATAGCGCCCGATCGGCTCGCAGACGTTGTCGGCGTAGATCATGTCGCCCAGGCCGATGAAGAAGTCCGGCTCGAGCGCCCGGATGGCAGCGAAGATCGGGAAGCCCTCGGTGGCGTCGCGGCAGACGTTCTGACCGGCGACGTCACCTCCCCAGGCCAGCCGCAGGCGGGCGGTGCTGTCGGCCGCCGGCGCCGTGCGGAAGCTGCCGCTCACGGCGCGTTTGAGATTGCGCACCGGGCCGGTCTCGTTGCTCCACAGCCGGTAGCGATAGGTCGTGTCCGCCGCGAGGCCCTCGACCACGAAGCGCACCGTCCAGTCCGCATCGGCGGCGGCCGGCAGCGTCCGGAAGATCGGCGGGCCCTGGTCGCTGGCGAGCCACAGCCGCACCGTTTCCGGACCCTCGGCGCGGGCCCAGATGATGGCGCTTTCCGCCGTCGGCGCGACCGCCGGCGTCGGCTGCACGGCAGCGCGTGCGGCCGGGGGGAACACGGTGCCGACCGCGGCGGTGGCCAAGACGGTGGCGAGGGCGGTGGACAGGCACGGGCGAGGCAGTGATCGCATCAGCGGCTCCGGGGCGGCGGTCGGGAGCGCTGAGGGTGCCGTGGCGAGGTGACAGGGCGTTGGCGGCGGGATAACGCGCCGATGACGTGTGCCGCGAACGCGGCCGCCTACGGGCTCAGGCGGCGTTCGAACAGCGGCTCGTTGCGGGCGTTGCGAAAGCCGAGGGTCAGGGCGCCGTCCGCGGCGATCTCCACCGTGCCGAAGTTCAGCCAGTCCTCGGCCGCTTGCCGGCTCGCCGGCGGTGCGGCCGGCGCGCGCGCGAAGAGCAGCTGCGGGTTCAGCGTGGGATCGGGCGTGGGCGCCTCGCCGAGGCTGGCGGCCAGCGGGCCGGCGATCGCCTCCAGGACCTCGAAGGCGGGCATGTCGGCCAACGGTCGATGAGCGAGCAGGGCCGGCAGGTGCGCATCGCCGGCAAGGAAGATCACGTTGCCGACGCCGGCAGCGGCCAGCTGGCGCAGCAGCGCCAGCAGCTCCAACTCATAGCCGCTGCCATCGCCGCCGTCGGCCCAGCCGTCCCGCTGGCCAGGCGCGCCGGTCGGGATCGACAGCGGCACGCTGCTGACGATGACGTTCCAGGTGGCGTCGGAGCCGGCGAGCGCGCTCTCCAGCCATTGGCGCTGGGCCCGGCCCAGCAGGCTCTTGGGCCGGGTGGGATCGTCCGGCCAGCCGGCGGCATCGCGGTACTGGCGGGTATCGAGCAGGAACAGCGCGAGGTGGCGGCCCCAGCGTAGCTGGCGATAGAGCGTGCCGGCCGGCTCGCTCGGCGGCACCGGGTTGTAGTCGAGGAAGGCCTGACGTGCGGGTGCCATCAGCGCGGCGCTCTGCGGCTCGGCCGGACCGGCGTCATCGGCGATCTCATGATCGTCCCAGATGGCGATGTAGGGCCGGGTGCTGCGCAGCGCGGACAGATCGCCATCGGCCAGCGTGTAGCGCCAGCGGGCCTGGTAGTCGGCCAGGGTGCGGGCGGGCGCGGGGGCGGCGAGCTGGCTCGCGCCGAAGCGCCCGGTCGACTGACAGGGGCTGTCGGCATAGATCATGTCGCCCAGCGCAAGGAAGAGCCCCGGATCGTAGTCACGCACCGCGCGCAGCGTCGGGAAGCCGGCACCGAGCTCGCGGCAGACGTTGCCGCCGCCGAGATCGGCGCCGAAGGCCAGGCGCACCGGCGCCGCATCCTGCGGCCGGGGCGCGGTACGAAAGCGCCCGCGCTCGCCGAGGTGCCAGCCGCGCTGCAGCGGGCCGTCACCTGCCCAGACGCGGTAGTCATAGAGGGTGTCCGGGCGCAGGCCCTCGAGCACGAAATGGCCGGCGTGGTCGCTGTCTGCATCCACGGCGATGCGCTGCAGCGAGGGCAGCTGACGTCCCTCGCGCAGCCACAGGTTCAGCTCTGCCGCCGCCGGCGCCCGCGCCCAGAGCACGGCGCGCGTCGGTCCCACGTCGCCCACCGCCGTGTTCACGCCGCCGGCCGCCAGCGCGGGGCCGGACGGCAGCAGCGCCAGCAGCAGGCAGGTGAGCAGGCCGCGCATGGTGCCGATCAGCCGTTGGTCGCCGGCGCCGACTCGAATCGCTCGCCGGTCAGATCCAACTCCAGCACGCCGTCCGTCACGGCATAGCCGGTGCGGGCGCGGGCCTGCACCGGCCCGCCGTCGTTCTGCAACTCGATCTGGCCGGGCTCGAGCGGCCGCCAGCGGCCGGTCTCGCCGCTGCTGCGCTCGTAGGTGCCATCGGCGCGGAATTCCACGCGGGTACCGGCGGCGTTCTCCCAGGTGCCGACCAGCGGCGAGGCGGCGAGGTCCGGCTGAACCTCGGGCTCGCCGCCGCAGGCGGCCAGCAGCGGCAGCAGCAGAGCGAGGGCGGCGAGGGTGAGCATGCGGCGAATGCGGGGCATGAAGCGGTTTCCTGCGCAAAGTTGGGTGACGCCGCGGGACCCGGCGGCGGCCGGCCGGGTCAACAGGCCGGCGATGGCGCCGTTATAACATCGACGACCGGCGCCGCGGGAGCGCCGACACGGATCGCGACAGGACAAACTCTTATGAAACATATGCTGCGCATTGCGCTGTTGCCGTTGGTGCCGGGCTTGCTGCTGGTGGGTTGCTCGGACGGCGGCCCGGAGGCGGCCGGCGAGGCCGACACTGCAAGCACCGAGACCGTCGAGCAGATGACGCTGGACGCCGAAACCTCGACGGCGCGGCAGAGTCCGGCGCCGGCTGCGCCAGCGCCGGCCCCGAAACCCGCGCCTGCACCCAAGCCGGCGCCGAAGCCGGCCGCCCCGGCGCCAGCCCCATCGGCAGCACCGGCCAGCGCCCCGTCTGAGACGGTCTGCGCCGTCTGCGGCGTGATCATCGACATCGAGCCGTTGGCCAGCGAGGCGACGTCCTCCGGCGTCGGTGCGGTCGCCGGTGCCGTGGCCGGCGGGTTGCTCGGCAACCAGATCGGCGGCGGCAGCGGCAAGAAGCTGGCCACGATCGGCGGCGCCGTGGGTGGCGCGGTGGCCGGCAACGAGATCGAGAAGCGCCGGCGTAATGCCGGCGGCGCGGGCTACCGGATCAGCGTGGACATGGACGCCGGCGG
>JAASSS010000072.1 GCA_021767745.1 Pseudomonadota bacterium
CCCCGCGCGGCGCTGATCTTCGGCGACGGCATCCGCTGGATGGCCGAGGCGCCGGATCAGAGCGTGGATGTGGTCATCGTCGACAGCACCGATCCGGTGGGGCCGGCGGAAGGGCTGTTCAACCGTGCCTTCTACCGGCAGGTACGCCGGGTGCTGCGGCCGGACGGGCTGCTGGTGCAGCAGAGCGAATCGCCGCTGCTGAACCTCTCGCTGCTGCAGGAGATGCACGCCGCCATGCGCGACGCGGGCTTCGCCGACAGTCGGCTGCTGCACTTCCCGCAGCCGGTCTACCCCAGCGGCTGGTGGTCGGCCAGCCTGGCTGCACCCACCGGGCAGGTGCCGGTGCAGCCGCGCTCGGCGGCGGCGGCCGCGTCGGTGGCCGGACGCTACTACAGTGCGTCGACGCACATGGCGGCGTTCGCATTGCCGCCGTTCGTGGAGACCGCCCTCGCCGGCGGGCCGTAGGCGGCCGGGCGATCAGTCGGTGGCGGCGCAGGCCGCCTCTGCGCGGGCGCGTTCACGCTCGATCACCGCGGCACGTTCGCTCTCGGAGAGCAGGCTGCGGTTGTCGCTGCCATCGTCGCGATAGAGGTATTCCGCGCTCTCGAATCGCGCCAGCCGCTCGGTGACTGCCGCGCAGTCGGCGGCCGATGTTGCGGTCGCGGGTGGGGCGTTGCCGGGGGCCTGCGGCTGTGCCGTCGGCGGTTCGGCAGGTTGACGGCCCGCTGGCACGGCCACGTCGAGCCGCTCGGCGGGCTGCAGGCCGGGACTGTCGCCGAACACGGGCCGGCCTTGGCCGTCGTACCAGCGATAGATCTCACCGGCCGAAGCCGGCAGCGCGATGCCCAGGGTGAGTAGGTAGAGCAGGCAGGTGCGGTGCATATCCGGGGCATCGTCCCCGGCCGCCGGATCTTTAGCCGCAGCGCGGGTGCGCCGGTCGGCTCAGAGGGCGTCGTCGCCGGTTTCGCCGGTGCGGATGCGGATCGCCTGTTCCAACTGCTGCACGAAGATCTTGCCGTCACCGATCTTGCCGGTGTTGGCGCTGCGGCTGATGGCGTCGATCACGGTATCGAGCAGGGTGTCGGTGACGGCGATCTCGACCTTCACCTTGGGCAGGAAGTCGACGATGTACTCGGCGCCGCGATAAAGCTCGGTGTGGCCGCGCTGGCGTCCGTAGCCCTTGACTTCGGTGACCGTGAGGCCCTGGATGCCGGCGGCGGACAGCGCCTCGCGCACATCGTCCAGGCGGAACGGCTTGATGATGGCCGTAACCAGTTTCATGGCAGTCACTCCCGATGTCGGTGACGGCAGTCTAGCATCGCCGGGCGCCCCGGCGAGTGCGGCCAGGGCACAAAAAAGGCGGGCAGCCTGCGCTGCCCGCCCGGTTCGACTGCGTTGCCGCAGCTATTTCGACGGTGCGAATTCCGGGTAGGCCTCGAGGCCGCACTCGGAGAGATCCACGCCTTCGTACTCCTCTTCTTCGGTGACACGGATGCCCATCACCGCCTTGATCACGAACCAGGTGATCAGGCTGGCGATGAAGACCCAGGCGAAGATCGTCACGGTGCCGAGGATCTGCGGACCCCAGCCGACGTCGTTGTTGAACGGCACGGCCATCAGGCCCCAGATGCCGACCACGCCGTGCACCGAGATCGCACCGACCGGATCGTCGATCTTCAGCTTGTCGAGCGTGACGATCGAGAACACCACCAGCGTGCCACCGACGGCGCCGATCAGGGTCGCCCAGCCGGGCATCGGGCCCAGCGGCTCGGCGGTGATGGCCACCAGGCCTGCCAGGGCGCCGTTCAACGTCATGGTCAGATCGGCCTTGCCGAACATCAACTTGGCGACCAGCAGTGCCGCCACCGTGCCGCCCGCCGCGGCCATGTTGGTGTTGACGAACACACGGGCCACGGCGTTGGCTTCCTCGACGTTGCTGATCATCAGCTCCGAGCCGCCGTTGAAGCCGAACCAGCCGAGCCACAGCACGAAGGTGCCGAGCGTGGCCAAGGGCAGGTTGGCGCCGGGAATGGCCGCGACCGAGCCGTCGGAACGGTACTTGCCAAGGCGTGGGCCGAGCAGCAGCACGCCCGCCAGTGCCGCCGTGGCACCGGTCAGATGCACCACGCCGGAACCGGCGAAATCCTGGAAGCCGGCGGCATCCAGGAAGCCGCCGCCCCACTTCCAGAAGCCCTGCAGCGGGTAGATCAGCCCGGTCATGACGATGGCGAACAGCAGGAAGGCGAACAGCTTCATGCGCTCTGCCACGGCACCGGAAACGATCGACATGGCCGTCGCCACGAACACCACCTGGAAGAAGAAGTCCGACATGCCGGAGTAGTAGGTCTCCCCGCCACTGGCCAGGACCTCCTCAACCGTGTTGTCCGCGCCCAGCAGGAAGCTGATGCCCGGCCACCACGAGTTCACCGCCTCGCCCGGATACATGATGTTGTAGCCGACGAGCATGTACATGACGCAGGCAATGGCGAACAGCGTGATGTTCTTGGTCAGGATCTCCGCCGTGTTCTTCGCCCGGACGAGGCCCGCCTCCAGCATGGCGAAGCCGGCCGCCATCCACATGACCAGCGCACCGGAAACCAGGAAGTAGAAAGTGTCGAGCGCGTAGCTCAACTCCACCAGTTGATCCACTTGAGATTCTCCTTGGGCGCGGGGCTAGAGGGCGTCCGCACCGGTCTCGCCGGTGCGGATGCGGATGGCCTGCTCGAGGGCGAAGACGAAGATCTTGCCGTCGCCGATCTTGCCGGTGTTGGCGCTCTTGCTGATGGCGTCGATCACCTGGTCGACCAGCGGATCGCTGACCGCCACCTCGATCTTCACCTTGGGCAGGAAGTCGACCACGTACTCCGCGCCTCGATACAGCTCGGTGTGGCCCTTCTGCCGGCCAAAGCCCTTGACCTCGGTTACGGTGATGCCCTGCACGCCGATGTCGGACAGGGCCTCGCGCACGTCGTCGAGCTTGAACGGCTTGATGATTGCTGCGATCAGCTTCATCGGTTGCTCCTTGTGGTGCCGGATGTCCTTAGAAGCTCTTGGAGACGATGAATACCAGCTCTTCGTCGGCGATTTCCTCGCCGAACAGATCCTGACCATCGTCGTCGGAGGAGACATAGGTCAGCGCCAGGTCCACGCCCAACAGCGGTCGCGAGATGCCGATGGCCCAGTCGATGTAGCTGTCCACGCCGATGCCGTCGCCGGCCTCGTCATAGGCGTCGCCGGCGTTGTAGCCGACGTGGGCGGCCAGGGCGAACTCGTTGCCCAGCGGGAACTCGGCAGACAGGTCGAGGTAGTAGGCGCTTTCCTCGACGCCGATGAAGTTCAGCTCGTCGGAGTAGTAGAGCGTGGCGCCGAAGTAGCTGTAGCTCAGGCCGACCAGGAATTCCCAAGTGTCGAAGTCATCCGCGCCGGGATAGGTGTAGTAGAGCACGCCGACGTCATAGCCGATCTCGCCGACCTCGTTGGCATAGCCGGCGTAGTAGTCGACTTCCAGCTGCGGGTCGGTGGGGCCGGCGAAGAAGCTCGAATCAACGTTCGAGGCCCAGGTGCCGATATAGAAGCCGCTATCGTGCGACCAGTCGAAGCCGCCCTGCAGGGCGCGCTGGTTGTCCGTCTGGGAGACCCCGCGGAACACGTAGTTGGTGGCGTAGGCGACGTTGGCCGAAATCTCGGTGTCTTCCCACGTCGTCTGGGCGAAGGCGGCCGGGGCGATCAGGCAGGCGCCGAGGCCGGCGGTGGTGAGCGAGCGCTTGATGCTGTTCATTCTTCTGTCCTTCCGGTGATAGACATACAACCCATCCCTCGTGGGTCGCGCAGCCGAACAGCAGCATCCATGCCAGCGGCGAGAGGTTGCTGTCGACCCGGATCGGAGCTTGGGGGTGCACCGGTTTTGTGCATCAAGATTGGGCAGGTGCGACCGGTCGTCGGGCGTGCCGCACTGTAATAGTGCATAGGAGGATGAAATGGACGTGATCGAAGAAGGGACGAACGGATCATCGCGCGACGACCTGATCCGGCGGCTGACCGATCGGCTCGCCGATGCGGTGCCTTCCGGCGCGCGCGTGCTGCGTGAGGACCTGCAGCGCAACTTCGGCGCCGTGTTGTCGCGGGCGCTCGAGCGCATGGAGCTGGTGAGCCGCGAGGAATTCGAGGTGCAGTGCGAGGTGCTGCGCCGGGCGCGGGCGGAGCTGGCGGCCCTGGAAGCGCGCGTGGCGACCCTGGAAGCCGAGCGGGACGCCGGCGGCGCGTGAGCCTCGCCACGGTCTTCAGCCGCGCGCAGGTCGGCCTCGCCGCGCCGCTGGTGCGGGTGGAGGTGCATCTGGCCGGCGGCCTGCCCGCCATGTCCATCGTCGGGCTGCCGGAGGCGGCCGTGCGTGAGAGTAAGGACCGGGTGCGGGCGGCGCTGCAGAACAGCGGCTTCGACTTTCCCGCGCGGCGCATCACCATCAATCTCGCGCCGGCGGATCTGCCCAAGGAGGGCGGCCGCTACGACCTGCCGATCGCCATCGGCATCCTCGCCGCCTCCGGCCAGCTGCCGCAGGAGGCGCTGGCCGGCCATGAACTGGCCGCGGAGCTGTCCCTGAACGGCGCACTGCGCGGCATCCGCGGCGCCTTGCCGGCGGCCCTGGCCAGCGGCGAGGCCGACCGCACCCTGATCGTTGCCGCCACCGACGCCGCCCAGGCCGCTCGCGCCAGCTGCGCCGCCGTGCTTGGTGCCGACCATCTGCTGGCGGTGTGCGCCCACCTGCGCGGCGAGGCGCTGCTGACACAGGCCGTGCCGGCGCCCGTGACGCCGTGTCCGGCCGCGCCCGACATGGCACAGGTGCGGGGGCAGTTCCGCGCCAAGCGGGCGCTGGAGATCGCGGCCGCCGGCGGCCACAGCGTGCTGCTGAGTGGGCCGCCGGGCGCGGGCAAGAGCATGCTGGCGCGGCGTCTACCGGGCTTGCTGCCGCCACTGAGCGAGGCCGAGGCGCTGGCCACGGCCGCCGTCCAATCCATCAGCCAGGCAGGCTTCGATCCAGCCAACTGGGCGCAGCGGCCCTTTCGCTGTCCGCACCACACGGCCTCGGCCGTGGCCCTGGTCGGGGGCGGATCGCCGCCGCGGCCGGGCGAGATCTCGCTCGCCCACAACGGTGTTCTGTTCCTCGATGAGCTGCCGGAGTTCGACCGTCGCGTGCTGGAGGTGCTGCGCGAGCCCCTGGAAAGCGGCGAGATCCACATCTCGCGGGCGGCGCAGCAGGCGAGCTTTCCGGCCCGCTTCCAGCTGGTCGCGGCGATGAATCCCTGCCCCTGTGGCTACCATGGCGACGCCTCCGGCCGCTGCCGTTGCACGCCCGACCAGCTGAACCGCTACCGCAACCGTCTCTCCGGCCCGCTGCTCGACCGGATCGACATGCATCTGGCCGTGGCGCCGGTGGCGCAGGAGGTGCTGCTGGCGCCGCAGGCGCAGGCCGCGGAGCACTCGGCGACCATGGCGGCGCGAGTCCTGGCCTGCCGGCAGCGCCAGCAGGCTCGCCAGGGGCGGTTGAACGCGGCGCTGGAGGCCGGCGAGCTGGAGCAGCATGCGGCGCTGGATGGGCCGGGGCGGCAACTGCTGGGGCAGGCCATGGATCGGCTGCGGCTGTCCGCCCGGGGCACCCACCGGGTGCTCAAGCTGGCGCGCACGCTGGCCGATCTCGCCGCGCGGCCAGCCGTGACCTCGGCCGATCTGGCCGAGGCCCTGCAGTACCGGCCGGCCGAATAGGCGGTTTCCGACGTTGCGTTGCCGGGTCGGCTTGATAAGCTGCCCCGCCCGTTTCGCCCCGCCACTGCCGTGCGCCTGAATCCGCAACAAGACGCTGCCGTGCGCCATGTCGAGGGGCCGCTGCTGGTGCTGGCCGGCGCCGGCAGCGGCAAGACGCGCGTGATCATCCGCAAGATCGTGCATCTGGCCGAGTCCTGCGCGGTGCCGGCCGATCGGATCATCGCCGTCACCTTCACCAACAAGGCCGCGCAGGAGATGAAGCGGCGGCTCGGCCGGGCACTGGGCGGCGGGCGGGGGCCTGCCATCTCCACCTTCCATCGCCTGGGCCTGCGCATCATCCAGCAGGACCCGCCCGCGTTCGGCCTGCGCGCCGGCTACACCATCTTCGATGCGCAGGACACGCTGGCGCTGCTGCGCGAGTTGACCCACCGCCAGACGGATGTGGGCGAGGCGGAGCAGAAGACGCTGCAGGCACAGGTGTCCGCCTGGAAGAACGCGCTGCTGACGCCGGCGGAAGTGGCGCGCCGGGCCGGGGCGGAGCTGGCCAGTGCGGCGGCGCTGTTCGAGGCCTACGAGCGGCATCTGCGCGCCTACAACGCGCTCGACTTCGACGATCTGATCGTGCGCCCCGTGCTGCAGCTGACGGCCGATCAGGCCCTGCGGGAGCGTTGGCAGCAGCGCCTCGGCCACCTGCTGGTGGACGAGTACCAGGACACCAACGCGGCCCAGTACGCGCTGATGAAACTGCTGGTCGGCCGCGTGACGCCGTTCACGGTGGTGGGCGATGACGACCAGTCGATCTACGCCTGGCGAGGCGCCCGCCCGGAAAACCTGCACGACCTGCAGCAGGACTTCCCGCGCCTGCGCGTGGTCAAGCTGGAACAGAACTACCGTTCCACCCGCACGATCCTCACCGCCGCCAACACGCTGATCGCCGGCAATCCTCACCTGTTCGAGAAGCGGCTGTGGAGCGAGCTGGGCCCCGGCGACCCGATTCGGGTGTGGGCCTGCGGCGATGGTGAGGCCGAGGTCGCGCGCGTGGTCGCCGACCTGCTCACCCGCCGCTTCCAGGCCGGGGGTGGCTATGGCGGCTTTGCCATTCTGTATCGCAGCAATCATCAGGCCCGGCCGTTCGAACAGGCGCTGCGCGAGCACGGCGTGCCCTACCAGATCACCGGTGGTCCGGCCTTCTTCGATGCTGCCGAGGTGCGTGACGTGCTGGCCTACCTGCGTCTGGCCGTGAACCCGGACGACGACGCCGCCTTCCTGCGCATCATCAACACGCCACGCCGCGAGCTCGGCGCCGCCACCCTGGAGCGGCTGGGCAACTATGCGCAACGGCGCGGGGTGAGCATGCTGGCGGCCTGCCGCGAGATGGCGCTGACGCTGGAGGTGGGTGAGCGGGCGTGCGAGCGGCTGGTCACCTTCGCCGAGTTCCTCGAGCACATGCACCGGCTGGCGGAGACCGAGCCACCCGTGACGTGCGTGCGCCGCCTGCTGGAGGCCATCGAGTACGACGCCTGGCTGCTGGAACAGTCGCGTGACCGTCGCGCCGCCGAACGCCGCCAGCGCAACGTCGCCGAGTTGATCGGCTGGTTCGAGCGGCTGGAACAGCGCTGGGAGGATGAGGCGCCCACACTGGCCGCCGTGCTGGCCCATCTTGCCCTGCTGGACGTGCTGGAGCGCCAGCGTGACGACGCCGCCAGCGACCAGGTGCAGCTGATGACGCTACACAGCGCCAAGGGGTTGGAGTTCGACCACGTCTATCTGGTCGGCATGGAGGAGAACCTCCTGCCGCACCGCAACGCGCTGGAAGCGCAGACGCTGGAGGAAGAGCGCCGTCTGGCCTACGTCGGCATCACGCGGGCGCGACGCAGCCTGACGCTGACCTGTGCGCTCAAGCGTCGGCAGGGGGGCGAGGAGGTGGACTGTGAACCCAGCCGGTTCCTGGCGGAGCTGCCGGCGGAGCTGCTGGCCTGGGAGCGAGCCGATGCCGCCGTCGCGCCGGCCGAGCGCAAGGCCCGTGGCGCGGCGCACATGGCCAACCTCAAGGCCATGCTGCAGCAGGATCCAGATTGAGGGCGGGGCGGCGCCGAGCGTACCGGCGCCGCCCCGGCGGACTCAGCGCTCGATGCCGGACTCGGCCAGCATGTGCGCCACTGCCGCTTCCACCTCGTCATCGCTCAGGCTCGGGTTGCCGCCCTTGGCCGGCATCGCGTTGAAGCCGTTGATCGCGTGCTGCACCAGGGTGGCGTAGTCGCGCTCGGCGAGGCGGCCCTGCCAGGCGGCGGTATCGCCGACCCGCGGCGCGTTCATCACCCCGCTTGCGTGGCAGGTGGCGCACACCTGCGCATTGACCTCGGCGCCGGAGAGCAGCTCGCCGCCGGCCTCGGCTGCGGCCTGCTGCACAGGCGGCGGCGCATCGCCGGTGCGGACTTCGCCGATCGGTGCCATCCGCTCCTCCAGCAGGGCGACGGCGCGCGGGTCGAGCGCCCGGTCCCGCTGGGAAAACGCCGCGAGGCCGCCAGCGAACAGGGCGATGAGCACGGCCAACAGGACCATGGCGACCATGAGGACGATCATGGGCCGCAACGAACTGGTTTCGGAATTCGACACGAACCGCTCCGGGGATGACGACAGGATGACCGCTCTGACGCGGTGTGCGGCGGCAGAGTATACCGGTGCATCCGGGCCGGGCCAACGCGGCCCGTGGACGGCGCCGGCGCCAGCGGTTATCCTTCCCGGCCCACGCCCCGCGTGGCGTTGCCGCTCACGGCATCACGCGCCCGTAGCTCAGTTGGATAGAGTGTCGGCCTCCGAAGCCGAAGGTCGCAGGTTCGAATCCTGCCGGGCGCGCCATTCATTGCTTTTCTTCTCCTCGGCTTCCCTCCAGGACCCGCAGTCCGCATTGTCGGCAGCATTGTGGGCGACCCACTGAAGCCCGGCGCGGTCGGCGAGTTCGTGATGGCGGCCGCTGGACGATCATCGCGACGAGTGCGACGAGGGGACCTCTTTCCAACCAGGGATCGTTTCGGCGAACTTCAGCAGGCTCTCGAGCGTGCCGTGGATGAGGCCGTAATGGTCATCGGCGTCGCTGTGTCCCATCCTTCATCCGCGTAAGGGCCCGCGACATCGATTTAGGGCTCTTTAGGGAAGGGCTTGTACGACCCGAATCGCTCATGAGCGAAAACGGATCTACCCTGGGGCCAGCGCGAGCGACCGACGGGGGTCGGTCCGAGACTGTCCGCTTTCGGCGATAGACGAGGCAAAGCGGACGTTCGGTTTGCGCGCCCATGGCGGACGTGCCGTAGATCGGCACGGCGTCCCGACATGGGCCTTTCGAGCCACATGCGGCGGTCCCGCTTCGCCATCTCCAACAGGTCGTTTCGGGAAAGCAACTCAGCCATGGGCCGATCTCGCCTTGGCCATGCCGTTGTAAGACGTTCTTGCCTACGCCAAAAGCTCGCCGAACCTGCCTGCCCCGTGACAACGCTGTCATCGATGCGGCCGGTACGAGAGCGAGAAAAGCGCATCTGGGAAGACCCTTGCTGAAGCGCGCAGCGTCCTCGCCGGATCGGCTTATCCTCTTACCTCCGGGGTCGGCGCTTGCCTTCTTCGCAGCGCTATTCGGGACGCGGACATGACGATGAGAGCGGAAAGCGCCATTGTGGCGTTCAGCGAGACTAATTGGCTACTGACCCAAGTGGGCGCCAGGCTCGATCTGAAACTTTCTCATTGTCGTCTGCGCTAGGGAGCCTCGGCCATTTCACTCCCCGCTCCTTCGATCGTCGTATGCGGGAACGTCGCGTTTCTAGCGGACTGCGGCGTTCTGATACGGCTTGAGGAACGCGGTCAGTAACGCGATCAGTTTTTCGGGCGTTTCCTCCTGTCAAGCAGTAGGTAGTGATCGCTAGGAATAAACCTCGACGACGATCCTCCGGTCCGCGCACCTTCGATCGCGATCAGGCGGTGGAGATCGCAATGCGGCTGTTTCGCCGCCATGGATATGAGGGGGTCTCGGTCGCCGACCTGACCGCAGCGATCGGCATCGCGCCTCCCAGCA
>JAASSS010000073.1 GCA_021767745.1 Pseudomonadota bacterium
CCGTTAGAGGGACTTGGCCTTCTCGGCGGCTTCCTCGACGCTTCCGACCATGTAGAACGCCTGCTCCGGCAGATGATCGTATTCGCCTTCCAGGATGCCCTTGAAGCTCGCGATCGTGTCCTTGAGCGACACGTATTTGCCGGGTGCGCCGGTGAAGACCTCGGCGACGAAGAACGGCTGCGAGAGGAAGCGCTGGATCTTGCGTGCCCGCGCCACGGTGAGCTTGTCCTCTTCGGACAGCTCGTCCATGCCCAGGATGGCAATGATGTCGCGCAGCTCCTTGTAGCGCTGCAGCACGTTCTGCACGCCGCGGGCGACGTTGTAATGTTCCTCGCCGACCACCAGCGGGTCGAGCTGGCGCGAGGTCGAATCCAGCGGGTCCACCGCCGGGTAGATACCGAGCTCGGCGATCTGCCGCGACAGCACCACGGTCGCGTCCAGATGCGCGAAGGTGGTCGCCGGCGAGGGATCGGTCAAATCGTCCGCTGGCACATAGACGGCCTGGATCGAGGTGATCGAACCGGTCTTGGTCGAGGTGATGCGCTCCTGCAGGGCGCCCATCTCCTCCGCAAGCGTGGGCTGGTAGCCCACGGCCGAGGGCATACGTCCGAGCAACGCGGACACTTCGGTGCCGGCCAGCGTGTAACGGTAGATATTGTCGATGAACATCAGCACGTCGCGGCCTTCCTCACGGAAGAACTCCGCCATCGTCAGGCCGGTGAGCGCCACGCGCAGACGGTTGCCCGGCGGCTCGTTCATCTGGCCATAGACCAGCGCCACCTTGTCCAGCACGTCCGACTCCTTCATCTCGTGATAGAAGTCGTTGCCCTCACGCGTGCGCTCGCCGACGCCGGCGAATACGGAGTAGCCGGAGTGCTCGATGGCGATGTTGCGGATCAGCTCCATCATGTTGACGGTCTTGCCCACACCGGCGCCGCCGAACAGGCCGACCTTGCCGCCCTTGGCGAAGGGGCAGAGCAGGTCGATGACCTTGATGCCCGTTTCCAGCAGCTCCTGGCCGCCAGCCTGATCCTCGTAGGCGGGCGCGTCCCGATGAATCGGCCAGGCCTGCTCGCTTTCGACCGGGCCCGCCTCGTCGACCGGCCGGCCGAGCACGTCCATGATCCGGCCAAGGGTGCCCTTGCCGACCGGCACCGAGATCGGGGCGCCGGTATCCGTGACCGTCTCGCCCCGGCGCAGGCCGTCCGAACTGCCCATGGCGATGGTTCGCACCACGCCGTCGCCGAGCTGCTGCTGCACTTCCAGCACCAGCTCGCGGTCGGCAACCTCGAGCGCGTTGTAGATCGCCGGTACGCCGCCGCTGAACTCGACGTCGACGACCGCACCGATGATCTGCACAATCTTTCCGGAACTCATGACCTGCTGTTCCTCTGGTAACTCAACGACGACGCCACCAGGCGGCCGCCGCAAAAGACAATTATTGACCTGCTAGCTGACCGCGGCCGCGCCCGCGACGATCTCCGCCAGCTCCTGCGTGATCGCCGCCTGCCGCGCCTTGTTATAGGCGAGCTGCAGGGCATCGATGATCTCTCCGGCATTATCAGTGGCAGCCTTCATCGCCACCATGCGGGCCGCCATCTCGCACGCGGTGTTCTCGACCACGCCCTGATACACCTGCGCCTCGACGTGGCGCATCAGGATGTCGCCGAGCAGGGCACCGGCACTGGGCTCGTAGATGTAGTCCCAGTTATCGCGCATGGCCTCTTCCTTGAGCGGCCGCACGGGCAACAACTGGCGCAGCTCGGGGCGCTGGACCATCGTGTTGACGAACTCGTTGTTCGCCAGATAGACACGATCCAACTGCCCTTGCTCGAACTGGTCCAGCATCACCTTCACCGAGCCCACCAGGTCCTCGACCCGGGGCGCATCGCCGAGCGCCGTGGCCTGCGCCACCACGTTGAAGCCGTAGCGCTTGAAGAAGGACACTGCCTTGTTGCCGAACAGGCAGAGGTCGACCTCGACACCCTGCTCGCGGTGGGCCTGCAACTCCGTAACCACCGCCTTGAACAGGTTGATGTTCAACCCGCCACACAGACCACGGTCCGACGAGACGATCACATAGCCCACGCGCCGCACCGTCTCCCGCTGATCCAGGAACGGATGCTGATAATCCGGATCCGCATGGGCGATGTGACCGATGACCCGGCCGATCCGCTCGGCATAGGGCCGCGACGCCTGCATCTGATCCTGCGCCTTGCGCATCTTGCTGGCGGCGACCATCTCCATTGCCTTGGTGATCTTCTGCGTGTTCCGCACGCTCCGGATCTGGGTCCGGATCTCCTTGGCACCTGACATACGTTGGGTCTCCGCGCCCTACCAGGCGCTCGTGGCCCGGAACTGCTCGATCGCCTGGCGCATCGCGGCGGCAATCTCGTCGTCGAACGCGCCCTTCTCGTCGATTTTCGCCAGCAGCTCAGCCTGCTCCGCCCGCAGGTAATCGTGCAGGCCGGCCTCGAACGAAGACACCTTGTTCACCGGCACGTCGTCAAGGAAGCCCTCGTTGGCGGCAAACAGCGAAAAGCCCATCAGGCCGACCGAGAGCGGCGAATACTGCTTCTGCTTCATCAGCTCGGTGACGCGCTGACCGCGGTCCAGCTGGCGCCGGGTGAGCTCGTCCAGATCCGAGGCGAACTGTGCGAAGGCCGCCAGTTCACGATACTGCGCCAGCGCCAGACGCACGCCGCCGCCCAGCTTCTTGATGATCTTGGTCTGTGCCGCGCCACCCACACGCGAGACCGACAGGCCCGCATTGATGGCCGGGCGGATGCCGGCGTTGAACAGATCCGACTCCAGGTAGATCTGGCCATCGGTGATGGAGATGACGTTCGTCGGCACGAAGGCGGACACGTCGCCGGCCTGCGTCTCGATGATCGGCAGCGCCGTCAGCGAGCCGGTCTGCCCGGTCACTTCCCCGTTCGTCGTCTTGCTGACGAAATCGGCGTTGACGCGTGCCGCCCGCTCCAGCAGACGCGAGTGCAGATAGAAGACATCGCCCGGATACGCCTCACGACCCGGCGGGCGACGCAGCAGCAGGGAAATCTGTCGATAGGCCCACGCCTGCTTGGTGAGATCGTCGTAGACGATCAGCGCGTCCTCGCCCCGATCGCGGAAGTACTCGCCCATCGCGCAGCCGGCATAGGCGGCGATGTACTGCATCGCAGCAGGCTCCGCTGCCGAGGCCGCCACCACGATCGTGTGCTCGAGGGCACCGTGCTCGGCGAGCTTACGCACCACGCCGGCGATGCTCGATGCCTTCTGGCCGATCGCGACGTAGACGCACTTGATGCCTGTATCGCGCTGGTTGATGATCGCGTCGATCGCCACCGCGGACTTGCCTGTCTGGCGATCACCGATGATGAGCTCACGCTGGCCGCGACCGACCGGCACCATCGCGTCGATGGCCTTCAGACCGGTCTGCACCGGCTGGTCGACCGACTGCCGATCGATCACACCCGGCGCCACCTTCTCGATCGGTGAGCTGCCGCTGGCGGCGAAATCGCCGCGGCCGTCGATCGGCTGGCCCAGCGCGTTCACCACGCGGCCGAGCAGTTCCGGGCCGACGGGCACCTCGAGGATACGGCCGGTACAGCGAACCGTATCGCCTTCCTTGATGTGCTCGTAATCGCCCAGCAGCACGGCACCGACCGAGTCACGCTCCAGGTTCAGCGCCATGCCGTAGACCCCACCGGGGAACTCCAGCATCTCGCCCTGCATGGCGTCCGTCAGGCCGTAGACACGGCTGATGCCGTCGGCGACGCTGACCACGGTACCCTCGGCGCGCGCCTCGGCGACGGCATCGAAGTTCGCGATGCGTTGCCGCAGCAGTTCGCTGATTTCCGACGGGTTGAGTTGCATGTCCTGACCTCTTAATGAACCAGTGCGTGCGACAGCTTCTGCAGCTCGCCCGCGACCGAACCGTCGATTACCAGATCGCCGGCGCGCACGATGGCGCCGCCGAGCAACGATTCATCGACAGTCGTGGAAAGTTGCACGTCCCGCTGCAGACGCCGACGCAGCTCCGTCGCCAGCTGCTGCAGCTGCTCGTCGGCCATGGGCACGGCGCTGGTGACGGTGACGTCGATCCGCCCTTCGACCTCGGCCCGCAGCGACTCGTAAATCGCCGCGATCTCGCTCAGCAGCAGGAATCGCTCGTTCTCCAGCAGCAGGCGGACGAAGTTGACGCCTTCGGCGCCGAACCCATCGCCCATCAACTGCCGGACCACGTCGATCACGATATCGTCCGCCACATTCGGGCTGCGGACGGCGGCGCGCGTGGCCGGATCGGCGGCGATTGTCGCCAGCATCTGCAGGCGTTCCGACCAGGCCTCGCGTGCCGGAGCATCCGTGGCGAGCGCGAGGATGGCGCGGGCGTAGGGCCGCGCCAGGGTGACAGATTCCGACACCTTGCGCCCCTAGACCTGCGCGACCAGCTCGTCCAGCAGCGCCTTGTGAGCCTGCTGATCGATCTCGCGCTTGAGGATGCGCTGCGCACCTTGGACTGCCAGCTGCCCGACTTCCCGGCGCAGCGATTCGCGCAGCTGTGCTGCCTCGCGTTCGATTTCGGCGTGGGCGTTGTCGATCATGCGCTGACCCTCGGCCTTCGCCTCTTCCCGCGCCTGATCTACGATCTCTCCCGAGCGTCGATTGGCCTGGGCCAGGATGTCGGAGGCCTGCCCACGCGCCTCGCGCAGCACCTTCTCCGCTTCGTCCCTGGCTTCCTGCAGCTGCGCCGAGCCCTGCTCGGCGGCCGCCAACCCGTCGGCGATTCGCTGCTGCCGCTCCTGCATCGCCTGCGTGAGCGGCGGCCAGACGAACTTCATCATGAACCAGACGAACACGGCGAACGTGATCATCTGTCCGACGAGCGTCAGATTAATACCCACGAGCTACTCCGTGTTCCCAGCGGCAGAAGAGGCTAGCCGCCCAGTGCGGCGACGAACGGATTGGCGAACATCATCAGCAGGCCCATGGCCACGCCGATAATCGCCACCGCGTCCAGCAGACCGGCGATGATGAACATGCGAGCCTGCAGCATGCCGGCCAGCTCCGGCTGACGTGCCACCGACTCGAGGAACTTGCCGCCGAGCAGACCGAAACCGATGGCCGTACCGATCGCCGCGAGACTGAAGATCATGCCGACGGTGAGCGCCGTATTGGCGAGAATCTGAGCAGTGAGCTCTTCCATGCTTCCTCCGAGGAACAGAGACGTCGAGTTAAAAAACGCTAGTGCGAGTCGTGCGCCATCGCCAGATAGACGACGGTCAGCACCATGAAA
This sequence comes from Pseudomonadota bacterium, assembly GCA_021767745.1. Classification (GTDB taxonomy): domain Bacteria; phylum Pseudomonadota; class Gammaproteobacteria; order UBA5335; family UBA5335; genus JAASSS01. The sequence goes on from JAASSS010000073.1 coordinate 5,297, forward strand.
ATGAACGCCTGCAACGGCACCACGAGGATGTGGAAGATGGCCCACATGCTCCCGGGCACCCACTGCGCCCACCAGGGCATGACGGCGATCAGCACGAAGATGAGTTCGCCGGCATACAGGTTGCCGAACAGCCGCAGCGCCAGGGACAACGGCTTGGCCAGCAATTCAACGATGTTCAGGATCAGATTGAAGGGCATCAGCCAGATGCCGAACGGGTGGAGCAGGAACTCCTTGCCGTAGCCGGCGGCACCCTTGCCCTTCACGCCAAAGAACAGAATCAGGAAGAAGACCGACAGCGACAGCGCGAAGGTCGAACTCATGTCGGCGGACGGCACCGGCCGGAAGTACTCGACACCCACCGCCTGCGCCATCTTGGGCAGCAGGTCGACGGGCACCAGGTCCATCGCGTTCCACAGCAGCACCCAGACGAACACGGTCAGTGCCAGCGGGCCAACCAGACGCGTATCGCCGTGGAAGGTTTCGGTCACGATGCCGTTGACGAACTCCAGCACCGATTCCGTGAAATTCTGCAGCCCGCCAGGCACGCCAGCCACCGCCCGCATGGCCGCCAGTCGAAACGCGATCGCGATGATGCCGGCCAGCACCAGCGAGACCAGCATCGCGTCGACATTGATCGCCCAGAAGCCTTCACCGACGGTCCAGCCCTGCAGATGATGCTCGACATAGGCCTGGACGGGATTCCCGCCCGCTTCACCGTGCGCGTCGGCTGCCATGATGATTCCGATCCTGTTGCTAGTTGCCGCGCTGAGCGGGCAGCCAGAGCAAGGCCACCCAGTACACGCTTGTGTTCGCCATGTAGGTGAGAATGAGCGCCAGAAACTGCTCGCCCAGATGCATCGCGGCGAAGACGAACATGACGATCGCCAGCAGCCATTTCATGACCTGCCCACGCATCAGCGCGGCAAGCATCCGGTCCGGCCCGGCGTCCCGTGGGACGGCCAGGGTACGGGCGGCAAAGTACATGCTGCTCACGATGGCAATGCCGCCGCCGACCAGTGCGGCGATCGCGTGCATTTCACCCGAGGCAAAAAAAAAGGCCGCAGCGAACAGTGTCGTGACAGCAAGCTGCCACGCAAGCATCTTCGCGACCAGCCCCGTCATCGCCGCCGCCCGGCGCGCGACTCGGCGCAGCCGGCGCCAGCCAACGGCGGCGCAAGTATATGAGGTGAACCGCCCACTGGCAACGCCCGCGTGCTAGCGCTTCTCGCCCAGGCGATGCAGCACGCCGTCGAGCTCTTCTAGCGAGTGATAGCGGATCGTGATCGTGCCCTTGCCGCCACGATGACGCAGCTCCACGGGCGCCGCCAGCAGAGCGGCCAGACGCCGCTCCAGCTGCTGCACATCGGGATCCGCCGGCGGCACCGGCTTCGGCCCCCGCGCCAGGCGACGAACGAGCGCTTCGGTCTGACGCACGGAGAGCTGCCTGACAGCGGCCTGTCGGGCGGCAGCGCACTGGTGCTCTCCGCTCAGCCCAAGCAGCGCCCGCCCATGCCCCATATCCAGGGCGCCGTCGGCCAGCAGGCGCCGGACCGGCGCCTCGAGTTCCAGCAGACGCAGCAGGTTGGTGACTGCCACGCGAGAGCGTCCGACTGCCTCGGCCACCTCCTGGTGCGTCAGCTCGAACTCATGGCGCAGCCGGGCCAGCGCCTCGGCCTCTTCCAGCGCCGTCAGGTTCTCACGCTGGACGTTCTCCACCAGCGCCACCGCCAGCGCGGCGCGATCATCCAGCCGGCGCACCACGCACGGCAGCTCGTGCAGACCGGCGAGCTGAGCCGCCCGCCAACGCCGCTCGCCGGCGATGATCTCGTAGCGATCCTCGCTCGACGGGCGCACCACCACCGGCTGCACCAGCCCTTGGGCCCGGATCGAATCCGCCAGCTCCACCAGCGCCGCCTCGTCGAACTGCTGACGTGGCTGGTAACGCCCTGGCACGAGTCGATCGACCGCCAGCTGCTGGAGCGACTCGCCCCGCTCGCCCTGTTCGGCACCGAGCAGGGCATCGAGCCCACGACCGAGTCCACGACGCGGGGTCATGCGATGGCCGCCGGCACCGCGCGACGATGACGCCGCAGCATCTCGCCGGCCAGCGCGACATGGGCGATGGCACCCCGTGACTGGCGATCGTAGTGGACCGCCGGCTGCCCATGGCTCGGCGCCTCGGCAAGGCGGATGTTGCGCGGGATCACGGTGCGGTAGAGCCGGTCACCGAAGTGCGCCTGCAGTTGCGCCGAGACATCGCGCGAGAGATTGCTGCGCGGGTCGTACATGGTGCGCAGCAGCCCTTCGATCTGCAGCCCGCGGTTCAGTCGCGCCCGCACCCGCTCGAGCGTGCCGAGCAGGGCCGTCAGCCCCTCGAGCGCGTAGTATTCGCATTGCATCGGAATCAGCACCCCATCCGCGGCGACCAGTGCGTTGACGGTCAACATGCTCAACGACGGCGGACAGTCGATCAGAATGTAGTCGTAGCGCGACTTCAGCGGCACCAGCGCCTCGCGCAGTCGCGACTCCCGGTCGGGCAGGGACATCAGCCGCACTTCGGCGGCCGTCAGATCGGCATTGCCCGGCAGCAGATCATGCCATGCCTCGCCGGCAGGCTGGATGACCCGCTCCGCCGGCTGCTCGCCGAGCAGCACCTCACAGACACTGGCGCTCAGCGCATGCTTGTCGGCACCGCTGCCCATCGTGGCGTTGCCCTGCGGATCCAGATCCACCAGCAGCACCCGGCAGCGCGCCAGCTTCAGCGCCGCCGCGAGGTTTACGCTGGTGGTCGTCTTGCCGACGCCGCCCTTCTGATTGGCGATGGCCAGCACGCGCGCCATCACCGAGCACTCGCGGCGGTCGTGCGTCGCAGCCGCAGCAGGTGCCGCTCGGCGTCGAGTCCCGGCACGCGGAGCCGCATGGGCGCTGTCGCCGTCCAGCCTGCCGGCAATGCGGCCAGTTCATGCGTGGGCAGTCGCCCTTTCATCGCCAGCATCGCTCCATCCTCGGCGCACAGGTGACCGGCCACCTTGATCAGCTCGGCTGCGCTCGTCACCGCGCGGGAGATCACACAGGGAAACGGCGTGGCCTGCCACAGCTCCGCTCGCGCCCAGACTGGATGTATGGCGAGCTCCGGCAAGGCCGCCACCAGCTGCTGAAGAAAGCGCACGCGCTTACCATTGCCGTCGAGCAGCCAGAACGACACCCCGGGGCGCAGGATCGCCAACGGCACACCCGGCAGGCCCGCGCCCGTGCCAACATCCAGCACCCTGTCGCCCTGCAGATGCGGCAACACCGCCGCGCTGTCGAGCAGGTGACGACGCACCAACTCATCGAGATCGCGGGCCGCCGTCAGATTGTAGGCGCGATTCCAGCGCAACAGCAGGTGCGCGTAGGCCAGCAGCGCCGCCTGCTGATCGGCATCGGCCGCGATGCCGAGCGCTTCCAGCCCCGCTGCCAGCCTCGCCGCCGGTGTCACAGAAACCCCTCCAGCGCCGGCCATTCGGCAGGCCAGTCCGCCGCCACGTCCTGCCGCTGCGCGAAACGATGCCGGGCCCACTCGAAGGCCGGCACCACGACTTCGCTGATCAGCGCGAACGCCCCCTGCTGCAGGTGGCAACATTTCCATGTGCCGCCCGGCACCACCAGCTGTCCGCCCTCGCCCGCCGCCGGTGCGCCCAGGGTAACGCGCTGCGCCGGGGCGGCTGGCGGCAGCAACAGATAGTCGAGCGAGCCGCCGGCGTGGTGCAGGTGGATGATGCTGGCATCGTTACGGTGCAGGCGGCTGCGCGGCGTCTCGGCCGTCAGCAGATAGTAGATGCAGCTGAACGCCCCTGCGTCCGCCGCGTGGGTGCGCCGAAAGTAGCCGCCCTCGGGATGTGGCGCCAGCTGCAGATGCCGGATGACCGCCTGCGCGGAGTCGTAGCTCATGACGATATTCTGGCCGGCGACGCGCCCGCAAAAAAGAAGAGCCGCCCGGAGGCGGCTCATTCAGCGGAGGACTCAGATCCGCTCACGCGACCCTCGCGCGTCTATGATGTACAAGCATTGTACACAAGCAGCGCGGGCCAGCAACCTCGGCTAGCGGTCCGTCGCGGCCGCGACGCTGGTCTGCGCGAGGCGGCCCACGATCTGGCTGAGCGAGTCGGCAGCGTCGACCATGCCGCCGATGGCTCGCGCCGGATCCTGCTCGAACTGCGACAGCCTGCGCATCGCGAAGCGCGGGTCGGCCGGGACGTCGGTCGCGCCCTCCACCGGCACCGGACCGCCATAGGCAAGCACGGCCTC
>JAASSS010000074.1 GCA_021767745.1 Pseudomonadota bacterium
GCCGACAGCACGATCTATGCGCTCGACATGGGCAGCCTGGTGGCCGGCACCAAGTATCGCGGCGACTTCGAGAAGCGGCTCAAGGGCATCCTGGCACAGCTCGACAAACAGCCCGGCGCCATCCTGTTCATCGATGAGATTCACACCGTGATCGGCGCGGGCGCAGCCTCCGGCGGGGTCATGGACGCCTCGAACCTGCTCAAGCCGATGCTGGCATCCGGCAGCCTGAAGTGCATCGGTTCGACGACCTACCAGGAATATCGCGGCATCTTCGAGAAAGACAGGGCGCTGGCGCGGCGTTTCCAGAAGATCGATGTGCACGAGCCGACGGTCGAGGAGACCTATCGCATCCTGCGCGGTCTGCAGACCCACTTCGAGAGCCACCACGAGGTGCGCTACACCAGCACGGCACTGCGGGCGGCGGCGGATCTCTCCTCGCGCTACATCAACGACCGCCACTTGCCGGACAAGGCGATCGACGTGATCGACGAGGCGGGCGCGCAGTTGCGGCTGCGCCCGGCGAGCCGCCGCAAGAAGACCGTGTCGGTGGGAGATGTGGAGGAGATCGTGGCGAAGTTCGCCCGTATCCCCCCCAAGAGCGTCTCGACCTCCGATCGCGACGTGCTGCGCAACCTCGAGCGCGACCTGAAGCTGGTGATCTACGGGCAGGACGAGGCCATCGGCACGCTCGCCACCGCGATCAAGCTGTCGCGCTCCGGGCTCGGCAGCGCCGACAAGCCGATCGGCTCGTTCCTGTTCGCCGGTCCCACCGGCGTCGGCAAGACAGAGGTGACCCGGCAGCTGGCGCGGATCATGAACATCGACCTGATCCGCTTCGACATGTCCGAGTACATGGAGCGGCATACCGTGTCCCGCCTGATCGGGGCGCCGCCCGGTTATGTTGGCTTCGACCAGGGTGGCCTGCTGACCGACGCGGTCCTCAAGACCCCGCACGCGGTGGTGCTGCTGGACGAGATCGAGAAGGCGCATCCGGAGGTCTTCAACCTGCTGCTGCAGGTCATGGATCATGGCACGCTGACGGACAACAATGGCCGCAAGGCGGACTTTCGCAACATCATCCTGATCATGACGACCAACGCCGGGGCGCAGCAGTCGCAGCGTCGCTCCGTCGGCTTCACGACCCAGGACCACAGCACGGACCAGATGGAGGAGTTGCGCCGGGCGTTTACGCCCGAGTTCCGCAACCGGCTGGATGCGATCGTGCAGTTCTCCTCACTGGACGAGCGCACCATCGCCAGCGTGGTGGACAAGTTCCTGAGCGAGCTGGAAGTGCAACTGGAAGCGAAGAAGGTCCACCTGGTGATCGAGACGCCGGCACGGCACTGGCTCGCCCAGCGCGGCTACGATCCGCAGATGGGCGCGCGGCCGATGAGCCGGGTCATTCAGGAGAGCATCAAGCGGCCACTGGCCGACGAGATTCTGTTCGGCAGGCTGGTCGACGGCGGCCAAGTGACCGTGCGGGTGATCGACGACAAGCTGGAACTGGAGGTGGCGGAGCTCGCCTGACGGGCGGCTCCGGCCGGAACGGATGGGCGGCTTCGCTCAGCGCCCGCGATAGACGATCCGGCCCTTGCTGAGGTCGTAAGGGGTCAACTGCACGGTGACCTTGTCGCCGGTGAGAATGCGGATGTAGTGCTTGCGCATCTTGCCGGAGATGTGCGCGGTCACTACATGCCCATTGTCCAGCTCGACCCGAAACGTCGTGTTGGGCAACGTCTCGACGACCTTGCCCTGCATTTCAATCAGATCTTCCTTCGCCATAACCTCTCGTGATGTCGCTGCCGCCCCTGCCGGGGGCGGGGCGATTTTGCCCAATCGCCGCAAGTTAAACAACTTCGGCCGCAAAATGGCGCCGGGGTTCCGCCAGATCGGCATCGAACCGCCAGCGCGCAACCGGTGGCCGGGCTAGGGCGAGAGCGAGCTGGCGTTCGAACTGGGTGCGAGGGATTTCGCGCGCGCCGAGCCGCGCCAGGTGCGGTGTCAACAGCTGGCAGTCCAGCAGTGTGAAGTCCCACCGGTACAGCTGCTCGGAGAGCAGCAACAGGGCGATCTTGGAGCCATCCGCTGCGGCGCTGAACATCGACTCGCCGAAGAACGCGCCGCCCAGCACCGGTCCGTAGAGCCCGCCGATCAGGCGCCCACCGGCCCACACCTCGACCGAGTGCGCATGCCCGGCGCGGTGCAGCTCGAGGTAGGCGCGCCGCATCTGCGGGCCGAGCCAGGTCTCGCTATGTCCATCGCGCGGCGCCGCGCATCGATCGACCACGTGCTCGAAGCAGCGATCGAAGCTCAGGCGCAGGCTTGCATCCTGCCGCAGCCGACGTCGGAGCCGCCGCGAAGCGTGCACGGCGCCGGGCACGAACATCGCACGGGGATCCGGCGCCCACCACAGGGTCGGCTCCCCTTCATTGAACCAGGGGAAGATGCCCCGCCGATAGGCCGCCAGCAGCCAGGGTTCGCGCAGGGCACCCCCGGCAGCCAGCAGACCGTTGATATCCCGCCGCGCACGGGCCGTGGGCGGGAACCGGGGCTCGCCGGCGGGGTCGAGCCAGGGGATCGCGGTCATTCGCCGGTCGGGGGCTGACGGTCGCGAAACGGACTATGCACAGTCATCTGCTGCGCGTAATACTCCACCAGGGGCTGCTCTCGCTGCAGGAAGTCGGCCACGGCCCGGGAGAAGGCCGGGTCGGCGAGATAATGGGCGGACCAGCTGTAGTGCGGCAGAAAGCCGCGTGCCAGCTTGTGCTCGCCCTGGGTGCCCGGGTCGAACGCGCGCAAGCCATGGGCGATGCAATAGTCGATCCCCTGGTAGTAGCAGAGCTCGAAATGCAGGCTGTGATAGTCGGCATCGGCGCCCCAGTGGCGGCCGTAGAGCAGGTCGCCGTCAGCGAACAGGATGGCGGCCGCGATCAGCCGGCCGTGCCGATGCGCGAGACTCACGATCAGTTGGTCGGACATGGTACGTGTGATCTGCTCGAAGAACGCCTGCGTCATGTAGGGCGCGCGACCGCGCAGCGCGAAGGTGCTGGCGTACAGCGGATAGATCTCGTGCCAACGATCCGGATCGAGGGCCGCCCCGGTGAGCGTTTGCACCTCGATGCCCTGTTCGGCCACCCGGCGGCGTTCCCGCCGGATCTTCTTGCGCTTGGCGGCGCTCATGGCGCCGATATAGTCATCGAAGCTGGCGTAGCCGGCATTGTGCCAGCGGAACTGGCAGGCCTTGCGCAGCAGCAGCCCAGCGGCCGCCATGGCATCGCGGGCCTGCCGGTCGGGAAACAGCACATGCAGCGAGGACAGCCCCTCCCGGTCCACCTGGGTACACGCCGCTCGCAGCAGGCGTGTCTCGACGGCGGCCTTGGCGTCGTCGTCGGTGTCCGCGGTCAGCAGGCGCGGGCCGGCCACGGGCGTGAAGGGGACGGCGCTGACCAGCTTCGGGTAGTAATGACGGCCGGCGCGCTGATAAGCCTCGGCCCAGGCGAAGTCGAAGACGAACTCGCCCATGGAATGCTGCTTCAGATACAGCGGCATGGCGCCGATCGGTAGCCCGTCGCCTTCGGCCAGCAGGTGCCGGGTGTGCCAGCCGGTGCCAGCGCCCACGCAGCCCGTCTGCTCCAGCGCCAGCAGGAACTCGTGACGCAGGAAGGGATAGCCGCCGGCGTTCAGACGATTCCAGGCGGCAGGCGTCACCTCGGCCACCGATCGCAGTTGGCGCACGGCGCAATTCACCTCGCCTCCAGCAGCGACCGCCAGCAGGTTCGATGGGCTTGGCAGCTCCACCGGGAGATGGCGATCAACGCTTTCTGCTCATATACTTGAGTCGCATTTCTCACGGAACTTCTCGCGTGCGCCGAACGACATCTGCCAAACGGTCGAAGCCGGTAGCCGCCTCGCAGGCCACCTCGCCGCGGCTGCGCCGCGGGCTGCGGGAGGCGGGCGGCATCGTCGCTGGTGCCGCCGCGCTCTACCTGTTGTTGGCGCTGGCGAGCTACGCCCCCTCCGATCCCGCCACGCCGGCGCTGGGCGCCGAGGTGCTCAATCGCGGCGGCACGCTCGGCGCCAGCCTGGCGCACCTGTTGCTGCGCTCGCTCGGCGCCGTGGCCTACCTCGTGCCGTTGGCGCTCCTAGGATACGTCGCGGCGCTGTTGGCGCGCTCGCCGCATGCTGGCGGTCGCTTCGATCTGCCGCTGCGGCTCGGGGCGGCGCTGCTGGCGCTGGCCGGCGCCTGCGGGTTGGCGACATTGCTGAATCTGCCGACGGGGCAGGAGTTGCCGGCGGGCGGCGGCGGCGCGCTGGGCGCGGCGATCGCGGGACGCGTGAGCCTGCTGCTGAGCCCGACCGGGGGCGCGCTGCTATTGCTGGCCGCCACGGGCGCGGCGATCGGGGTGGCGACGCCCCTGTCGTGGCTCCGGCTGTTCGAGACGGTCGGCAGCGGCGCGGCCTGGGCGGGCGGGCAGGTCAAGCGGGCCGTGCCGCTCCTCGGCGGTAGAGCTGGGGCGGCGGCGCGCGGTGCGCTCGGCCGGCTGCGCAGCGTCCGACAGGCGCTTCGCTGGCGGCGCCAGCGGTCCCGGCCTGCGCCTTCACCACCTCGCGCTGCGCCCACTGCCACGACGCGGCCAACGACGCCCCCGCCGGTCGCCGCGGCGCCCAGTGCACCGCGCATCCGCCTGCCGGCGCCGAGAGCGGAACCCAAACCCATGCCGTCTTCGACCGGCAACGGAGCATGGGCCTTGCCGCTGTCGCTGCTCGAGGCGCCCGATGAGGTGCAGGAGTCAGCCGATCCCGAGGCGCTGGCGGCCATCGCGCGGCTGGTGGAGGAGAAACTGGCCGATTTCGGCGTCGAGGTGCGTGTGGTGGGAGTGCACCCGGGCCCGGTGATCACCCGCTTCGAACTGCAGCCGGCGGCAGGTGTGAAGGTCAGCCAGATCAGCAATCTCAGCAAGGATCTGGCCCGCTCGCTGTCGGCCATTTCGGTGCGCGTGGTCGAGGTCATCCCTGGCCGGCCGTATGTGGGCCTGGAGATTCCCAACAGCAATCGGCAGCTGGTGTATCTGAGCGAGATCCTGAGTTCGGAGCGTTACCGTGGCATGCTCTCGCCGCTGGCGATTTCGCTCGGCCAGGACATCGGCGGCCAACCGGTGGTGGCGGACCTGGCCAAGATGCCGCACCTGCTGGTCGCCGGCACCACCGGCTCGGGCAAGTCCGTGGCGATCAACGCCATGCTGCTGAGCCTGCTGTACAAGAGTTCGCCGCAGCAGGTCCGGCTGATCCTGATCGATCCGAAGATGCTGGAGTTGTCGGTCTACGACGGGATCGCGCATCTACTGGCGCCAGTCGTGACGGACATGGCCGACGCCGCCAATGCGCTGCGCTGGTGCGTCGCCGAGATGGAGCGGCGCTACAAGCTGATGGCGCAGATGGGCGTGCGCAACGTGGCAGGCCTCAACCGCAAGGTGGCCGAGGCGCAGCAGGCCGGCAAGCCGCTGTTCGCGCCGGAGACCGAGCAGAGTGACGCACCCGAAGTGCTCGACCCGCTGCCGCTGATCGTCGTCGTGGTGGACGAGCTGGCCGATCTGATGATGGTGGTCGGCAAGAAGGTGGAGGAGCTCATCGCGCGGCTGGCGCAGAAGGCGCGGGCGGCCGGCATCCATCTGGTGCTGGCGACGCAGCGGCCGTCGGTGGATGTGATCACCGGCCTGATCAAGGCGAACATCCCCACGCGCATCGCCTTTCAGGTGTCCTCCAAGATCGACTCGCGTACGATCCTCGATCAGATGGGCGCCGAGGCACTGCTCGGCCACGGCGACATGCTCTATCTGCCGCCGGGCACTGGGCATCCGCAGCGGGTGCACGGCGCCTTCGTCGATGACCACGAGGTGCATCAGGTCACCGAGCATCTGCGCACGCTCGGCGCGCCGGCCTATGTGGACGACGTGCTGACCGGTCCGGCCGAAACCCTGCTCGAGGGCGGTGGCGGCGAACCGGACGGGGAGGCCGATCCCCTTTACGATCAGGCGGTGCAGATCGTGACCGAAAGCCGCAAGGCATCGATTTCCTACGTGCAGCGGCGCCTGCGCGTGGGCTACAACCGCGCCGCCCGCCTGGTCGAACAGATGGAATACAGCGGTGTGGTCGGTGCCCTGCAGGCTAACGGGAGCCGCGATGTCATCGCCCCTGCACCGCCGGAGCTCGATTGATGTATATCCGTCTGCGGCAGCGCTGGCTGCTGCCGATTCTTATCGTGATCTGGGGCCCGGTACCGGCTGCGGGCTCGCCACTGCAGTCGTTCTTCGAGGCGAGCCGGACGCTGAGCGGGCAATTCGAACAGGTACTGTTCGATGCCCGCGACAGCGTGCAGGAGCGGTCCACCGGCGCGTTCTGGCTGCAGCGGCCCGGGCAGTTTCGCTGGGAATATCGCAGTCCGTATCCGCAGACGTTGCTGAGCGACGGCGAGCGCCTGTGGCTGTACGATCCTGATCTCGCCCAGGTCACGGTGCGCCCGCTCGCCGAGGCGCTCGCCAGCGCACCGGCGGCGCTGCTGACCGGCGAAGGCCTGGTGGCGCAGGCATTCGCCGTGGAGCGGCTGCGCGAGAATGGTGCCGTGACCTGGTATGCGCTGACCCCTCGCAGCGATGCCGGGGACTTTCGCCGCGTCGAGCTTGCGCTCGAGGATAACGTGCCGGTGCAGATGATCCTCTACGACAACTTCGATCAGCGGACCGTCATTACCTTCAGCCGCCTGCAGGTGAATCAGCCGCTGCCGTCTTCGCGCTTCGAGTTCGAGGCGCCGCCGGGAGTCGAGGTTGTCGAGGGCTGAGCGCCGCCGGCGCCTTCTCTGGGGGGCAGGTGGGGTGGCGCTGGTGGGCCTGATCGGCTGGGGATCGCTGATGCCGGCTCCCGCGCCGGCATCGCCCGGATACACCGATAAGCTGGTGCATCTGACGGCCTACACGGTACTCGCCGGCTGGTGGGCCCTGGGCTGGCGCGGCGCGTTCTGGCCGCTCGCCATCGGGGTATTCGGCTACGGTGCGCTGCTGGAGGTGTTGCAGACCCTCGGCGGCACGCGCACCGGCTCATGGGGCGATCTGGCAGCCAACGGCGCCGGCGTCGCGGCCGGCGTGCTCGCTGCGATCCCGTTGCGCCAGCGCATGCGTGGGTCCCGCAGACCAGACGCATGAGCATTGATCCCCGACCGCTGGCGGAACGGATGCGTCCGGCGCAGCTGGCCGAGGTCGCCGGTCAACCGCAGCTGCTCGGCGCCGAGGGGCCCCTGCGTCTGGCACTCGTGGCCGGCAGGCCGCACTCGCTCATCTTCTGGGGGCCGCCGGGTACCGGCAAGACCACGCTGGCCCGTCTGCTCGCAGCGGAATGGGCGCTGGCTTTCGTCAGCCTTTCGGCGGTGCTCGATGGCGTGCGCGAGGTGCGGGCGGCGGTGGCACAGGCAGAGGCCGCCCGGGCCTCGACGGGGCAGGGCACGCTGCTGTTCGTTGATGAGGTGCATCGCTTCAACAAGGCGCAGCAGGATGCCTTTCTGCCGCATGTCGAGCGTGGTGCCATCGTCTTGGTGGGCGCCACCACCGAGAACCCGGCATTCGAGCTCAACGGCGCGCTGCTCAGCCGCCTGCGGGTCTATCGCCTGCAGCGGCTGGATCGAGAGGCGCTGCAGGCGCTGCTGCGACGCGCCTGGGGTGCCGACGAGGGCCTCGGTCGGCCGGCGGCCGAGCTCACGGCAGGGGCGCTCGATCTGCTCGCGGATCTGGCCGATGGTGACGCCCGGCGGGCGCTGAATCTGCTGGAGCAGGCAGCGCTGGAGCAGCCGGGTGCGCTGGATCGCGAAGGCGTGGCGCGTGCGATCGAGGCGCAGCCACTGCTGTTCGACAAGGGTGGCGAGCAGTTCTATGACCAGATCTCGGCCCTGCACAAGGCGGTGCGGGGGTCGGCGCCCGATGCGGCGCTGTACTGGCTCGCCCGGATGCTCGGCGGCGGTTGCGACCCGCAGTACGTGGCGCGTCGGCTGGTGCGCATGGCGAGCGAGGATATCGGCAACGCCGACCCGCGAGCGCTGCAGGTCGCGCTCGACGCCTGGGAGGCGCAGGAGCGCCTGGGCCAGCCGGAGGGCGAGCTCGCCCTGGCACAGGCAGTCGCCTATCTGGCCAGCGTGCCGAAGAGCAACGCGGTCTACCGCGCCTGGCAGGCAGCGCAGGACGAGGTTCGCCGGAGCGGCTCGCTGCCCGTGCCGCTGCATCTGCGCAATGCACCCACGGCGCTGGCACGTGCCGAGGGCGCCGGGCGGCATTATCGCTATGCGCACGACGAACCCGAGGGCTACGCCGCCGGCGAGGACTACTTTCCCGCCGGCGTGCGGGCGCGCCGCTACTACGCGCCCGTCGACCGCGGCCTAGAGCAGCGCATCGCCGAGCGTCTGGCGCGGCTGGCAGCAGCGGATCGGGCCTGGCACGCTCGCGCCGACGACGGATCGTCGGAGCGCTGACGTCGATGACGGAGCTGGTGTCGCGGCTGGCGTTGGTGGCGCTCGGCGGGGCGGCCGGCGCCCTGGGGCGCTATCTGCTGGTGCTGGCGAGCGCCCGCCTGCTCGATGGTGACTGGCCGCTCGGCACCTGGCTCGCGAACGTGGTCGGCTCGTTCGTCATCGGTGTGCTCGCCAGCATGTTCGCCCTGCGGGGCGCGCCGGACGGCTGGCGGCTGCTCTGGATCGTCGGCGTGCTGGGCGGCTTCACGACCTTCTCCAGCTTCTCGCTGGAGACGGTGCTGCTCATCCAGCAACATCAGCTGCTGCGCGCGGGGGGATATGTCCTCGCCAGCGTAGCGGTCTGTCTGTGCGCGACCTGGCTCGGCATAATGGCCGGCCGCCGATTCTGACGGATACTGCCGATGATCGATCCGCGCCTGTTGCGCCAAGACCCCGAGGCCGTCGCCGCGGCGCTGGCCCGCCGCGGCTACGTGCTGCCTGTGGACCGCCTGCGCGCCCTGGACAGCGAGCGCCGGGACCTGCAGGTGGCGGCGGAAGCACTGCGCGCCGAGCGCAACAACCGGTCCAAGGCGATCGGGCAGGCGAAGGCGCAGGGTGAGGACATCGCGCCCCTGCTCGCTGCAGTATCGGATCTCGGTGAACGACTGGCGGCGGCAGAGGGTGAACTCGCCAGTCTGCAGCAGGCGTGGGAGGCCCTGGCGCTGGATCTGCCGAACCTGCCGGCAGCGGACGTGCCGGATGGGCGGGATGAGCATGACAATGTCGAACTGCGCCGCTGGGGTACGCCGCGAACCTTCGAGTTCGCGCCGCTCGACCACGTCGCGCTGGGCGAGCCCGGTGGGGCCATGGACTTCGAGGCAGCGGCCCGAGTGTCCGGCAGCCGCTTCAGCGTGCTGCGCGGACCACTCGCCCGACTGCAGCGCGCCCTGACGCAATTCATGCTGGACCTGCACACGCGTCGGCATGGCTACGAGGAGCTGTACGTCCCCTACCTGGTCCGTGAGC
>JAASSS010000075.1 GCA_021767745.1 Pseudomonadota bacterium
GAGGGATCGCGGCACGGTTGGCGCGGGGCGGGCGCCGGCGGTCTAGAGGCGCTTGACGGCGATGCCGTGCTTGCGAATGGCGTAGCCGATCTGGCGGGGGGTGATGTTCAGCAGCCGGGCGGCCTTGGCCTGCACCCAGCCGCAACGCTCCAGCGCCTCGATCAGGCGCTCGCGGTCAATCAGGCCATCGGCGCCGGCGCCCTCCCCACCCGGCAGCGGTGTGCTCACGATCGGTCGCGCCGGCACCACGTCCACGGGGAAGGGCCGGCGGGCCGGCTCGCCGCTCTGCAGCACCAGCGAAAAGCAGCGGTTGTTCTGGCAGGCCAGATCCGCGCCGCGGATGATCTCCCCGCGGCTGAGCGTGGCCGCCCGCTCGATGCAATTTTCCAGCTCGCGCACGTTGCCGGGCCAGTTGCAGCCGATCATCACCTCCAGCGCGTCGTGGCTGAACATGCGCTGGGTGGCGTTGTCGCGGTTGAACTTGTCGAGGAAGTGCTGGGCGAGCAGCGGGATGTCCTCGCGACGCTCGCGCAACGGCGGCAGGAACAGCGTCACCACGTTGATGCGGTAGTACAGATCGGCGCGGAACTCGCCCTCCTGCACCGCCTGTTCCAGATTCTTGTTGGTGGCGCAGATCAGCCGCACATCGACGCGGATCGAGCGGTTGCCGCCGACCCGCTCGAACTCCATCTCCTGCAGCACGCGCAGCAGCTTGGTCTGGAAGGCCGGCGAGACCTCGCCGATCTCGTCGAGGAACAGCGTGCCGCCGTGCGCCAGCTCGAAGCGCCCCTTGCGCTCGGCCGTGGCGCCGGTGAACGAGCCCTTCTCGTGGCCGAACAGCTCCGATTCCAGCAGCGTTTCCGACAGCGCCGCACAGTTCACCGACACGAACGGGCGCTCGCGTCGCGGTCCCAGCTGGTGGATGGCGCGGGCGATCACCTCCTTGCCGGTGCCGCTCTCCCCGCGCAGCAGCGCGGTGGAACGGCTGCGGGCGAGCTGGTGGGCCTCGGCGAACACCGCCTGCATCTGCCGCGAGACCCCGACCACCTTCTCCAGTTGATAGCGGCCCTGGATCTGCTTGTGCAGGCGGTTGCGGTCGGCCAGCAGCCGGGCCCGCTCGGCACCGATGTGCTGGTGTAGCCGCGCAGTCTGGCCGACCAGGTTGGCGGCCATCTTCAACAGCCGCACGAGCCGTTCGTAGCGCATGGAGGTGCCGACCGGCGTCGCACAGATGATGCTGAGCACGCCGAGCGCCCGCCGTTCGACCAGGATCGGCACGCCGACGAAGGCCACCACCTCATCCGCCGCGCCCTGCACGGTGCCGGTGCGGTGCAGGAACAGCGGCTCCACGCTCACGTCCGGCACCACCATCGGCATGCCGCTGCTCATGATGCGGCCGGTGATGCCCTCGCCCGGCTTGAAGCGGCCGCGGGCCTTCTCCTCCGCGGTGAGCCCGGCGGCCTCGAAGATCTCCACCTCGCCCGCTTCCTGCACCAGGCTCAGCATCGCCCGGCCGTTGAGATGGGCCGAGACAATGGTCACCACTTCGCGCGCCGTTCGCCGCAGATCGAGCGATGAACTCAGCACTTTGCTGATCTCGTAGATGATCAGCAGATCGGCATCGTCAGCCTGGGGAGCGAGCGAGACCATGGCGGAACCTGGCGGCGGCGACGGGGCGTTGCCACAGCCAATATCTTCAATCCCTTCTCTGCCGACTTGTCAATGCCTGCCGCCTGTCGTCTGCCGCCTGCCCGGCGGCGTGTCGCGAGTCTGACAAGGCACCGCACATGTCGGCTTTGCACCCGCCCATCCCAGCCCGCGCAGCAGCCGCCCGGGGCCGGCAGAGGCGCCGGCGCCGGATGCGAAATGGCAGCGCCCGCGCGCCGTTCGACGGCACCGGCCGGGCGCGCCGGCCGGACTGGCACCAAAGTTGCGCTGCACCGGCCAACGGGGCGTTCGGACGTCCCGCCGCGGGGGCCAACGGGCCCGCCGCCAGACCGGCCCACGGGTGGACCGCAGCAGGAGCGAGCCATGCGGCAAGTGCAGATCCAGGACACCACCCTGCGCGATGGCGAGCAGACCGCGGGGGTGGCCTTCACCACCGCGGAGAAGCTCGCCATGGCACAGGCGCTGGTGGCCCTGGGCGTGCCGGAGCTGGAAATCGGCATTCCGGCGATGGGCGCCGAGGAGCAGGACGACATCCGCGCCCTGCTGGCCCTGAACCTGCCGGCGCGGCTGGTGGTGTGGGGCCGAGCCCGGGCAGAGGACATCGAGGCTGCCCGCCGCTGTGGCGCTCCCTGCCTGCACCTGTCCACGCCGGTCTCGGACGTGCAGATCCAGCGCAAGCTCGGGCGTGACCGCGCCTTCGTGCAGGACAACATCGCCCGGCAGGTGCGGGCGGCGCGGGAGGCCGGCTTCGAGGTGAGCGTCGGCGCCGAGGACGCCTCCCGCGCCGAGCCGGCCTTCCTGCTGCGATTCGCCGAGACCGTCCAGGCGGCCGGCGCGCGCCGGCTGCGCTATGCCGACACGCTCGGCCTGCTCGATCCCTTCCGCGCCTGGGAGATCTTCGGCCGGTTACGGCGCACGGTCGACCTCGAGCTGGAGATGCATGCACACGATGACCTCGGCCTGGCCACCGCCAACACGCTGGCGGCGGTGCGGGCCGGCGCCAGCCACGTCAGCACCACGGTGAACGGGCTCGGCGAGCGCGCCGGCAACGCGCCGCTGGAGGAAGTGGTGATGGCGCTGCACCAGCTCTACCGGCACGACACCGGCATCGATACCCGTGCCCTGCCGGCGCTCTCGGCGCTGGTCGCCGAAGCCGCCCGCCGGCCGTTGGCAGCCAACAAGAGCCTGGTCGGCGCGGACGTGTTCACCCACGAGTCGGGCATCCACGTGGACGGCCTGCTCAAGCACCCGCAGAACTATCAGGGCGTCGATCCCGCACTGCTCGGTCGTGCGCACCGGCTGGTGCTCGGCAAGCACTCCGGCAGCGGTGCGGTGCTGGCCGCCTTCCAGACGCTCGGCATCGCGCTGGAGCCGGCACAGGCGCAGCAGATCCTCGGCCGCATCCGCCGGCTGGCGCAGGCCGAGAAGCGCGCGCCGACGCCGGCGGAGCTGATGGACTTCCACGCGCAGACCCGGCCATGGCCGCTCGCGTGCTGAGCGCGCCGGCCGCGTGGCGACCCGGCCTGTGGCGCCAGCTGTGGGCGGATGTGGACTGCGTGTTCGAGCGCGACCCGGCGGCCCGCCACCGGCTGGAGGTGATCACCGCCTACCCCGGCGTGCACGCCGTGCTCGGCCACCGGCTGGCGCACGCGCTGTGGTGCGCGGGGCTGCGCTACCCCGCCCGGCTGGTGAGCCACGCCTGCCGCTGGCTGACCCACATCGACATCCATCCGGGCGCCCGCATCGGCGCGCGGCTGTTCATCGACCACGGCTGCGGCGTGGTGATCGGCGAGACGGCGGAGCTCGGCGATGACGTGACGCTCTATCACGGCGTCACGCTCGGCGGCACCTCCTGGCACGCCGGCAAACGTCACCCCACGGTGCGCGAAGGCGTGGTGATCGGCGCCGGTGCCAAGGTGCTCGGACCGATCGAGATCGGCGCCCATGCCCGCATCGGCGCCAACTCGGTGGTGATCGAGCCGGTGCCGGCCGGCACCACGGTGGTCGGCATCCCCGGCCGCGCGGTGCTGCCGCTGCGTCAGCGGCGGATCACCGACCACGGCATCGACCTGGACCACCACCTGATGCCCGACCCGGTCGGCAAGGCGGTGGCCTGCCTGCTGGAGCGCGTGCAGGCGCTGGAGCTGCGACTGGGCAAGCCCGGCGCCGCCTGCGAGGCCGAGGCGCAGGCCCTGTGCGCCGGCCCCTGCGCCGGCGAACCGCCGCCATCGATGCCGGCCGCCGCCGAACCCAGATCCGAACCGGAGACCGTGTCATGAGCGAGTTGCTGGCGAGGCTACAGGCCCTGTCCGCCGCCGAGGAATTCCTGGAGTTCTTCCAGGTGCCCTACGACCCGGCGGTAGTGCAGGTGAACCGGCTGCACATCCTGAAGCGCTTCCACCAATACCTGGCGCAGCTGCCGGCCGAGGCCACGCTGGA
Organism: Pseudomonadota bacterium; assembly: GCA_021767745.1. Taxonomy (GTDB): domain Bacteria; phylum Pseudomonadota; class Gammaproteobacteria; order UBA5335; family UBA5335; genus JAASSS01. The sequence goes on from JAASSS010000075.1 coordinate 4,108, forward strand.
TGCGGCCGACGGCTGGCACACCGCCCGCGCGCTGCTGCTGCGGGCCTACGAGGACTTCGTGCGCTCGACGCCGGCGCAGGAACGGGTCTTCAAGGTCTTTCAGGACGCCGACGGCCAGCGCGTCAGCGTCGACACCGTGCGGGCGAGCCTGCCCTCGCGCCAGCCGGGAGGATGAGTGCCATGCATATCGTCGTCTGTATCAAGCAGGTGCCGGACAGCTCGCAGATCCGCGTGCATCCGGTCACCAACACCATCATGCGCCAGGGCGTGCCGGCGGTGGTCAATCCCTACGACCTGTTCTCGCTGGAGGAGGCGCTGCGGCTGAAGGACCGGGTCGGCGGCCGGGTGACGGTGCTGTGCATGGGTCCGCCCCAGGCGGAGATGGCGCTGCGCAAGGCGATCTCGTTCGGCGCCGATCACGCGATCCTGGTGACCGACCGCGCCTTCGCCGGCTCCGACACGCTCGCCACCAGCTTCGCGCTGGCCAGCGCCGTGCGCCAGATCGGGCGCGACATGGCGGTGGACCTGGTGTTCTGCGGCAAGCAGACCATCGACGGCGACACCGCCCAGGTCGGCCCCGGCATCGCCAAGCGCCTCGACCTGCAGCTGCTCACCTACGTGAGCCAGATCGACGCGGTGGACCCCGAGCGGCGCGAGATCGTCGTGCGCCGGCGGGCCGAGGGCGGCGTGCAGGTGCTCAAGACCCGCCTGCCCTGCCTGATCACCATGCTCGAGGGCAGCAACGAACTGCGCTTCGCCACCCAGGCCGGCATCTTCCGCGCCGCCCGCTACCCGGTGCAGCGCTGGGACAGCAAGGCCGCCGGCATCGAGGACCCGAGCCGCGTCGGGCTCAAGGGTTCACCGACGGTGGTACGCAAGGTGTTCGCACCGACACCGAACACCCAGCGCGCCGACCTGATCAGCTGCGAGAGCGGCACGCCGGAAGATCTGGCCGCCACGCTGCTCGCCAAGCTCACCACGCGCAACCCGGAGCTGGCCGCCCTGCTCGGCCGGGCCGGCATGCAGGAGACCGGCCGATGAACACGCCCGCTGCCCGCCGCCCCGCCGGCCGCAAGCTCGAACTCGACCCGCGCCTGGCCGCCTATCAGGGCGTCTGGGTGTTCGTCGAGCACGAGCGCGGCCAGGCCCACCCGGTGTCCTGGGAGCTGATGGGCGAGGGCCGCAAGCTCGCCGATCAGCTCGGCGTGCCGCTGGCCGGCGTGGTGCTCGGCGCACCCGGTGAGCCGACCCGGCAGTTCTGCCAGCTCGCCTTCCGCTACGGCGCCGACCGCTGCTACCTGATCGAGGATCCGGCGCTGGCGGACTACCGCAACCAGCCCTTCACCCAGGGCCTGACGGAGCTGGTGAACGCCTACCAGCCGGAGATCCTGCTGCTGGGCGCCACCACGCTGGGGCGCGACCTGGCCGGCTCGGTCGCCACCACGCTGCAGACCGGCCTGACCGCCGACTGCACCGAGCTGACCATCGACCCGGAGAACCGCAGCCTCGCCGCCTCGCGGCCCACCTTCGGCGGCAGCCTGCTGTGCACGATCGTGACGCTGAACTACCGCCCGCAGATGGCCACGGTGCGCCCGCGGGTCATGGACATGGCGCCCTACGAGGCCACGCGCGGCGGCGAAATCGTCGAGCATCCGCTGCGCCTGGTGGAGACCGACATCCTCACCAAGGTGTTGGACTACATCCCCGACAACCGGCAGGACCGGCCGCAGCTGGCCTTCGCCGACATCATCGTCGCCGGCGGGCGCGGGCTGAAGCAGCCGGAGAACTTCGAGCTGGTCTGGGAGCTGGCCCGCGTGCTGGGCGCGGAAGTGGGCGCCTCGCGCCCGGTCGTGCAGGCCGGCTGGGTGGACCCGGAGCGCCAGGTGGGCCAGTCCGGCAGGACGGTGCGGCCCAAGCTCTACATCGCCGCCGGCATCTCCGGCGCGGTGCAGCACCGCGTCGGCATGGAAGGCGCGGATGTGATCGTGGCCATCAACAGCGACGCCAACGCGCCCATCTTCGATTTCGCCACCTACGGCATCGTCGGCAACGCGCTGCAGATCCTGCCCGCGCTCACCGGTGCCTGTCGCCAGCACCTGGCCCTGACGCAGCGGGCCGGCTAGAGGAGCATCGCCATGCAGGAACGATTCGACGTCATCGTGGTGGGCGCCGGTCCGGCCGGCAACGCCGCCGCCTACACCCTGGCCAGCGCCGGCATGAGCGTGCTGCAGATCGAGCGGGGCGAAACCCCCGGCTCGAAGAACGTGCAGGGCGCGATCCTCTACGCGGACGCGCTGGAACGCATCATCCCCACGTTCCGCGACGACGCGCCGCTGGAGCGCTACCTGATCGAGCAGCGCTTCTGGATGCTCACCGACGATGCCTACATCGGCAGCAACTACCGCTCCGCCGCCTTCAACCGACCGCCCTACAACCGCTACACCATCGTGCGGGCGCAGTTCGACCGGTGGTTCTCGGGCAAGGTGCAGCAGGCCGGCGGGCTGGTGATCTGCGAGACCACCGTTCGCGAGCTGATCTTCGACGGCGAGCGGGTCGTCGGCGTGCACACCGACCGCGAGGGCGGCGCGATCTACGCGGACCTGGTGATCCTGGCCGACGGGGTCAATTCCACCCTGGCCCGCAAGGCCGGCTTTCACGCGGAGCTGCAGCCGAAGGACGTGGCCCTGGCGGTGAAGGAAACGCTGTTCCTGGCACCGGAGGTGATCGAACAGCGCTTCGGCCTGCAGGGCGAGGAAGGCGTGGCCATCGAGATGACCGGCGCCATCACCCACGGCATGGTCGGCACCGGCTTTCTCTATACCAACCGCGACACGCTGACCATCGGCATCGGCTGTCTGCTGTCGAACTTCGTGCAGCAGAAGATTCCGCCCTACGAGCTGCTCGAACGCATGAAGGCGCACCCGGCGATCCAGCCGCTGCTGGCCGGCGCCGAGCTGAAGGAATACGTCGCCCACCTGATTCCCGAGGGCGGCTACAACGCCGTGCCGCGGCTCTACGGTCACGGCTGGATGATCGCCGGCGACTCGGCAGGGCTGGTGAATTCGGTGCATCGCGAAGGCTCCAACCTCGCCATGACCTCCGGCCGGCTGGCGGCCGAGACGGCGATCGCCCTGCGCGAGGCCGACCGGCCATTCACCGCCGAGAACCTCTCGCGTTACCGGCGCCGGCTCGATGACAGCTTCGTCATGAAGGATCTGAAGAAGTACCGCCGGCTGCCGGCGACGCTGCACGAGAACCCGCAGTTCTTCACCACCTACCCCGGCATGATGAACGCCGCGATGCACGAGTTCATCACCGTGGACGGCACAGACAAGAAATCGAAGGAGAAGGCCATCCGGCGCAGTCTCGGCGAACGCCGCGGCTGGTTCGGTCTGGTGGGCGATGCCTTCAAACTCTGGAGGGCGTTCGAATGACGCAGGTGAACGTGGAAGAGAAGCTGTTCCAGAACCGCTACCGCGTGGATGCGGGCCGGCCGCACATCAGCATTCGCGATCTGGATGTCTGCCGCAGCCAGTGCACCACGCAGCAGTGCACCAGCTGCTGCCCTGCCGGCTGCTACACGGCCGAGGGCAACGGCGCCGTCACGCTCATTACCGACGGCTGCCTGGAATGCGGCACCTGCCGGGTGATCTGCACCGAGTTCCACAACGTGGACTGGGAGTATCCCCGGGGCGGGTTCGGCGTGCTGTTCAAGTTCGGCTGAGCCATGGCGAAGCCACACAAGCACGTGTTCGTCTGCGTGCAGTCGCGCCCGCCCGGGCACCCCAAGGGCGCCTGCGGCGGGCGCGGTTCGCCGGCGCTGGTGCAGGCCTTTGCCGACGAACTGAACCGGCGCGGCTTGTGGGATCGCATCGCACTCACCGGCACCGGCTGCCTCGGGCCCTGCGGCGGTGGGCCGAACGTGCTCGTCTACCCGGAGGGCCTGCTCTATCACGGCGTGCAGGCGGCGGATGTGCCCACGCTGGTGAGTGAGCACCTGCTGGCAGACCGGCCCGTGGCGCGGCTGCTGGCGCCGGCCGAGGTCTGGTGAACCGGGCCGGACTGCCGGCGCCCATGCCACCTGAACCGGCCGGCCGGCGTCCCGCCCGGCGAGGGCGCACGTGAATCCCTGGGCCGTCTACGAGCTGCTGTGGGACCGGCTCGGGGATGCCGGCCATTGCCGCAGCGCCACGCTGGGGCTGGTATGGACGCTGTGCGAGGGTCCGGCCGGCATGGGCCTTGCCATGACGGCAGCCGGCGCCCCCCGTACCCTGCCCTGGCCGGGTACGCTCGCCGGCCGGCCGCTGGCAGAACTCGCCCGCTGGCTGGAACGCTTCCAGCCGCACGAGGCCACCCTGGGCCTGGCGGCCGTCAACGCCGTCATCAACGGCGCCGACAATTCGCTGCGTGAGCGCGCCTGCCCGATCCGCTCGGCTGCCCCGGGAAACCTCGCCGTGTTCGGCCACTTCCTGCCGCAACTGCAGGGCCAGCGCGTGATCGTGATCGGCCGCTACCCGGGCCTCGACCGGCTCACCGCCGGCCTGGACGTGACCGTGCTGGAACGCCAGCCGGGGCCGGGGGACCTGCCCGATCCGGCCTGCGAATACCTCCTGCCCGAGGCCGACTGGGTATTCCTGACCGCGAGCACGCTCGCCAACAAGACCTTCCCGCGTCTGGCGAGCCTGGCTGTGGATGCCACCACCGTGCTCATGGGCCCGAGCGCGCCGTGGCTGGCGGAGCTGGCGCAGTTCGGCATCGACTATCTGGCCGGCGTGGTCATCGACGAGCCCGACCTGCTGCGCCGCACCGTCGCCGAAGGCGGCGGCACCCGCCTGTTCGACGGCCCCCTCCACTACCGCCTCGCCCGGCTGGGCCCGCCCCTGCCCTGAGCCGGCCCGACGTGCCACCGGCCGGCGCGGACAGGTGCCGCGCCCCAGATCTCAGCACAAAGTGGTGTGACGCCGTGGGTGCAGGGCCACGTTCGGCCCCCCGCCAGCCCGGGCGCTCCAGGTGGTAGATGTGTTGTCAGTGCGACGCTCGGCCTTGTAGCGAAACGCGGCCCGGCAGGCTTTCCGCGACCAAGCCACACTCTGCTCGAGCGGCAGCACAGCCAGCAGACCCGCCTGGCACCGCCGTCTCAACCTTGCGCCGACACGGAACCCGCTATCGACTCAGTCTTCCGGCTCGCCCGCCAGCTCGGCGCTCACGCTGCGGAACTGCTCCAGCGCCGCCTCCAGGTTTTCGACGATCTCCGCCGCCAGCACGTCCGGTTCGGGCAGGCTGTCCAAGTCCTCCAGGCTGTCGTCCTTGAGCCAGAA
>JAASSS010000076.1 GCA_021767745.1 Pseudomonadota bacterium
ACAGCGCGAACAGCGAGGAGAGCAGCGCGTACTGCGTGGCCGCCCGCTGCTTGTCGACGATCGCCATCAGGAAGGCCAGGAACGCCGCCGTGCCGAGGCCGCCGGTGAACGACTCCACCATGCTCGCGCCGTACATCAGACCGCGCCAGGCGCCCGGGATGCCCGCCTCCAAGGGCAGGCCGGCGAACAGCGAGGCGACGTAGGCGTAGCCGAGGTTGGACAGCGCCTGCACCAGCCCGAGCACCCACAGGCCGCGGAAGATGCCCCAGCGATCGGTGAGCCAGCCGCCGGCCACGCCGCCGGCGATGGACATCACCAGGCCGATGTTCACCGATACCAGGCCGATCTCGCTGGCGGTGAAGCCGGCATCGACCCAGAACGGCTTGATCATGAAGCCCATGGCGCTGTCGGCGAGCTTGAACAGCAGCACGAAGGCCAGCACCGGCAGGATTCCCGGCCGCTCGAGCAGCGTGAACAGGGCGCCGAACAGCCCGCCCTGGCGCAACGTCTGCAGGGTGCTTCCGCCGCCGCCGCGGCGCAGCCAGAGCGCAGCGCCGACCAGCAGCGCCGCCGCGCTGGCGCCGAGCACGGTGCCGGCCGTCGGCGGCAGGGCATCGAGCTGGCGCAGGATGAGCCAGAGCGTTCCCAGCAGCAGCCCACCGGCGGCCAGCAGCGCTGGCGGCGAACGGCGCAACGCCTGCAGCTCACGACCGATCGGGGCCTCGGGCGCCGGCAGCACCCGCTCGCGCGGGGCGCCCAGCACGATCACGCCCAGCAGCGCCAGCAGGCCGGCGCTGGTGGCGTAGGCGCCGGTCCAGCCGATCAGGTCGCTCAGGACCAGCAGGGCGCCGGCGGCCAGCATGCCGACGCGGTAGAAGCCGATGCGCAGCCCGTTCGCCAGCCCGAGCTCATCACGATCGAGCAGCTCGATGGTGTAGCCGTCGATCGCGATGTCGTTGGTCGCCGAGGCCAGCGTGAAGGCGCCGATGGCGAGGTACACCCAGCCCGGTGCCCCGCCGACGGCGGCCAAGGCCAGCAGCGCGCCGCCCATGGCCAGGTTCATCGCCAGGATCCAGCGGCGGTGATGGCGCCAGTGGTCGATCGCCGGCGCCCAGAGGAACTTCAGCGTCCAGGCCAGCCCCAGCAGGCTGAGCGCGCCGATCGAGCGCAGGTCGACGCCCGCCTGGCGGAACTGCACCGGGAACAGGTCGTAGAAGATGCCGAGCGGCAGACCCTCGGCGAAATAGAGCAGACCGACCCAGAAGAACTTGGACCGCAGCACGGATCGATCGGGCAGTTTCATCAGGGGAGGACGGCGGCCGGTACGGATGGGATCGGCCTCGCGGCGGCCGTGCGCGGTATGCTACGCGGCCGGCGCCGTTCCACCAACGGGCGCCGCGTGTTCATGCCTGCGCAAGGAGTCTGCCGTTGTCCCGCGTCAGCCGGGCCCTGCCGTTGCTGGCGCTGGGCGCCGCTCTCATCGCCGGCCTGCTGCCGGCACCGTTCGCGGCGCTGCAGCCGGCCCTGCTGCCACTGCTGGGCGCGGTGATGTTCGCGATGGGGCTGACGCTGACGCCGGCCAGCTTCGCCAGCGTGCGGGCGCGTCCGGCCGTGCTGTTGCTGGGCGTCACGGCGCAGTTCTTCCTGATGCCGCTGCTGGCCTGGCTGCTGGTGCGGCTGCTGCGTCTGCCCGAGCCGATCGCCGTGGGCCTGGTGCTGGTGGGTGCGGCGCCGGGCGGCACGGCATCGAACGTGATGTGTTTCCTTGCCCGCGGGGATCTGGCGCTGTCGGTCTCGCTGACGGCGCTGTCCACGCTGTTGGCGGTGCTGTTCACGCCGGCGCTGGCGACGTTCTACCTCGGTGCCGAGGTGGCGGTGCCGGCACTGGGGCTGCTGCGATCGGTCGCCGAGGTGGTGCTGGCGCCGGTGCTGGCCGGGTTCGCGGTGCGCTGGTGGTTCGGCGCACGTCTGGCGGCGCTGGAACCGGTCCTGCCGGGGCTGGCGGCGGGCGCGATCGCGCTGATCATCGCGATCGTCGTGGCCATGAACCACGACCTGCTCGGGGTACTGAGCGGGGCGACGCTGGTCGCGGTCGCGCTGCACAACGCGGGGGGGCTGGCGATGGGTTACGGCCTGGCGCGGATCACCCGGCAGGACGAGGCCACCTGCCGCACGCTCGCCCTGGAGGTCGGGATGCAGAATTCGGGACTCGCGGCGCTGCTCGGCGCACAGCACTTCGGTGCCGCCGCGGCGCTGCCCGGAGCCGTGTTCAGCGTCTGGCACAATCTTTCCGGCGCCGCCCTGGCCGGCGTCTGGGCGCGGCGGGCGCCGGTGGCGCGGCATGGCTGAGGCGGCGATCCGCGCCTCCGGGCTCGGCAAGCGCTTCGGCGAGACGCTCGCCGTGCGTTCGGTCAGCTTCGAGGTGGCGCGCGGCAGTATCTGCGGCCTGCTGGGCGGCAACGGTGCGGGCAAGACCACCACCATCGCCATGCTGCTCGGGCTGCTGATCCCAACCACGGGCAAGGCGGTGCTGCTCGGCGCCGACATGCAGCGTGACCGCTACCGCGTGCTGCCGCGGCTGAACTTCTCTTCGCCCTATGTCGACCTGCCGCAGCGTCTGACGGTGCGGGAGAATCTGACGGTCTATGCCCAGCTCTACGGCGTGCGGGCCCGCCGGGTCCGCATTGCGGCGCTGGCGGACGAGCTGGCGCTGGAGGCCTTCATCGACCGCCCCTACCGGAGCCTGTCGGCCGGGCAGAAGACGCGCGTGGCGCTGGCCAAGGCGCTGCTGAACGAGCCGGAGCTGCTGCTGCTCGACGAGCCCACCGCCTCGATGGATCCGGACACGGCGGATCGGCTGCGGCGTTATCTGGCCGCCTATGCGCATCGCAGTGGCGCCTCGATCCTGCTGGCGTCGCACAACATGCAGGAGGTCGAGCGCATCTGCGATGACGCCGTGATCCTGCGCCAGGGCGAGGTAGTGGCACAGGCCGCGCCCGCCGAACTCATCCGCCGCTATGGCGGGCGCGATCTGGAGCAGGTCTTCCTGGACATCGCGCGGGGACAGGAGCGCCTGGCCGGATGAACGACTCGCTGCTGCGCATCGGCGCGCTGATGCTGCGCTATTACTACCTGATTCGCGGCTCCTGGCCGCGCCTGCTGGAGCAGGCGTACTGGCCGACGGTGCAGATGATCATCTGGGGGTTCATCACCAAGTTCATGGCCGGCCAGAGTGGCTGGGTCGCGCAGGCGGCCGGCGTGTTCATCGCCGCGGTGCTGCTGTGGGACACGGTCTTTCGCAGCCAGCTGGGGGTGTTTCTCGCCTTCATCGAGGAGGTCTACGCACGCAACCTCGGGCAGCTGTTCGTCAGCCCGCTGCGTCCGTGGGAGATGATCGCCGGCATGATCGGCATCAGCTTCTTCCGCACGCTCTTCGGCGTCGGCGTGGCGGCGCTGCTGGCGGTGCCGCTGTTCGGCTACTCGATCCTCGGCCTTGGCCTGCCTCTGGTGGCGCTGTTCGGCAATCTGCTGGTCTTCGGCTGGGCCATGGGGCTGCTGGTGGCGGCGATGCTGCTGCGCTATGGCCTTGGCGCCGAGAGCATCGGCTGGGCCTCGATCTTCGCGCTGGCGCCGCTGAGCGGCATCTATTATCCGATTGCGACGCTGCCGGACTGGTTGCAGCCGGTGGCCTTTGCTCTGCCCACCGCGCACGTGTTCGAGGGCATGCGCCAGATCATGTTCGAGCAGCAGCTGCCGGTCGGGCACCTGCTGGCGGCCGCGGCGCTCAACGTCGGCTATCTGGCGCTGGGCGCCGGCGTGTTCCTCTGGGTCTTTCGCATCGCCCGCGAGCGCGGGCTGTTGCTGCAACAGGGCGAATAGGGCGGTCAGGCGGCTTCGACGGCGACGGTCCGGCGACGCCACCATTCACTCAGCGGCCACAGGGCGAGGCCGGTGAGCAGGCCGATCAGCCCCTCGTAGAGCAACGCGTTCAGGCCGACGGCGTACCAGCCAAGGCTGGCGGCGAGGCCACCGAGCATGATGGCGATCGCCTGCCACTGCGCCGGCCGCTGACCGAGCGCCAGCAGCACGGCCAGCGGCACGAACGCCGAGGCCAGTGCGCTCCACGCCAGGATGACCAGCGCGAACACGCTCGGCGGTTCGGCAACGGCCAGCAGCAGCGCGAGGCCTGTCACCGCGATGGTCGCCAGCTTGGCGGTGCGACGGCTCTGCTGCCGGCCGGGCAGCAGGTCGGTGGTGACCGAGGCCGAGCAGGCCAGCACGAGCGAATCGGCGGTGGAGAGCGTCGCGGCGAAGATGCCGGCGAGAATCAGCCCCACCAGCACCGGCGGCAGCAATTCGCGGGCCATGGTCGGCAGCGCCAGCTCCGGGTCACCTGCCGCCAGCTCCGGCAGGTACAGCCGTGCCAGCATGCCCACCCCCGTGGCCAGGGCGTAGAACAGCGAGAAGAAGACGTAGTAGTAGAAGCGCGCCCGCATCATCTGCGAGGGCTGCTCGAGCGCCATGAAGCGCACCACGATGTGGGGCTGGCCCAGCACGCCGAGACCGGCGAACAGCCAGCCGATGATGAACAGCGCCAGGCCCGCGGCGCCGGGCAGCAGCAGCGCCGGCGGCACCAAGTCGGTATAGCCGTCGATCGCGGCCAGTCTGGTCCAGGTGGCGCCGGGGCCGCCGAGGGTGTGTACCCCGACCCCGAACAGCAGGGTCATGGCGGCGAGCATGACGATCGCCTGGGCAGTGTCGGTCCAGATCGAGGCGCGGATGCCGCCGGCGAAACAGTAGAGCAGCACGATGCCGCTGCCGATGAGCGCGCCGGCGTCTGGATGCCAGCCGAACAGCGCCGTCAGCGCCTTGCCCCCGGCGGCCAGCTGGGCGGCGGCATAGGCCCCCATGAATACCACCGCGATCAGCCCGCCCGCGGCCCGCAGGCCACCCATGTGCTGGCCCTGCCAGCCGGCCAGCGTGCCGGGCAAGGTGGCGGCGCCGGCCCGGCCGGAGGCCTCCCGCAGGTGACGGTGCAGCAGCAGAGAGCCGAGCAGGTCGCCGAGGATCCAGCCGACCATCAGCCAGATGGCCGCCAGCCCGGTGGCGTAGGTGTAGCCGATGACGCCGATGAACATGTAGCCACTGTTGTTGGTGGCCACGGCGGAAAGCCCCGTCATCAACGGCGATAGCTCGCGGCTGGCGAGGTAGTAGTCGTCGGCGTCATCGCGCGCCCGGGTGATGGACATCACCCCGACTGCCAGAAAGCCGCCGAGAAAGACCAGAAAGCTGAGTGCAGTCACGCGCGTGGCGCCGCCGGCGCAAGGGCCGGCAGCGGCCGGCCGGTCAGTCGGCTACCGTGTCGGCTTCGACCGGATAGGCGCCGGACTCATCGTGCACCTCGGTGCCGAACAGCGGCGGGTTGAACACACAGGCCAGTTCCAGATCGGCGCGCGCCCGCACCACGTGCGCATCGTGCTGGTCCAGCAGGTAGAGCGTGCCTGGGGCGATCTGGTGCACTTCGCCCGTGGCCTTGTCCTCGATCTCGCCCTCGCCGCTGATGCAGTACACCGCCTCCAGGTGGTTGCGGTAATGCATGTGCGTTTCGGTGCCGCCGTAGATGGTGGTGATGTGAAACGAAAAGCCCATGTTGTCGTCGCGCAGGGCCATGCGGGTGCTTTCCCAGGTCTTGCTGGTGATGCGACGGTCGCTGTTGCGGGCTTGCTCGAGGCGTCGGATCTTCATGTTCGCTCCTTGCAGTGGCTCAGGGGTTCGTTGGTGCCAGGCCGATGACGCCTTCGCGCGGCAGGATCGCATGCACGGCGCGTTCCAGCACGGCCAGCCCGCGCTGCAGCTCTTCATCCGTGATGGTCAGCGGCACCAGGCACTTGATGACCTCGCCTTCCGGGCCGCCGGTCTCGATGACCAGGCCGTGTTCGAAGCAGTGGCGGGTAATGCGCTTGGCCGTCTCGCCGTCGGCACACGCCAGCCCCTGCATCAGACCACGACCCTTGCGCTGCAGGCCCGGGCGGGACGCGGCGATGGCGTCCAGCCGTGCGGCCAGATCGTCGCTCTTGCGCCGGACCTCGGCGGCGAACTCTCCGTCCTGCCAGAAGGTGTCGATGGCCGCCGTGGCGGTGACGAAGGCGTGATTGTTGCCCCGGAACGTGCCGTTGTGCTCGCCCGGCGCCCACTGGTCGAGTTCGCGCCGCAGCAGCGTGACGGCGAACGGCAGGCCGAAGCCGCTCAGCGACTTCGACAGCGTGACGATGTCTGGCTCGATGCCGGCCGGCTCGAAGCTGAAGAACGTGCCGGTGCGCCCGCAGCCGGCCTGGATGTCGTCCACGATCAACAGCACCTGGTGCCGGCGGCAGACCGCCTGCAGGTTGCGCAGCCAGTCGAAGGAGGCGACGTTCAGGCCGCCCTCGCCCTGCACCGTCTCGACGATCACCGCCGCCGGCAGGTCGACGCCGCTGCTGTTGTCGGCCAGGACCTTGTCCAGGTACTCGGTGGTGTCCATCGCTTCACCGAGATAACCCTCATAGGGCATCGCCGTGCCGCCGGGAATGGTCATGCCCGCGCCGCCGCGATGGTGACTGTTGCCGGTGGCCGCCAGCGCGCCCAGGGTCACGCCATGGAAGCCGTTGGTGAAGTGCACGATGTTCTGGCGGCCGGTGACCTTGCGCGCGAGCTTCATGGCCGCTTCCACGGCGTTGGCGCCGGTCGGGCCGGTGAACTGCAGCACGTAGTCGAGGCCGCGGGGCTCGAGGATCTTCGCCTCGAAGGCAGCGAGGAAATCCGCCTTGGCCCGGGTATGCATGTCGAGGCCGTGGGCGATGCCATCGCCCTGGATGTAGGCGATCAGCGCATCGCGCAGCACGGGATGGTTGTGCCCGTAGTTGAGGCTGCCGGCGCCGGCCAGAAAGTCCAGGTAGTGCTCGCCATCGGCATCGGTCAGTACCGCGCCCCGTGCCTGCTCGAAGATGACCGGGAACGAGCGGGCGTAGGTCTGCACGTTGGATTCGCGCTGCTCAAAGATGCTGGTGTCGGTCGCCTCGTTGTTCGCGTGACTGGCGTTTTCGGTACTGGCTGGGTCGGTCATGCGTTGCTGTCTCCGGAATCGGTGGGGAACGGGCCGATGCGCACCAGGTGCTCAGTGGCGTGCGAGCCGAGAAAGTGCTCGTCGCGCTCGAAGTGCGGCGCGTGGTGCAACTCGGCGTTGCCTCGTCTGGCGATGCTGCGAAACAGCGCCCAGGAGGCCTCGTTGTCGGCTGTGATGGTGGTTTCGATAAACCGGACTCGGCGGCACTCCGGTCGGCCTAGGATGTCCTCGATCAGTCGCCCGGCCAGGCGCTGGCCGCGACCCCGTGGCGCGACCGCCACCTGCCAGACGAACAGGACGTCCGGCTGTGCCGGTGGCCTATAGCCGGAGACGAAGCCCAGGACACCCTCGGCATCGCGCGCAATCGCGCTGGTGCCGGCGAAGTGCGAGCACTGCAACAGATTGCAGTACATCGAGTTCGTATCGAGCGGTGGGCAGGCGGCAATCAATGCATGAACGGCAGCGCCGTCGGTGCTGCTCGGCACGCCGAGTTCGACGGGCATCGTCGGTTGCCTGGATGACATTCGGTTACGGCAGCGGGAGCTTTATTTCGCTCGCCGTGCTTGGCGGTGGCCGCTGTTGGCGGCCATGGGCTTTTCGCAGCGGGCGCCGGGGAAATGGAATGGCGTTACCGCGAATGGACGCTGATTATAGCCGCTTCGCCCACCGCTTTCCACGAGCTTGCCAGCGGCTGCTGCGGCTCGGCGCCGATCCGGAGACAGTGTCGCCCATTGGCAACACACCGCGTGATAGTGTCGAGCTGCTTGACAGCATCCGTCTCTGTCAACGCGCAATCATGAGGAAGGAACCGATGAAGAAGATGATGCTCGCCGGCGCCCTGCTGCTCGCTGCGCCGCTCGCCCAGGCCGAACTGCAACCGCTGGATGACGCGGCGCTGGCGACGGTCGCCGGCCAGGGTTACGTCGTTCTGGCCACGCTGGGTCCGTTCGACTACCCCGTTTACGAAGTGGATTTCCTCGTTGATACGCTGGCTGCCAGCGAGTTCCCGCGCCTGGTGGCGCTGGCCACTGCCGTGAGCGATCTGCCTGCCCTGCCGACCGCACGAGATCAGTTCGTGGCTGCAGTGAATGCCGCCTTGCTGCCGACCGGCCTGCCGTTCTCGGTCGCCCTGAGCGAAGACTGAGGGACCGCCCTCGGTCCTGAGGCAGGGGCGGCTTCGGCCGCCCTTTGCCGTTTTTTGCGCCATGTATCCCCGGATCCTCGTTCGCAAGCCGGCAGTGCCTTTTTTGGCTTCCCTGCCGGAGGGACGGCATACGGGCCCATGGCCGGATCCGGCCCATCGGGCCTTCGCCCGGCCGTTCGAACCGGCGGTGAGCTGTCCGTCGGCGGCGAGAATCGGTTTCGGCTGCCCGCGGTGCAGGGATCGATCGGCGCCCGCTGACCCGCGCATTCGCCGGCCGCTAGGGCGCCGGGTTGGGCTGACGCTGGTGAATCGCCTCGATCCCCGCAAGCACCGTCTCGGGCAGCTCGAGCGCCTCGCTGGCGAGATTGGTCTCGAGCTGCTCGAGGGTGGTGGCGCCGATGATGTTGGCGCCGAGGAACGGGCGGCTGTTGACGTAAGCCAGGGCCATCTGCGCGGGCTGAAGTCCGTGTTCCCGCGCCAGCGCCACATAGGCCTCGGTGGCCGCTTGCGCCTCGGGATTGCTGTAGCGGCTGAAGCGGTCCCAGCGCGTCAGGCGGGCGCCGGCCGGGCGGGCGCCGCCGGCGTACTTGCCGCTCAGCATGCCGAAGGCGAGCGGCGAGTACGCCAGCAGCGGCACCGACTCCCGATGGGCGACCTCGGCCAGACCCACCTCGAAGCTGCGATTGAGCAGGTTGTACGGGTTCTGCACGCTCACCACCCGCGGCAGCCCCAGCCGATCACTCAGGGCCAGTGCGTGCATCACGCCCCAGGGTGTCTCGTTGGACAGGCCGATGTGCCGGATCTTGCCCTCGCCGACCAGCTCTCCCAGCACCGCGAGCGTTTCCGCCAGCGGCACGGCGTCCTCCACGGGCCTCGCTTCGTAGCCCAGCCGGCCGAAGAAGTTGGTGGTCCGCTCCGGCCAGTGCAGCTGGTAGAGATCGACGTAGTCGGTCCGCAGCCGGCGCAGCGACTGTGCCAGCGCCTGGGTGATCTGCTC
>JAASSS010000077.1 GCA_021767745.1 Pseudomonadota bacterium
GTTCGAGTACCCGCTGGAGATCGACGGCCAGACCCGGCTGGTCGATCGCTCGGACGAGGTGGTCCAGCGCTTCCGAGCACTGGGGGGCGATGCGCTGATCGCGATCGGCGGCGACGGCTCGCTGCGTATCGCCCGGCGCTTCATGGACAAGGGCATCCCGGTCGTGGGCGTGCCGAAGACCATCGACAACGACCTCGCCTGCACCAGCTTCACCTTCGGCTTCGACACGGCCGTCTCGGTGGCGACCGAGGCGATCGGCCGGCTGCACACCACCGCCGAGTCGCACCGGCGGGTCATGGTGGTGGAGCTGATGGGCCGCTATGCCGGCTGGATCGCGCTGAACGCCGGCATCGCCGGTGGCGCCGACGTGATCCTCATCCCGGAGATCGACTTCGACATCGAGCGTGTCTGCGACAAGATCCGCCAGCGCGAGGCCAACGGCCGCACCTTCTCCATCGTCTGTGTCGCCGAGGGTGCCAAGCCCCGCGGCGGCGAGCTGACGGTCGCCGGCAGTGAGCTCGGGCGCGAGGTGCGGCTCGGCGGGATCGCCGAGAAGGTCGCGCTGGAGATCGCCCAGCGGACCGGCAAGGAAACGCGTCATGTAGTGCTCGGCCATATCCAGCGTGGCGGCACGCCCACCGCCTTCGATCGCATGTTGGCGCTGCGCTTCGGCGCGGCGGCGGTGCGCACGGCGGCTGCCGGCGAGTTCGGGCGGATGGTGGCCTACCAGCCGCCGGACATGGTGTCGGTGCCGATCGAGGCGGCGATCGCCGAGATGCGCTCGGTACCGCTGGACTGCGACACCGTTCAGACCGCGCGTGAGATCGGCATCTGCCTCGGCGACTGAGTGCGTCACCTCCTGACCGCCTATCGGCTGACGAACGGCGATCGAAAAATTCTTATTGAACGTTCGTTCAGGCCGATCTATCTATAGGGGAGGCCATGCCCGTCGGCGTGGCTTCGAAAACAAGTACAGGAGGAGAACGCAATGAGCGCAGTCATCGAAGGCGGGCGCGTCCGGCAGGACGAACGCCACGTCGCACCAGCGCCAGCCGATCAACCCGCGCCGAAGGTTCCCTGGCTCTGGGTCGCCTTGCTGGTGACGATCGCCACAGCGGTGTTCGGCATCTATCGCTGGTACCAGCAGGAGTATTCGTTCACCGTCGGTCTCGACTACTTCGAGGATGAGTTCCAGGTCTACTGGATGCGGCTGTTCTACATCCAGATGGTCGTCATCGGTGTGATCGGCGCCGCTATCGTGCCGATACTGTGGTTCACGCGGGACAAGAACGTCGCCGCCATCACGCCGCACGAGGAACTGCGCCGTTACTACTGGGTGCTATCGGTGCTCGCCGGTGCCAGCATCCTGGCGGTATTCGCCTTCGGCCTGTTCGTGGAAGCCGATGCCGCCTGGCACCAGACCACCATTCGCGATACCGACTTCACGCCGACCCACATCGGCCTGTTCTACTTCGCGATTCCTGCGGCGCTCGTTGGCCTGGTATTCGGCTTCGTCTGGGTCCACACCCGTCTGCCGGACTTCGCCAACCGCATTTCGGTGCCACTGGCGCTGATGGCCGCAGGACCGATCCTGATCATGCCGAACCTCGGCCTGAACGAGTGGGGCCACACGTTCTTCTACGCAGAAGAGCTGTTCGCCGCGCCGATCCACTGGGGCTTCGTGGTGCTTGGCTGGGCGCTGTTCTGCATCGGCGGCTTCGTCACGCAGTGCCTGAACCGGATGCGCAAGCTGACGGCCATCTCCGACGAGGAGCGCATCGCCGCCTACTGATGCCGCATCTGCCGGGCGGACTTCTCTAGCGCCCGGTCCATTCTTGTGACTCGACAAAGGGCGCCCCGGGCGCCCTTTTCCTGTATCAGGCGATGCCGTTGCCGGTAGCCGCGAACAGCCCGGCTTCCAGCAGGCCCTCGCCCACCGCACGCAGGGCCTCGATTCCATGCGGGCGGGGCAGGCACGCGACCTGCCGGATGATCGGGCACGCCATCTCCTGCCCGAATGTGCCCAGCGCGGCGGCTTGCGCCGCGTGCTGCGCCGAGGCCCAGCCGCCCGCCGCGTCGGCCGGGGTCAGCCGGTTGACCACGATGGCCGCCGGCGCCAACCCCAGCCGGTTCAGTGCCTCGCGCGCCCGCGCCGTTTCCGCCAGTGCCATGGGCTCGGCCAGCGTCACCAACACGAACGCCGTTCGGGCTGGATCGCCGAGCAGCGCCGCCATGGCCTGCAGATACCCACGCCGCCGGTGCAGCCGCGCCACGACCTCGGGATCGATTGCCTCGCTGCGCCGAGCGAGCAGCGCATCCATCCACGCCTGCATCGCCGCCGGTGCCTGCAGCAACTGCAGGGTGTGCCCCGTCGGTGCGGTGTCGATCACTACCTGCCGATAGCGCGCCGGTGCCTCGGTAAGCAGCCGCGCCAGAGCTTCGGTCAGCGCGGCCTCGGTCGTACCGGGCGCCGCGGCCGCGAGCGCCACCTGCCGGCGCACCTCGGCCAGCAATCGTGGCGGCGCGATGCGCTCCAGCGTGCGGCGCACATCGTCGAGATACCGCTGCTTGACGAGCTGCGGGTCCAGTTCCAGCGCATCAAGGGCGGGCGCCACGGGCGTCGGCGCGGACAGCTCGCCCGGTATCGCCAGCACGTCCCGCAGCGAATGGGCCGGATCGGTGGAGACGAGCAGCGTTCTGGCCGCCGGCGCCGCAACCGCCGCGGCGATCGCCGCGGCGCAGGTCGTCTTGCCGACCCCGCCCTTGCCGCCGAAGAAGCACACGGGCGGCGCCTGCGGCTTCAACAGCACCGGAACCCGTCGGGCGGGGCACGCTCGAGGCCGACCCGGCGATGCCAGGCGTGATAGTCCTCGAGCAGGTAGGGCATCAACTCGAGGCAGTAGAACGCGGCCGGATCGGGAATCCCCAGCGCCTGACCGATGAGCAGCACGCGAAGGAAATCCTCCTCCTGCTGGCGCTGACGAGCCTGATGCGCCGCCGCTGAGTGGCCATAGAAACGTGAGTAGGCACGGGCGAGGCCGGCCAGCCACCGGGCTGGCGCCCAAGCCCTGGGCCGGCGCACCGGACTAACCCCGCACCGGCGCCGCCGGCTGCTGTCGCAGGGCGATCAGCCCCTCGGCCAGCAGCCAGAGATTGAGGATGAGGATCAGCACGCCAATCACGACCAGCAGGCCATTGCCGGCCGCCACGAAGCCGAGCACGTTCAGGCACATGCTCCAGGCGGTGATCGTGGCGACGAAGACGAACGGGACCAGCGTGAGCAGGTAATTGCGCCCCAGCTGACGGAGCAGCAGCGTCAGGACCAGCAACGAGAGGCCGGCAGTGAGCTGGTTGGTGGTGCCGAACAGCGGCCAGAGCACCATGCCGCCGCCGCCGGGATTGGCGGGGTCGGCCAGGAACGCGAGCGCGGCGCAGGACACGAAGGTCACGACCGTGGCGAGATTGGCATTCTGCAGCGCCGGCAACCGGTATTCCGCGCCGATTTCGGCGAGGATGAAGCGCTGCAGGCGCATCGAGGTGTCGAGCGTGGTGGCTGCGAAGGCCACTACCATGATGGCCACCGCCGTAGTGCCGACGACCGGCGGCAATCCCAGCGCACTCAGGAGGTTGCCGGCGCCGGTGACGAAGGCTGCGATGCCGCCGCTGCTCACCTGCGCCCAGCTGTCGTAGTGCCCCTGCCAGGCGTCGAGCCCACCCAGCCCCGCGGCGGTCGCCAGCAGGGCTGCCAGCGCCAGCAGACCCTCGCCCGTGGCGCCGAGATAGCCGACGAAACGGGCATCGGTCTCCCGATCCAGCTGCTTCGACGACGTGCCGGAACTGACCAGGCCGTGAAAGCCGCTGATCGCGCCACAGGCAACGGTGACGAACAGCAGCGGCCACAGGGGGGGCGTACCGGCCGGCGGCGTGTTCAGCGCCGGCGCCGCCACCGTCGCGCCACTGATGAAGATACCGAGGTACAAAAGCGCCAGCACGGCAAAGAGCATGTGCGCGTTGAGAAAATCCCGCGGCTGCAGCAGCAGCCAGACCGGCAGACGCGAGGCAATCGCGCCGTACGCCAGCATCAGGAGCACCCACCAGGCACTTGCCGGCACGCCCAGCCCCGCACTCGGCAGCGCCACCGGCAGCCACACACCAACGCCGATCAGACCCAGCAACAGCGCCAGGCCCAGCAGTGCCAGCGGCAGCACGGCCACGCCACGGCGATACACCAGCACGCCGATGGCGATAGCGATGGGGATCTGCAGCCAGTAGGGCAGCACCGCGGCGGGAAACCTGATGAACAGGGTGGCGATCGCCACCGCGAACACGGCGTTCACCATCAGCAGCAGGAAGAAGATGATGAACAGGAACAGCGTGCGGGCGCGCGGGCCGACCGCCTGGCGCGTCAGCGCGCCCATGGACCGGCCTTCGTGACGCACCGAGGCCCACAGCGTGCCGAAGTCATGGATGCCGGCGATGAACACGGTCCCGAACAGGATCCACAGAAAGGCCGGCAGCCAGCCCCAGATGATGGCGATCGCCGGCCCGATGATCGGCGCGGCCCCGGCGACCGAGGTGAAGTGATGACCCCAGAGCACGAAACGATGGGTCGGCAGGAAGTCGATATCGTCTCGATAGCGGTGCGCCGGGGTCGCCAGGGCGGCATCCAGGCGAAAGACACGCACCGCCAGGTAACGCGAATACCAGTGCCAGCCGGCCCAGAACACGACGCCGCCCAGCAGCGCCAACCACCACGCCGGAATCACCTCAGACTCCGCCGGCCCGCGTCCCGCGTGCGGTTCAGGCGGCCTCGTTGCGGGCGTGGATCAGCGACCAATAGCCACCGAGGTTCACCGGCTCGATCGTCAGCACCCGAAAGCCCGCCCGCTGCAGGAACGGTTCGAGCGGGAAATCGGCATCGAAGCCGAGGAAGGGCGTGGCCCGCGTCACCAGCCGTTCCAGTCGCCGCACATGGCGGTTGTGGTGAGTGAAGTGGTTGACCACGAAGAGGTCACCCCCCGGCCGGCAGACGCGGCGCATCTCCGCGCTCATGCGGGCATCGTCGGGCACCACCGAGGCGACGTACATCGCCACGACCGTATCGAAGCTGTCGTCCTCGAACGCCATGGCCTGCGCATCCATGCGATGCAGCGCGACGTTGTCCAGGCCCTGTCGGGCGACGCGCTCGCGCGCCACGGCGAGCATCTTGTCGGACACATCGATGCCGACCACCGCAGTGTCCTGCGGGTAGTAGGGCAGCGATAGCCCCGTGCCCACACCGACCTCCAGCACACGCTCGCCGCCCTGGCAGCCCATGCGCTCGATGATGCGCCGCCGGCCGGGATTGAAGATCGGGCCGAACAGATGATCGTAGCCGCGGGCAAGACGATCGTAGGCCTTGATGACGGTGGTTTCTTCCACGGGAGAGTCCGACGAGCGCCCTGCCCGTGAAAGGGCCGGCAGCAGAAGTTTTCCAGAACGGACAATAACCTGCGGTGGCTGGCGCAGCAAGACGACGCGGTGGCGCGCGCTCCGCTACACTAGTCGGCTTCCCCTGTTCACCCTCGCGCCTATGTCCGCACCCGCAGCCCGCCCCACCGGTCTTTCGCCATCCCCCGGCGCCACGCTGGATGCGACGCTCACGCCCAGCGGCCATCTCGAACTGCTCTCGCGCGACGAGGTGCGCAGCCTGGATCGAACCGCCCGCGGCGGCATGCACGAGCTGCTGCGACGCTGCGCCCTGGCGGTGCTGACCACCGGCTCCACCAGTGACGACAGCCGGCACGTGCTCGCGCAGCACGCCGACTTCGACATCGAGGTGCTCACGGCCGAGCGTGGCATTCGCCTGCAGCTGCGCAATGCGCCGGCCACGGCCTTCGTCGACGGGCGGATCATCGCCGGCATTCGCGATCACCTCTCCGCCGTGCTGCGCGACATCGTCTACGTCGGCAACGAAGTGCAGCGCAATCCGAAGTACGACCTCGACACCGGCAGCGGCATCACCAACGCCGTCTTCCACATTCTGCGCAACGCCGAGCTGCTGGAGGCGGGGCAAACGCCGAACCTGGTGGTGTGCTGGGGCGGCCACGCCATCGCACGGCACGAATACGACTATTCCAAGGAAGTCGGCCACCAGCTCGGCCTGCGGGAGCTCGATGTCTGTACCGGCTGCGGCCCGGGCGCGATGAAGGGGCCGATGAAGGGCGCCACCATCGGCCACGCCAAGCAGCGCCGTCGCAACGGCCGCTATATCGGCATCAGCGAGCCGGGCATCATTGCCGCCGAGCCGCCGAATCCGATCGTCAACCGGCTGGTGATCATGCCGGACATGGAAAAGCGCCTGGAAGCGTTCGTCCGGCTCAGCCACGGCCTGATCGTCTTCCCGGGCGGCGTGGGCACGATGGAAGAGCTGCTGTTCCTGCTCGGCCTGCGGCTGAACCCGGCCAACGCCGAGATGCCCTTCCCGCTGGTACTCACCGGCCCGGCCGACAGCGCCGACTACTTCCGGCGGCTGGACCGGTTCATCGGCCTGACGCTCGGCGCCGAGGCACAGGCGCAGTATCAGATCATCGTCGATGACCCGGCAGCCGTCGCCCGCGCGATGGCCAACGGTGTGGATGCGGTACGCAAGTTCCGCATCGCCCGGCGCGATGCCTTCCACTTCAACTGGCTGCTGCAGATCGAACCGGAGTTCCAGCAGCCCTTCGAGCCGACGCACGAGACCATGGCGGCGCTGGCATTGCACCGGGACCAGCCACTGCACCAGCTGGCGGCCAACCTGCGGCGGGCGTTCTCCGGCATCGTCGCCGGCAACGTGAAAGATGCCGGGTTGCGCGCCATCGAGGCGCACGGGCCCTTCGAGATGCAGGGGGAGCCGGCGCTGATGGCAGCGCTCGACGAGCTGCTCACCGGCTTCGTCGCCGAACAGCGCATGCGCCTGCCCGGCCAGAGCTACAGCCCCTGCTACCGCCTCAGCCGCTAGCCGGGCCGAGCCGGCGCCGCCACGGCAGCGGCAAGGGCAGGCGCAACAGCAGCAGCACGGCCAGGATTCCCGCATAGATCAGCGGCGGCCGCAGATCGGCCTTCACCAGCCACAGGTAGTGCAGCACGGCCAGGCCGGCGGCCAGATACACCAGCCGATGCAACTGCTGCCACCGCGGCCCCAACCGGCGCACAGCGCCTCGGGTGGAGGTCGCCGCCAGCGGCGCCAGCAGCAGGAAGGCGAGCGCGCCGACGGTGATGAACGGTCGCTCGACGATGTCCTCCCATACTGCAGCCAGATCGAGCGAGCGATCGAACACGGCATACACGGCCAGATGCAGGCAGGCGTAGAAGAACGCGAACAGGCCGAGCTGGCGGCGCCAGCGGATCGGCCAGCGCCAGCCGGTTAGCCGCTGCAGCGGCGTCACGGCAAGCGAGGCCAGCAGCAATCGCAGCGCCCATAGACCGGTCTGCCAGAGCAGGGCCGCGACAGGATCGGCGCCGAGCGTGCCGCGGAGCAGGCCGGCGAGGAGCAGTGCCGCCGGCAGCAGCAGCAGCATGAACACCACCGGCTTGAGGCCGTAGCGCAACAGGCGATCGTCCACGAGGCGGCTCAGTAGTTGCGGCGCAGGTCGAGGCCGCGGTAGAGGCTGGCCACCTGCTCGCCATAACCGTTGAACATCAGGGTGTCCTGCCGGAACAGCTTGCCGATGCGTCGCTCCCGCGACTGGCTCCACCGCGGGTGATCGACCTGCGGATTGACGTTGGCATAGAAGCCGTATTCGCGCGGCGCCATCATGTTCCAGGTGGTCGGCGGCTCGGTCTCGGTAAACTCGATGCGCACGATCGACTTGATGCTCTTGAAGCCGTATTTCCACGGCACGACGAGCCGCAGCGGCGCCCCATTCTGGTTCGGCAGCGGCTTGCCGTAGAGGCCCACGGCCATGATCGTCAACGGATGCATGGCTTCGTCCATGCGCAGGCCCTCCCGGTAGGGCCACTCCAGCACCGACCGGCGCTGGCCACGCATCTGGTCAGGGTCATACAGCGTCTGGAAGGCCACGTAGCGGGCAGCCGAGGTGGGCTGATAGCGCTTGAGCAGCGCGGCTAGCGGCACGCCGAGCCAGGGAATGACCATCGACCAGCCCTCGACGCAGCGCAGCCGGTAGATCCGCTCCTCCGGCGCCAGTCCGCGCAACACATCCTCCAAGGCGTAGGTGCCGGGCTTCTCGCAGGCGCCGGCCACGGTCACCGACCACGGCTCGGTCACCAGCGCGTCGGCGTACTGCGCCGGGTCGGTCTTGCCGGTGCCGAATTCGTAGAAGTTGTTGTAGGTGGTGACCGAATCCTCCGCCGTCAGCGGCTCATCGGTGCTGAACTTCGCCCGCCGCGGCGAACTCTCTAGATCCAGCACGTCGGTCACGCCGGCCGGTACGGTGCGAAGCCAGCCCGCCGCGGCGCCGGCCACCGCGAACTGACCGGCCTGACGCAGGAAGCGCCGCCGGTCCCGGTAGATGGGCTCGGGCGTGATCTCACTGGCCGCCGGGGCGGACGTATCGCGGGTTCGGATCAACATGACGCTTTCGACCGTAACTGCATGAATCGGAATCAGACCGGCACGGGGCGAGTGGAGTTCGTCCGCGGCGACATCGCTGCCCAGCCGGACATGGATGCGGTGGTCAACGCCGCCAATGCCGCGCTGGGTCCGGGCGGCGGCGTGGCCGGCGCCCTGCATCGGGTGGCCGGACCGGCGCTGGCCGCCGCCTGCCGACCGCACGCCCCGCTGGCGCCGGGGCAGGCGGTGATCACCGATGCCTTCGGCCTGCCGAATCGGCGCGTGATCCACTGTCTTGGCCCCGTCTATGGAAGAGACCGCCCGGCGGCCCATTTGCTTGCGCAATGCTACCGCGAGGCGCTGCGACTGGCCGAGGCGGAGGGACTGGGCTCAATCGCCTTCCCGGCGCTGTCGACCGGCGCTTTCGGCTATCCCGTCGAGGCCGCCACGGAAATCGCGCTCGGCAGCATCGTAGCCTCGATGCCGCAGTTGCACTCGATTCAGTGCATCCGCTTCGTGCTGGCCAGCGAGGCCGTCCGCCGCCTCCACGAGGAGATCTGGCGCAGCCTCAACCCCTGAGGCAATGCCAACTCACGACGGCTGCACATCCGGCGCGGCGATA
>JAASSS010000078.1 GCA_021767745.1 Pseudomonadota bacterium
GTCCGGCGCGGCCGGTTTCCTGATAGTACGCCTCCAGGGTCGCCGGCAGATCGAGGTGAGCCACGAAGCGCACATCCGGCTTGTCGATGCCCATGCCGAAGGCCACGGTGGCCACCATGACCACCCCCTCGCCGCGCTGGAAGCGGCGCTGGTTCACGGCGCGGATCTCGCCATCGAGCCCGGCGTGATAGGCCATGGCGTCGATGCCCTGCGCGCGCAGCCAGGCGGCGGTGTCCTCGGTTTTGCGGCGCGACAGGCAATAGACGATGCCTGACTCGCCCGCATGGCTGCCGCGCAGCAGCTGCAGCAACTGGCTCTTGGCGTTGCCGCGCTCGGCCACCCGGTAGCGGATGTTGGGCCGGTCGAAGCTGTGCACGAAGCAGGCCGCATCGGTCAGCGAGAGCCGCTCGAGAATCTCTCCCCGGGTGCGGGGTTCGGCGGTGGCGGTGAGCGCAATGCGCGGCACCGTCGGAAAGGCCGCGGTCAGCTCGGCCAGGCGCAGGTATTCCGGGCGAAAGTCATGCCCCCATTGGGAGACGCAGTGCGCCTCGTCAATGGCGATCAGCGCCAGCGCGCAGCGCTGCAGCAGCGCCAGGGTGCGCGGCTGCATGAGTCGTTCCGGGGCGATGTAGACCAAACTCAGCTCGCCATTGAGCAGGGCGGTCTCGGTCGCTGCCTGTTCTTCGGGCGACAGGGTCGAGTTGAGGTAGGCGGCGGCGATGCCGAGCTGGCGCAGCGCGGCGACCTGATCGGCCATCAGCGCAATCAGCGGCGAGACCACCACCCCCACGCCCGGGCGCACCAGGGCCGGGATCTGGTAGCACAGCGACTTGCCGCCGCCGGTCGGCATGAGCACGAAGGCATCGCGCCCGCCGGCGACGGTGTCGATGATCGCCCGCTGCTGGCCACGAAAGGCGGCGTAGCCATAGGTCGTCTGCAGCAGCTGATCGGCGGTGGGCATGGCCGGCATGGTGATTCGTCCGTAAGGCGGGAATGGCGACAGGCCGGCGCGTGGCCGGCGGCCTGGCTGCCGATTACTATCACAGCCGGCCGCGCCCATGGCAGGGGCAGACCGGGGTCCTGCGCGTTCGGGCGCCAGCGGGCCCCGTGTGTCGGCTGGCGGGCAAGCGGCATGGGCGCCGGCCGATAGCGAGGGCAACCATTCGCACAAGGCCCCACCCGCGAGCGTGCCGAGAATGACGCTGATTCACTGTATCTACGCCAGCGCCGCCAGCCGACCCATTGCGGAGCGCGAGCTGCAGGCGATTCTGGAACGTTCGCGCGTCAACAACGCCGGGCTCGATATCACCGGCATGCTGCTGCACGTGGAGGGCAGTTTCTTCCAGGTGCTGGAAGGCCCGGCGGAGCGGGTGGCGGCGCTGTTCGACCGCATCTCCCAGGACGAGCGGCACGAGGGGGTGGTGGAGATCATCCGCGAGCCACTGCCGCGCCGCGCCTTCGGCCAGTGGAGCATGGGCTTTGTCTCCGCCCGCCCGCCCGAGGTGCTCGCCGCCATCGGCGGCAATGACTTCTTCGGCGCCCGCTCCTGTCTGGAGGGGCTCGACGCCGGCCGGGCCAAGAAGCTGCTGACCGCCTTCGCCCGCGGCCGCTGGCGCCGCCAGTCGGGGAGCGCGGTGGCGGGCGCCTGAGCATGGCGGCCCGGCCGCTGATCGAGGGCACGGTGCTGGCGGGCGGCCTGCCGGCGTTCAGCTACGCCTTCCAGCCGATCATCTCGGCGAGTACGCGCACGATCCACGCCTACGAGGCGCTGGTGCGCGGACCGGCCGGGGAGGGCGCCGGCAGCGTACTGGCCGGGCTCGATGCCGATCGGGTGAACGTGCTCGACCGCGTGGGGCGGCCGCTGGCGATCGCGCAGGCGGCACGGCTCGGCCTGCCATGCCTGCTGCACCTCAACTGCCAGCCGCATAGCCTGGCCGATCAGCCGCAGGACATGGCGCCTACGCTGGCGGCGGCACGCGCGCACGGCATCGCGCTGGAGCGGCTGGTGTTCGAGGCGACGGAAGACCAGGCCATCCGCGATCACGATGCCTTCGCCAAGACCGTCAACGGCTACCGTGCGCTCGGCATCAAGATCGCCATCGACGACTTCGGCGCCGGCTACTCGGGGCTCAACCTGCTGGCGCACTTCCAGCCGGACATCGTCAAGCTGGATCTGGATCTGGTGCGTGGCATCGCCTCGCACGGCCCGCGCCAGGCCATCGTGCAGGCAATCGTCAATGCCTGCTTCGACCTCGGCATCGAGGTGATCGCCGAGGGCATCGAGGGGATCGAGGAATACCGCTGGCTGACCGGCGTGGGCGTGGAGCTGTTCCAGGGCTACCTGTTCGGCCGGCCGGGCTTCGAATCCCTGCCCGGCGCCAGCTTCCCCGGCGAGGCCGCCACGCCCTAGCGTTCGCCCGCGGCTGATCCGGGCCGCGCTAGGCCGGCGTTGCCGCCGGCGCCGCGTCACCTTCCAGCGAGGCCTCGGCCTGCGCCAGCAGGGCGAATTCCTCGTCCGCCGTGCGCGCCACCAGGTGATGGCGGCTGTAGGCGAAGAACCAGGCCGCGCCGGCCGCGAACAGCAGCAGCGTGTAGCCGAAGGCGCGCGGATCGAAGGCGTAGACGCCGGTCAGCGCCACCAGCGAGAGCACCAGCGCCGTGCCGGAGGTGGCGATGCCGCCCGGCGTGCGATAGGGCCTCGCCAGCGCCGGCTGGCGCAGCCGCAGCAGGATGTGGCTGGCGGCCATCAGCGCGTAGGAGAGCGTCGCCCCCACCACCGCCATCGCCAGAATCAGATCGCCCGCGCCGCTGAGCGAGATGGCAAAGCCCACCAGGCCGGGCACGATCAGCGCCCAGGCCGGCGCCTTGCGGGCGTTGGTGAGCGACAGGAAGCGCGGCAGGTAGCCGGCCCGGGAGAGCGCGAACACCAGCCGGCTGTAGCCGTAGATGATGGAGAAGAACGAGGCGATGAGCCCGGCCATGCCGAGCACGTTCACCAGCGTGCCGAGCGCCGGATGCCCGGCCGTCTGCAGCGCCGTCACCAGCGGCACGCCGCTCTCGCCGATGGCCGCCGCCCCCGCCGCGCCGGGCAAAAGGACGACCACCAGCAGCGCCGTGAACAGCAGAAACAGCATCGCGCCGATGATGCCGCGCGGCACGTCGCGCGCCGGATTCTTGGCTTCCTCGGCGGCCAGCGGCACGCCCTCCACCGCCAGGAACAGCCACATCGCGAACGGCAGCGCCGCCCAGACGCCGAGCCAGCCCTGCGGCAGGGCGGCCGAGCCGCCGGGCGCGGCGGCGGGGATGTCCCACAGCCGATCGGCGTCGAAGTCATCCAGCAGGGCGAAGGCGGTGAGCAGGATGGCGAGCACCGCCAGCGCGCTGATGACCATCATCACCTTCAGCGCCTCGCCGACGCCGGCCAGGTGGATGCCGACGAAGATCGCGTAGAACGCGGCGTAGACCAGCGGGCCGTCGAGCCCGACCAGTTCCTCCACCGCCGCGCCGATGAACACGACGATGGCCGCGGGCGCCAGCGCGTACTCGATCAGCACCGCGAGCCCGGTGAGATAGCCGCCGGCCGGGCCGATCGCCTGGCGGGCGAAGCTGTAGCCGCCGCCGGCGGCGGGGATGGCGGCGGACATCTCCGCCAGCGAGAGCACCAGCGCGAAGTACATCACCGCCATCAGCACCGCGGCGAGCGCGAAGCCGCCCCAGCCAGCCTCGCCGATGCCGAAGTTCCAGCCGGCGAAGTCGCCGGAGATCACGTAGGAGACGCCGAGGCCGGCGAGCAGGACCCAGCCGGCGCTGCCGCGCTGCAGCCGGCGCCGGGCCAGGTAGTCCGCATCCACGGGGGCTTGTGCTTGGGTCATGGCGAGCTCCGGGGGGTCAGGGGGCCAGAAAGTTGCCGGGCCGGGGTGGGCCCTCGTCGGGGTCGGCAGCGGAACGATCCTTCAGCTGCACGCCGGACAGCTCGCGCCGGCGCGCCTCGCCAAGCAGGTAGGCCAGGCGCCGGCCGGCAGCGGCCGGGGCCAGCCCGCCGCGGCGCACATTGGAGATGCAGTTGCGTTCGGCGTCGGTCACGCCCGGGCGCGGCGCCCAGGTGAGGTACAGGCCGAGGCTGTCCGGCGAACTCAGCCCCGGCCGCTCGCCGATGAACACGACCACTGCCCGCGCCTGCAGGCGCTCGCCGACCTCATCGCCGATGGCGACCCGGCCCTGCCGCACCAGGCAGACCGGCGCCAGCCGCCAGTCCGGCCCGGCGGCGGCCAGCGCCGTGCACAGGGCATCGATCACCGGCACCGCCCAGGCCGCCACGGCGCGGGCCGAGAGGCCGTCGGCCAGCACCAGCGCGAGGTCGGCCGGCGCGGCGCCGTGCGCCTCGGCCAGCCGCTCGCGGGAGGGCTCATCCAGCCGGCGCCCGAGATCCGGCCGCTGCAGGTAGGTGGCCCGGTCGCCGGCCTGGGTGGCCAGCAGCAGCGGTGCGGTCTGTGCCAGCGGGTGGGCGAGCCCGGCGAGCTGGCGGGTCAGCGCCTCGGTGTCCAGCGCGGTATGCACCGCGTCCTTGGCCTGGGCGTGCGCCAGCTGGAAGGCGAGCAGCGGCGCGGTTGGCAGGCTGATGCCGGCGCGGCCGAGGCCGATGCGAGCATCGGTGTAGGCGCGCAGCGAGGCCCAGGGGTTGTCGATGACGCCGCCGTCCGGCACTTCGGCCGCGGGTGGGTCGTGCGCGTCCTCAGCCATCGCCGCGCGACTCGTGCAGGCGCGCCAGCGGCCGGGCGAAGGCCGCGGGCACGGCGCCCGGCAGGCGCGGGCCCTGCACGTCCTCGAAGATCTGCAGCCGGGCCAGCCACTGCTCGAACTCCGGCGCCGGACGCAGGCCGAGCGTACGGCGCAGGTAGAGGGCGTCGTGGAAGGACGTGGTCTGGTAGTTGAGCATCACATCGTCCGAGCCCGGGATGCCCATGATGTAGTTGCAGCCCGCCACGCCCAGCAGCGTCAGCAGGTTGTCCATGTCGTTCTGGTCGGCCTCGGCGTGGTTCGTGTAGCAGACATCGCAGCCCATCGGCAGCCCGAGCAGCTTGCCGCAGAAGTGATCCTCCAGGCCCGCGCGGATGATCTCCCGGCCGTCGAACAGGTACTCCGGGCCGATGAAGCCGACCACCGTGTTCACCAGCAGCGGCTCGAACTTGCGGGCGACGGCGTAGGCGCGCGCCTCGCAGGTCTGCTGGTCCAGCCCGTGGTGAGCATCGGCGGACAGCGAGCTGCCCTGGCCGGTCTCGAAATACATGACGTTGTCGCCGACGCTGCCCCGGCGCAGGCCGAGCGCCGCCTCGCGCGCCTCGGCCAGGTCCGCGAGCGTCACGCCGAAGCTGCGGTTGGTGGCCTCGGTGCCGCCGATCGACTGGAACACCAGATCGACCGGGGCGCCCTTGGCGATCGCCTCCACGGTGGTGCTCACATGCGCGAGCACGCAGGACTGGGTCGGGATCTCGTAGCGCTGGATGATCTCGTCCAGCAGTTGCAGCAGGTGCAGCGTCTGGGCGAGGTTGTCCGTGGCCGGATTGATGCCGATCACCGCATCGCCGTTGCCGTAGAGCAACCCGTCCAGCACGCTGGCGGCGATGCCGGTGGCCTCGTCGGTGGGGTGGTTCGGCTGCAGGCGCGTGGCCAGCCGGCCCGGCAGGCCCAGCGTGTTGCGAAAGGCGCTGGTCACCCGGCACTTGCGCGCCACCAGTATCAGATCCTGGTTGCGCATCAGCTTGCTCACCGCCGCCACCATCTCCGGCGTGAGCCCGGGCCGCAGCGCGGCCAGCCGCGCCGGCGTGGCCTCATCGCCCAGCAGCCAATTGCGCAGGCCCCCCACCGTGAGGTGGCGGATCGGCGCGAAGGCCGCGGCATCGTGATCGTCCAGGATGAGCCGGGTGACCTCGTCGGCCTCGTAGGGGATCAGCGCCTCGTCGAGGAAGGTCTGCAGCGGCACGTCCGCCAGCACGTGCTGGGCCACGGCCCGCTCCTCGGCGGAATCGGCGATCACGCCCGCCAGCCGGTCACCGGCGCGGGCGGGGCTCGCCTTCGCCATGACCTGGGCGAGGTTCACGAACCGGTAGGTCCGATCGCCGAGCACGTAGCGATACTTGGCCAACATCGCTGCTCCCCCGGGTGGCCCGAGGCTGCGGACCCGCCGGGGGGTAGCGGGCCTTGGCTTTCACCTTACGCCTGCCGCCAGCGCCTCGCCAGCGCCACCGGGGCCCCGGGCTCTGGTGCCGGGTGCGGTGCCGAGCGCTTCGCGGAGCCGGCCGCGTCGGGGCCGGCGCTGCCGGCGGCGGCGCTCGGCGGGCAGCGCCCGTGCCGCTGGCTACGGGCTGATCGCGGCGTCCGCCGCGCCGGCCCCGCTCGCTTCGTCGGCGGCGAGCAGCGCCTGCCGATCGGCGGCTGCACGCAGGGGTTCGGCGAGGAAGGCCGGCACGCGGAAGGTCTGCGGCCAATCGCTCGCGGTCAGCAGGTAGTCGGCATCGGCGGCCGCTGCGGACGGCTCGGCGGACGACGCATCGCTCGCTGGCGCCGGCCCCGGTGCGAACAGGCGGTAATCGCGCGCGCTGCCCTCGCTGCGCTCCACGCGCAGGCGCAGCACGGGCTCGCCGGCCGGCGCTTGATCGGCGATGCCGGCCACGCGCAGGCCGGCGAGGCGGCGGGCGAGCTCGTCCACCGCGGTGTCCGAGACGGGCAGCGGGCCGGCCGGGCCCGAGCCGAGCCAGCGGTCGGCCTCGGCCGCCGGACGCGGGTCCGCTGCCGCCGGCCCGGCGGCGTCGGCCGGCGCCGGCGGCGTGTCGGGTGCATCCGGCGGGCTGCCCCCGGCCGGCGCTGCCGCGTCGTCCGCCGCGAGCAGCTCGGCCTGATCGGTCGGATCGGTCGCGCCGTCCGCCGCGGGCTCGGCTGCCGCGTTGGCGGCCGGCGAGGCGATGCGCGTCAGGCGCAGGTCGGCCACTTCGATGGCTGCGATGTGCGCTTCCGGCAGCTGCAGCAGCGTCTTGTCGAGCCAGCCGTCGGCATCGGCGGGGACCTCGTAGAGCGCCAGCGCCGCCAGATGGATGGCATCGTTCCCGGCGGCGCGCAGGTGGGCACGGCGGGTGCCGGCGGCGGTGCCGAGGTAGAGCACCCGCTCGCCCTCGGCCGTGCGCAGCGTGATGCGCCGCTCGTAGCGATCCTTGGCGACGGCGAAGCGGCGGCGCGCCGCGGCGCTGTCGGCCACCGGCGCCCCCGGCCGCAGCCCGGCGAGCGTGGCCAGCAGGTTTTCGACGCGGGCGGCATCGGCGGGCAGGTCGTCGGCCCCGGCCAGCGTCCAGCCGCCTTCCCGGCGCCGCAGGGAGACGCCCGGCGCCTCGGCGTCGTCGGCCGCGGGCTCGTCGGCATCCGGCGTGCCCATGGGCGGGGCGATGGTGATCGCCTCGACCGCCTCGGCCGCCGGCAGCGCGAGGGTCACCGGCGCCGGCGCCGATCCGGTGCGGGCGAGGCCGAGATAGCCGGCCAGCGCCAGCTGCGCGGCGAGCAACAGGGCGAGGGCGGCGATGCGGCTCCTCATGCGGCTGCCTCCTCGAGGATGCGCCGGTAGCGGCGCCGATCCTGCCGCGCCACCCAGCGTCGCCACAGCCACACCAGCAGCAGGCCGGCGAGCGCCAGCGCGTAGTTCAGGTACTCCCAGCGCGCCTGGGCAGGGGGCGGCAGCGGGCGCAGGGTACGCGCGAATTGCGTGCGCCCGCGCAGGGCCAGCAGCGCCGGATCCTCCAGCGACCAGTCGATGAGGTTCTGCAGCAGGGCGATGGGCTGGTCGTAGAAGGTCTCCAGCCCCTGGGAGGTGAGCTGCAGCGCCATGTCGCTGGCGAAGGCGTTGCTGGCGATCACCACCAGCCGCGCGCTGGCCGGTGCGCGCTCGATGTGCCCGGTGAGCGTGGCCAGATCGGCGTCGGCGTCGGCGTCGGCGTCGGCGGAAGGCGCGGGCGACTCGGGCGACTCGGGCGACTCGGGCGACTCGGGCGACTCGGCCGGCGGCGGCGCCTCGAATGCGGAGCGGAACGGACCGGTCAGGGCCACCGCCAGCGGCTGCGCGGCCCGCTCGCCGGTCACGGGGAAGCCGGTCTGCGGGTAGCGCACGAAGTCCGGCACCAGCTCGGTCTGGTCCAGCGTCCAGCTGCGCGGCGAGCTGCGCAGCAGCACGTGCGACTCCACGCCCTGCGGCGCGCCCGGCGCGGCTTCCAGCAGGCGCACCGGTGAGACCCACGTCATCGTGAGCTGGTCGAGCGACGCCGTCGCCGGATGTTCGGCCAGCCCTTCGCCACGCACGTCGGGGAAGTGCGGGTAGGGCATCATGCGGATCTCCTGGAACTGCAGGCCGCCGACGGTGCGCAGGGTAGGGACCGGCAGCGCGGTGTTCTGCGGATCGAGCACGAAGGCCTCGTCGATCCGCACGCCCAGGTGCGCCAGCCAGTCCGCCAGGCCGGAGTCGACCCGTCTCGCCGAGAGCGTCTGGTCCACCTGCACGGCGTAGGGCGAGCTGGCCAGCACGACGCTGCCGCCGCGCATCAGGAACTGGTCGATGGCGTAGACCTGCCGCTGCGTCAGCGCCTCGGGGGCGAGCACCAGCAGCAGGTCGGCCGTGTCCGGCACCTGGCCGCGCTGCAGCTGGGTTTCCTCCAGTTGCACGCTCTCGCCGAGCCGCTCCATGAGCTGGGCGTAGCTCACCTGGCCGCTGCCCGGGCCGAAGCCGGCCGGCGGCCTGAGCACGGCGACGGTCTTGAGGAAGCCCGGTGCGAGGCGCTGCGCGGCGGCCAGCAGCGTGCGCCGCAGGGCCTCGCGATCCAGCGTGTCGGGCAGGGGCACCGGCACCACGCGCTCGCCGGCCTGCAGCTGCATGGCGAACCAGAACGGCTCGGGCTCCAGCAGACCGGCGACCTGCGGGGTCAGGCCGTAGCGCTCCGCTAGCTGGGTGGCCAGGGCGCCGTCGCCGGCGGCAGGATCGGCCAGTTCGAGCTGCAGCCGTCCGCCGCTCTGTGCCTGCAGCTCGCGCACGACCGCCAGCACCTCCTCGCGCAGGGCACGCAGCACCTCGGGTAGCTGCGCGGCCGGGGA
>JAASSS010000079.1 GCA_021767745.1 Pseudomonadota bacterium
GACTCGTACTTCAATACCGGCGATCTGGTGAAGGAGGTCGGCTTTCGTCACTACCAGTTCGTGGACCGGACCGGCGACACCTTCCGCTGGAAGGGCGAGAACGTGTCGACCACCGAGTTGGAAAGCATTCTCGCCTCGCATCCGCAGATCGCCGAGGCGGTGGTCTATGGCGTGCAGATTCCTGAGACCGACGGCCGGGCGGGCATGGCGGCGATCACGCCGGACGTGCCGGAATCGGAGCTGGACCTCGATAACGTGCTGGGCTACCTGCGCACGGAGCTGCCGCCCTATGCAGTGCCGCTGTTCCTGCGGCTGCGCCAGAGCATGGAGACCACCGGCACCTTCAAGTACAAAAAGGCGGACCTGAAGAAGGAAGCCTTCGATCCCGGTGCCACCGACGATCCGCTGTTCGCGCTGCTGCCCGGGGAGAAGACCTACGTGCCGCTGACGGCAGACGTGTACGACAAGATCACCAGCGGCGCCTATCGCTTCTAGAAAACCAGGTGCGGCGGACCAGGTGGTCCGCCGCGTTGGCTGTCGCCGCCGCCAAAGTGGCGGCGGGACGATGCGTTGCTAGTCGACGTACTGCACGGAGATCGGCAGGTAGTCCTGCAGCAGGAAGCCGAGCAGCGGATTGCCATCGATCTCGCTCTGGATGTCGGCGATGACCGCCTCGGCCAGCGTCAGCACGTCCGCACGCCGATCCGCGATCCGGGTCGCCAGATCAATGTCACGCGCCGCCAGCCGCTCGCTGATCGACACCTGCACCGCCTCCGGCACCACCGCGCCGTAGAATTCGGTGACGGACATCGCCTCGACCAGCACCTCCGTGCCGAACTGCACCTCCCAGCCCTGGCCGTTGACCGCACTCAGCTCCTGGGCCGACATCGGGTTCAGCTCCGCCTGCGCGGCGAACGGCAGCAGCGCCAGGGCGCCCAGCATGGCAATCTTGTTTTTCATCATCGTTCTCCGGTCTCGTCTCTCGCGTTATGGTTTTTGTCGGCCGCCCCGTCGGCAGGCCCAGCAAAGCGATCGGCTTCACCTGTCCAGGGCTTGAGCAACCCGCGTGCCATGGCCAGCGCAGACGATGAGAACCGGCGAGAAAACGTCGACTTGGAGACGGCCCGCCAGCGAGCGAGGGGGCAGGATCGGGTTCCTGCGTCGGTCAGCAAGTGACCTGCTGCGTCAACCGGGTGAGCACCTGCGCGTAGGAACTTTCTGACGGCGAGGGCCGTCCCGATCACGGGAACCGCAGAATCTTGATCCCACCAAGGAGCATTGGATGATCCGTAACGCTTTGATCGCCGCCGGCACGGCCGCGTTTGCCATTGCCGGCACAGCCGGCGCTGCCCAGCCCGACGACTACCTCGGCTATTGGAAGGCGAAGGACAGCAACGCCGTCGTCAAGTACCTGCAGCTGAAGATGCAGAACGGCAAGCCGAAGATGCGCGCCGTGGGCCAGTGCCCGAAGGGCGAATGCGAATGGGGCACGGTGGATGCGATGGCCTTCTCGAGTCAGCGCAACGCTTCGCTGGATCAGGACGTGGCCGCAGTAGGCGCGCTGTTCTCGCAGTCCTACGGCCGGTCGATCGTCATCGTCGAGGGCGATGACGGCGACGAGCTGGAAGTGACGGTCTACGCCTCCCAGCCGAAGACGAGCTTCGTCAAGACCTACGAGTTCGTGCCGGCGCCGGAGCTGCAGGGACGCTAGTCACGACCTCCGAACGAGGCGGCCGGTCCGGCCGCCTCTTCTTCCGCCACCGGCGCCCGCCGGGGCACCAGCCAACCACCGTCATCGTCGCTCTCGGACGTGCCGTTGCCGAAGTCGTGCAGCGAGCGATCCAGCAGATGTGACGGGCGCACGTTCTGCAGCGCAGCCATCATCACCTCCGCCCGTCCCGGCATTTCCCGCTCCCACGTCGCCAGCATGCGCTTTATCGCCTGACGCTGTGCCGTCTCCTGCGACCCGCACAAGGTACACGGGATGATCGGGTGGCCCTGCAGCGCCGAATATCGGGCGATGTCGCGCTCAGTACAGTAGGCCAACGGCCGGATCACGGTGTGGCGGCCGTCATCGCTGCGCAGTCGCGGCGGCATCGCGGCCAGCCGCCCCCCATGGAACAGGTTCAAAAAGAGCGTCTCAAGGATGTCGTCGCGATGGTGCCCGAGCGCGATCTTGGTGTAGCCCTCACGCGCAGCGAACTCGTATAGCGCGCCGCGACGCAGGCGCGAACACAATCCGCAATAGGTCTTGCCCGCGGGCACCACTCGTTGCACCACGCTGTAGGTGTCCTGCTCGAGAATCCGGTAGTCGATGCCGAGGCGCGTCAGATAATCCGGCAACACCTCGGCCGGAAAGCCCGGCTGCTTCTGATCGAGGTTCACGGCGGTGAGCGCAAAGTCCACAGGGGCCGACCGCTGCAGGCTGAGCAGCATGTCCAGCAGCGTATAGGAGTCCTTGCCGCCGGACAGGCACACCATCACCCGATCGCCCTGCTCGATCATGCCGTAGTCGGCGATCGCCTGGCCCACCCGGCGACGCAGCCGCTTGGCGAGCTTGCGGGCCGAGACGGAATCGGGGGTCGAGAGCGCAGTGGGCATGTGTGTCATCGGCAGATCGTCACTGAAGGATCGGGAGTCGGAGTCGATAGCCAGCAAAGACTCTGGATGGAGCGTGCCGTTGGGCCTGTTCGGACGCAAGATCGCCATGAAGGAAGAGACCGCAGCCCAGCAGCCGGATCTTGCCGCCATGGCAGGACTCGACGCGCTCGCCGACACCATCTCCACCTTCGGCACCTATGCCTTCGAGATCGAGGAGGAGGACCACGAGCAGTTCCTGGTTGCCTGCGAGCGCTGGGCCTGCCATCTACGGCTCGGCATCCCTTTTGAGCAGACAGCGGCCGACGCTGAGCCAACCGCGCCGGCCACGAGCGGCGAACGCGACCTGGCGCAAGTCCGCCAGTTCATTCGCGAGCGGCGCGTCCGCGAGCGCAGCTACGTCAATCGCCGGCTCCGGGACTACACGGCGCTGGTCTGGGACCTGGTCGACAACCTGCGGCAGGTGGATCGACGCCAGAACGCAACCTCCCGCGATATCCGCCAATCCCTGGCTGCCTTCGAACGCGTCGTGGCAACCGGCAGTCTGGAACAGATCCGTCGCCACACCGGCCAGCTTGCCAATCAGCTCGTGCTCACGCTGGACCGCCAGCGCCAAGAGCAGGCGCGCGAGATGGAGAAGCTCGCCGGCCGCCTCGCCGAGGCCGAACGGCAGCGTGAGCACGCCGAACGGGCAACCCGCTGCATGAGCCGCCAGCTGACCGCGATGCGCAAGGATCTGATGGCCGCGCGGCAGCAGCTGGAGATCGACCCGCTGACCAAAGTGTACAACCGTCGCGCCTTCGACGCTGCGCTGCGGCGCTACATGGACCTGTCGATGCTCGGTGGCCAGACGCTCGCGCTGCTGATGGTGGACCTGGATCACTTCAAGCAGATCAACGACGAACACGGGCATCTGGCGGGCGATCGGGTGCTGATTGCCACGGCCGATGCGATCAACCGCTGCTTCATGCGCAAGGAAGACTTCATTTCCCGCTACGGCGGAGAGGAATTCGCCATCCTGCTCATGGTGGCGGAAGCCGATGACGTGCCACGCCTTGCCGAGCAACTGCTCGTGCGCCTGCGGCGCCTGGAACCCGCCGGTGCCGAAGAGGTCGGCGTGACCGCATCGATCGGCCACACCTGTCTGCAACCGGACGACAGCGCCGAGGACTTCATCGGGCGCGCCGATGCTGCGCTGTACCTCGCAAAAAGTCAGGGGCGGGACTGCCATCGTGGCGATGACGCCCCAGCCGCGGCAGCGCCGTCGTGAGGCACTTCTGCGCGGGGCCCACGACGCCGGCTTAGCGCCTACCGACAATCAGCGGCGGGCCGTCGCCAAGCCTGCAGCCGCTGTGTACAGGACCGTTCCCATACGCTCAGGTCAGGCCCGGCTCGTACTCCAACAGACGGGCGCGCAGGGACTCGGGCAGCGGCACCGGCCGCTGGCCACCGAAATCGAACCACACCAGCACGGTCTGCCCACGCGCGACCGGCGCGGCCGCATCGCCGCGCCAGAGCTCATGCGCCATGGTGAAGCTGCTTCGCCCCAGCCGCGCGACGCGCGAGCCGATCGTGAGTTCTGCCGGGAAGGCCACCTGCTGCAGGAAACTGAGCTGACAATCGGCGACGATCACGTTCTCGCCCTGCCCACCCACTGCGCTGCCGAGCACATCCTGCAGATAGGCCACGCGCGCACTTTCGATGTAGCGAAAGAACTGCACGTTGTTCACGTGACCGTAGGCGTCCATGTCGCCCCAGCGGACGGCAAGACGGAACCTGTGGCGAAAGCTGGCGTCGTCGGCTTGAGACATGCAGGCTGATCGGCAGGGACGGGCGGCGCATTGTGCCGAGCCGGCCGGCGAGGGACAACCCGGTCAGGGCAACGCCATGACCCGCTCGTACGTCAGACGCAGCACGCAGGCATCGGCGCTGGCACGGTGGCGTTCAATACGTGACGCCTGCAGGACCTGCTGCTTGGCCGCATACCAGTGTGCCGCCTGCGCCTCGGTCAGCAGCGTGCGCAGTGACTCGATCCGAAAGCGCGGCAGCACGCCCGCCTCGGCGAACAGTCGCCAGATCCAGCTGTTGTCGAAGCTCCAGTTGTCGCTGTAGAGCGTCTGCCGTCCGATCAGCGCGTTCAGCCAGCCCGCCGTCTCTCGCACCGGACGCCCTCGCCGATACAGGATGCCCCGTCCGATGCCATGGACGCGTTCCGCGGCAGGATCCCAGTGAGTCCAGTCCGCAGCCGGACGGATCAGCGTGCAGTGCTTCGAACCATCTGCCAGCACACAGCCAATCTCGATCGGGTAGCTGCCGTAGCCAAAGCCCGATGCCTCCACATCCACGAAGATCGGGGTCAGGCCGGGAATTCCAACGAGCGGCACCGCGCTCATGGCTGGTCTCCTGTATTCGGGGAGCGTACGTTCGCGCATCGATATGCAATTACCGGGCCGAGATCTCGGTCAATGCGGCGGACGGCTCCAAGAGGCGGATCTGCCGCCGCGCCATTCGAGGCCGGACTCTGGTCGACTGAACCTACGGCGTGGTTCACGGTCGGATTCCGGTACAACGCAACGCGCCGAGTACACCAACCATCTGGCCAGCAGGCCGCCACCATGAGGTTTACAAGATGCTCCGCTGGGCTGTCATTTTCCTGATCATCGCGCTGGTCGCCGCCGTGTTGGGCTTCGGCGGCATCGCCGGCGCCGCCAGCAACATCGCCACGATCCTGTTCGTGATCTTCCTGATCCTGTTCGTGATCTCCTTGGTAAGCGGCCTGATGCGACGTTAGTTCACCCGGCGTTGCGGTCAAGATGCCGTACCCGACGCGAATTCCGATCCATCCGCCACCCTAGGAGCGACCAAAGATGACCGATTCGGTCTATAAATTGATGGAAATCACCGGCTCGTCCCAGACCAGCATGGAAGACGCCATCCGGCTGGCCGTCTCTCGAGCCGCGAAGACCGTGCACAATCTGCGCTGGTTCGAGGTGCTCGAGACGCGTGGCCATATCGAGGATCAGCAGATCCAGTACTGGCAGGTGACCCTCAAGGTCGGCTTTACGCTCGACGACACCACCAGCTGAGCCGCATGGGTGGCCGCCTCAGCGGCCACCCGTCCCCTTCGGCGGCATTGTGGGCGGCATTCTGCTCGCCTGCAGGCTCGGGTCGTAGACTTCCGTTGCGACCACTCCACCGTCGGCATCGTGTACGACGAGGTCGAGATGCTGCACCCGCGCCTTGCGGCGGGCGAATGCCAGCGCCGCCTCCCGTTCTGCGAAATGCGCCAAGTCCCGCGCCGGTGTGAGCACCACATCCCAACCACCATTGGGATTGACCAATATATGCAGCTTCTTGCGGTTCATCGGGCCTTCCTGATGATCATCGCCTCAACCGACTCCCGCGACTGTGGCGAGTTCCACCGCATCCATCACGCGTGCCGATAGCCGTGCCGTCGACGACCCGCTATGGTGGCGGCCGGGCTCAACTCGCTTGGCGGACCGATGGAACCGGCGCTTGCCGAAATCAACGATTACTGGTGGGTTCTCCCCCTCAGCGTCGCCATGTTTATCGGCACGCTGGCGCTGATCCCCTGGTTCGTCATCCGCCTGCCGGCGGACTATTTCTGCCGGCGCCGGCGTCCGTTGCTGCCGCTCGGCCGTGGCCTCACCGGCTGGCTGCTGTGGCTACCGAAGAACCTCGCTGGGGCCCTGCTGCTGGTGGCGGGCGTGGCCATGCTGGTCCTGCCGGGACAGGGGATCCTGACGATCCTGCTGGGGCTCATGCTGCTGGACTTTCCCGGGAAATATCAGCTGGAACACCGTCTGCTGCGCCGCCCGAGGGTACTCTCCACGCTGAACTGGCTGCGCCGCCGCGCCCAGCGCCCGCCGCTGCGGATGCCGCCGACCACGCGCCGCCGCTGAACGTCGCCGCCTACGGCAAGGCACGGTCGGCAACATCGACATCCACCACCGTGCCGTCGATCAGCGTGAGCTCCCGCGGCAACCGTCCGGCGCCGAACTCATAGCGCCAGCGCTCCCGCGGCACGGCCTCGGGCAGACTGCGGGCAAGCGGCTGCGAGTCGATGAACTGCCAGCTGGTGGCGCGAGTGCTCGGTGGGCCGCAGCGGCGCAGCAGAGTGTACTCCGACAGGCCGACCACGAGGCTCGTGCTGGTGCACGCCGCGGGCGCGATCGGTGCCAGATGCTCGACCTGACGCAGCTCGCCATCGCGCAACCGCAGGCGGACCGGCGCCCGTCCGCCCACACCGTCGTAGTACCAGTGCGCCTGGCTGCCCAGCCGGCCCACTCCGAGCACGCGCCGCGGCCATTCCCGGACGTAGTCGGGCTCGCCGCAGACGGCGCGTATCTGCGCGGCCTCGGCGCCACGGTCGACCAGCTGGCGCCCGCAGCGCAGTGAGTCCGCCGCGGCCGTACCTACCAGCAACGCCGATAGCAGGGCAAGGGCAGCGCTCATCGGTCGGCGCTGGCTAGTCAATGTGGACCTGATCAAGCCCTTCAGCCGGCGGCGGGTAACGCATCTGCAGCGACTCCAGCGCCTCGACAATGACGCTGGCGACCACGAGGTTGCGATACCACTTGCGGTTGGCAGGCACGACATACCACGGCGCCGCCTCCGTACTCGTACGGCCGAGCGCATCGGCATAGGCCTGCCGGTACTCGTCCCAGAGCTGACGTTCGCTCACGTCGGACGGATCGAACTTCCATTGCTTGTCCGGCCGTTCCAGCCGTTCACGCAGACGATCGGCCTGCTCGGCCTTGCTGATGTTCAGGAAGAACTTGCGCACCGTGGTGCCCTCCTCCACCAGCATGCGCTCGAAATCCTCGATGTGGCCGAAGCGCCGGCGCCAGTCGGATTCACTCACCAGGCCCCGGACCCGCGCGATCAGCACATCCTCGTAGTGACTGCGGTTGAAGATGACGATCTCGCCGTTGGCCGGCACCTGCCGGTGGATCCGCCAGAGATAATCCCGCCCTCGCGCCTCAGGCCCCGGCGGACCGAAGCTCACCGCACGCAGCCCGAGCGGATCCATCACGCTGAAGACGTGGCGGATGGTGCTGTCCTTGCCGCTCGTGTCCATGCCCTGCAGGATCACCAGCAGCCGATGACGCCGCTCGGCGTAGAGCAGATCCTGCAGGGCATCGAGCCGTTCGCCCAGCCGCGCCAGTCGCGCCTTGCCCGCGGCCTTGTTCGGCGCACCTTGGCGATCCTGCGGGTCGTGGGCGTCCAGATCGAGCGGCGCCCCGGGCAGCACACGATAGCGTTCAGTATCGAGCAGGTCGGCATGGGCCATCGGCCGGGGCCTCTCAGGCGGGTTGAGGACGCAGATGCGCGGCGAGCCGGAGCGTCAGCGCCACCAATGTCAGCGTCGGGTTGGCAAAGCCACCGGTCGGGAACACGCTGCTGCCGGCCACGTACAGATTGGCCACGCCGAAGACGCGGCAATCGGAGTCGACCACGCCCTGCCGTGGACTGGCCGCCATGCGCGTCGTGCCCATGTGGTGGTTGCCGCCTTCCAGTCTCTCATGCCAGCCGCCACCCGGCTCGCGCAGCCAGGGCATGATCCGCACGCGCGCGATTCCGGTAG
Source organism: Pseudomonadota bacterium (assembly GCA_021767745.1). Taxonomy (GTDB): domain Bacteria; phylum Pseudomonadota; class Gammaproteobacteria; order UBA5335; family UBA5335; genus JAASSS01. The sequence goes on from JAASSS010000079.1 coordinate 8,207, forward strand.
CCGCCAGCACCTGGGCAGCATCCACCGCCAGCTGCCGGGCGGTCTGCCACTCGGTCTCGCCAAGCCGCCAGTCCAGCACCGCCTGCGGCTGCCCGCCGGGGTCGCGCTCACTGCCCAGCCGGACGCGACTGGCCGGATCCGGAGCCTGCTCGACGCGGGCGAACAGCACGGCCCAGTCCAGCACGCGTGGACGCGCCGGCTGCCCACGCATCACCCGCCAGCCGGCCCCGGCGATCTCCCCGCTGCCGCGCAGCGCCTCACGTAGCACGGCCGCGGTGTCCTCGGGCAATTCGCCCCGTCGCCAGGCGGCCCGCAACGCCTGCAGCGCCGCGATACCCGGCCCAGCCGGAGCCGACTTGAGCTGCGAGAACAGCTGCACCGAGCCGTTGAGCAGGCCGCGCTCCTGCTGGCGCGCATCGGCGAGCCGCAGGGCCGGGATGAGCTCGATCCGCTCGCGGGCATGGCCAGCCGGTACTCGCAGCTGGCGCGGCTCGAAATAGGCGCGCATACGGGACAGGTCCTGCGGCACCACGTCTGCCACCGGCACGTGCGGATGCTCGAGGAAATAGCGGCCGACCTGGTCGTGGCCGTTGCCGATGCCGGCCTGGTTCTCATCACTGGACAGCAGCAGCAGCCGGGCGTTCTCGATGCCACCGCCGGCCAGCACGAACCGGGCCGCGCGCAGCCGGTGAGCCCGGCCATCCGGCCCGGCCAGGGCCACGGCGCCGACCCGGCCGCCATCGCTCGTCAGGTGCAGCTTCAGCACGCGGGCGTGCAGCCATACGTGCACGTCGGGATGATCGGCCAGGGCCTCGGCATAGCGAGCGAAGCGGGTGGGGGGACTGAGCTGCCAATAACAGCCACGCAGCGGCATGTCCGCCAGCGGCAGGGACTCCAGCCC
>JAASSS010000080.1 GCA_021767745.1 Pseudomonadota bacterium
AGCCCAGAATCAGCGCCACCATGCCGAGCGGAATGGCGAAGTAGAACAGACCGATGTGCGTCGGCGTGAAGTCGGTGTCACGCACCGTCACCTGATGCCAGGCCGCATCGGCCTCGACGAACAGGCCCAAGATGGCCACCACCACCACGCTGGCCACCGCGATGAACGACAGGATCAGGAAATAGATCGACAGCTCCTTGTGCGGAGACATCGCCATCGGATCCTTCGGACGGGTGAACCACAGCAGCGGCACGCCGATCGCGCCTGCAAGGGTGATCAGCGCCATCTGGATGTAGAACAGCCGCATCCAGTAGACGCCGAACTCCGGCTCGAAGTAGTCCAAGCCCACTGTGAATGAATAGGCGTGCTGATACCAGCGGTAGACGCCGAAGAGCACCAGTGCCAGGAACACACCGATGAAGGCCGCGCGCCACGGCGGCGACGGCGCCTTGGTTTCGTCCTGCGCCACGCCGAGCCAGCTCAGGATGCCGCCGAACATGCCCGCCTGTTGCGGTTGCGCAACGGGGGTCTTGTGAGTTTCGGCCACACTACTCATAACAATCCTCCTCCGCAGATGGAGATATATTGTCGGCCAACTTGAACGATCGCTCAACCCTTGAACGAACGTTCATGTTGGACTTCTCGCTGAGAATGCCACCCGACGTCCGGCAAGGCGGGATCATCGGCTGACCGTTCAGTCTATTGGACCGGCCAACCGCCTGAAGGTTCCAGCCAATCGACGATGCGCGCGGCCACCTCGACCGGCCGTTCAAGATGCAACATGTGGCCGGCGTTGTCGATCTCAAGGCGTGTCAGGGAGCGAAAGCAGGCGCCGTTCTCCTCGGCCAGGCTGCCGTTGGCCAGGAAGGTTCCGGCGCCAGAGAGCCAGAGCGTATCGGCCGTCACGCGCTGCCAGCAGGCGCGCGCTTCTTCCAGACGGAACAGCACCGGATTCGGCCGGCGATGGCGCGGATCGGCGCGCAATCGCACGCCGGTTCCGCTGGGTTCGGCCCAGGCCTCGGCGATGAACCGGGCCTGATCGGCACAGAGAAATGGATGCCGCTGCCGCAAGCGTGCTGCCAGCGCAGCGAAATCGGGGTACTGGCGCCGCTCGGGCGGTGTCGACAGGCTGCGCAGCCAGTGCGCGTAGCGGGCCGGTGCCTCCCGTGGCTGCGCCCCGGGGATGGCGAAGCCGTCGAGATTGACCAGCCGGCTGACCCGCGCCGGCCGAATACCCGCGTACAGGCCGGCGATGTTCCCGCCCATGCTGTGACCGATCAGCAGCACCGGCGCGTCCGGCGACAGATGCTGCAACAGGCCATCGAGGTCCGCGAGATAGTCAGCGAACCAATAGCCGCCCGGCGCCCACGCCGTCCGGCCGAAGCCACGCCAGTCCGGGGCAATCAGCCGCCAGTGTCCGGGCAGGGCGTCGGCGAGCAGCTGGAAGCTCGCGCCGGCATCCATCCAGCCGTGCAGCAGCAAGGCCGCCGGCCCCGAGGTCGGCCCCCATTGCCAGGTGTGGTAGTGGAGGCCGTTGATCGAATACGCCACGCTGTCGGCTGCCCGGCGTGGCGCCCAGGGCGCCGACGGCGGGGAGGCGTTCACGCCCGCATCGGTGGCATTGGCGGTATGGCCGGCAGCGGCTGCACGTCCACCGCGACACTGAGGGTGGTGCGGCCGCCGCCGAAGATGACGCCGTTCAGCGGCATGACATCGCCGTAGTCCCGGCCCCAGCCCAGCGTCAGATGCCGGGTCTGCGGTACCTGGTCGTTGGTCGGATCGAGGTCTACCCAGCCATGCGCCGGGCAGAACACCGCGAGCCAGGCATGCGAGGCGTCGGCGCCGCGGAGCTTTGGCTGGCCGGGCGGCGGCAGCGTCTCCAGATATCCGCTGACATAGCGCGCACCGAGCCCGAGGCTGCGCAGGCAGGCGAGCATCAGATGCGCGAAGTCCTGGCAGACGCCGTGGCGCTCGCGCATCACGCGCCGCAGTGGCGTGGCGATGTTGGTGGCCGTGGGGTTGTAGGTGAAGTCGCGATGCACGCGCGCCATCAGCTCGAGCGCCGCCTGCAGTAGCGGGCGCCCGGGCGTGAAGCTCGGCGCCGCATAGCTGGCGAATTCGCGACCCGTGCCCGCGAACGGCGAACTCAGCCTCAGCGTGCTGGCCAGCAGCTGATCGGTCGAGCCGACCCGGCCCGTGCCGGTCGCGGCCAATGATCGCGCCACCTCTTCCCATGGGGGCGAGCGCTCGGGGTCGATGCCGGCGGGTGGACGGGTCGTGAGGGTACTTTCCGCCCGGACTTCGAGCGCGTGATGCCGCTGTTCGACCGCGAAGTAGGCGATCTGGTTGCCAAAGCCGTCCCGCCGATGATGCAGGCGTGCAGGTTCCGGCAGGATCTGCAGTTCGGCTTCGAGGCAGCGCTGCCGCCCCTCATCCCGCGGGTGCAGCCGCGCCTCGTTGTGGCCGTAGTCGACTGCCTGGCTGTATTCATAGCGGGTGAGATGGGTGACCCGATAGGTGCGCTCGCTCACGGCCGCAGCTCCGAGAGCTGCCGCACGCGGTGGGAACGGGGCCGGATGTCTCGCGCGACCAGCTCGGCGATCGTCCGCAGCTGTTGCGTCAGTTGCTCGCAGAGGGCGGTCAGCCCGGCATCGTCGAGCCGCCGGGCGGCCACACCCTCCACCCGGTCGCGCACCCGAGCGAGCTGGCGCTGCGCCCGTGGCAGGGCCAGGCTCGGCCCGTTGCGCCCAGCCAGATCGTCGAAGTCCTGATCAAGGCGCAGCAGCAGATGGCGCAGCGACTGAGGATTGGCGGTCTCCAGCAGCAGCAGCTGGATGACGCCGTGGCGCGTCTGCGCGGGCTCCTGACCGCCGGCATACAGCCGGGCGTTGACGCCGGCGACGTCGAGCAGCGCCGTGGCGACATCGCTTTCCGCCTCCGCATGCGCCGCCGGTGCCTGCGCCAGCAGACGCAGGCCCTGCAACGCCTGTTCCAGCCGCAGCCCGACCTCGAAATAGGCACGTGTCTGGCCGACCGGCAGCCCGTCCAGCAGCAGGGCGCGCGCGGCTGCCAGCTGCAGGCGCAGCGTCCGCAGCTGCCGGTGCAGCGCCTCGGTGCCCGCGGTGATCTCGAAGGCCGCCGGCAGCGCGCCAAGCAGGGCGCCCAGCTCACCGTGCAGCACCTCCGGCACCGCCTGGGCTGCGCGTGCGAGCGCGGTCAGCGTCGCCGGCAGGCCCTGCGGATCGGTGCGCTCCAGCTGCCGCAGCAGCACTTGCGCGTCGGCATCGTTCGGGTCCGGGGCGGGGCTGCCGATCAGCAGCGCCAGCAGGGTCTGATCGACTGGACGGAAGGCCGCACCCGGGGCAGCCCGATGCGTGAACGCGCCGTCGAACGTCCGGCACATCGTCTCCACCCGCACCAGATAACGGCCCAGCCAGCAGAGGTTGTCCGCCAGGCGGCGCGAGATGCCGGTCGTCGGTGCCGCGAAGGGCAGCGGCCGGCGCAGCACGGCGGCCAGCGGGTCCTGCGGCTGCGGCTCGGAGGCCAGCACCCAGACGTCCTTGTGGATCCGCCCGGCGCCGGTCGTCGCGCTGTCGGGCCGTTGACTGGCCGCCATGCCGCCCGGCATCACGTAGTGCCCGTCGGCGTCGGCGACGGCGAAGCAGCGCAGGGAGATTGGCCGTGCCGCCAGCCCCACACGCGTGGCCACCGGGGCATGGGCGACCGGATAGGCGGCGCGCCCGACGAACAGGTGCGGTTGCGCCTCGATGCGTGCCCGCAGGCGCCGACGCCGACGGGCATCCCGGGCGGCATCCATGGCGGGCTGGCGCAGGCGTTCATCCAGGCTCTGCAGGTGCAGCTGGTCGATGTGGGCGAGCACGTGCCGGCGCGCAGTCGGATCGCCGCACCACCAGGTCGGCACCGAGGGCAGCAGCAGGTCCTGCCCCAGCAGCGTACGACACAGCGAGGGCAGATAGGCGTGCAGGGCAGGGTTCTCGACCACCCGCACACCGGGCGGGTTGGCCGCCACGAGATTGCCCTGGCGCAGCAACTGCAGCAGTCCGGGCACGCCATGATGCGAGCGTCGGTCGAGTTCGAGCGGATCGATCTGCACGCTCGCCAGCGTCCTCAGCACGGCATGCACCGGCTGCGGCCGTTCCACGCCGCCCAGCCACAGCCGCCCGTCGCGCACGACGAGCTCGCCGCTGTCGGCCAGCATGTAGCCGAGGTACTGCGCCAGGTAGGCCTGTTCGGCGTAGGCCGGATCACGTGGACCGCCGCTCAGCACGGCAACGGCCGCGCCGGAGGGATCGTCGGCCAAGCTCGCCAGCGTCTCGCGCAGCGTCTGGAAGAACAGTCGCAGCCGATGCGGATGGCAGTCCCGGAACAGGCTCGGCAGCTGGCGCGAGAGCGCCACCCGGGCGGCCAGCGCCGCACCCATCCCGGCCGGCGCATCGGCGCGATCGCGGGCGACGAGCAACTGGCCATCCGGCGTTCGCACCAGATCGGCGGCGTAGTGCACCAGCCAGCGGCCGGAGGGTGGTCGCAGTCCGACCACGGGGTGCAGGAAACCGCCATGGGCGAAGACCGCATCCGGCGGCAGCTGGCCGCTGCGCAGCAGGCGCTGCTCCCCGTAGAGATCCCGCAGCAGCGCCTCGAGCAGCTCGCCGCGCTGCTGCAGGCCCCGCTCGATCAGCCGCCATTGATCGCTCGGCAGCACCAGCGGCACCGGGTCGAGCCGCCAGCGCTGGCCGCGGGGCCCGCCCTGCAGGCCGTGGTGCTGCAACAGCGCGGAGGCATCCGCGGCACGTTGCTGCAGCCCCTCGGCGCCGAGTGCGTCCAGCGCCGGCAGCAGCTGGCGCCAGTGCGGGCGCAGGCTGCCATCGTGCTCGCGCAGTTCGTCGTAGGCGCCGGATGGCGGGCTGTAGGCGCGCAGCAAGGGCAGCGCCGGTGCCGGCAGCGGCGCGGCGACGCTCACGATCCGCCGAGCACCGGATGTCGTCGCAGATCGAGCGTATACGGATGCTCGGGCGCGAGTGCCGCCTGTGGCTGCGTGAGGTGCGTGGCGTCGTGGCGGCCGGGCGTGTGCCCGAAGCGCTCGAACCGCGCCAGCCGCCGCGCCTCGGCTTCGCTGGCATTGACCGGAAAGCGCTCGTAGTTGCGTCCGGCCGGATGCGCCACGTAGTAGCGGCAGCCGGCGATGGCGCGGCCGTTCCAGCGATCGTGCAGGTCGAAGGTGAGTGGGGTCTGCGCCGGGATCCGCGGGTGCAGCGCCGAGGGTGGCTGCCACGCCTTGAACCGGACGCCGCAGACCCGCTCGTCGACCCGGCCGGTCTGGTGCAGCGGCAGGGGTCGCCCGTTGCAGCTGACGTGGTAGCGATCGCCGGCCGCGCCGGTCAGCCGGACCTGCAGGCGCTCGACGGAGGAATCCACATAGCGTGCGGTCCCGCCGCCGGTCGCCTCCTCGCCCAGTACGTGCCAGGGCTCGATGGCCTGGCGCAGTTCGAGGGTGAGCTCACGCGCCTTGAGCTGGCCGAGCACCGGGAAGCGGAACTCGAAGAAGGGCTCGAACCAGCGATCCTCGAAGGCGAATCCGGCGCCGCGCAGTTCCTCCAGTACGTCGTGGAAGTCCTGCCGGACGAAGTGTTCGAGCATGAATCGATCGTGCAGGTCGGTCCCCCAGCGCACCAGCCGGCCACGATAGGGTTGATCCCAGAAGCGCGCGATCAGCGCCCGTACCAGCAGCATCTGCACCAGGCTCATGTGCGGGTGCGGTGGCATCTCGAACGCGCGCAGCTCCAGCAGGCCGAGCCGGCCGGTGGCCGAATCCGGCGAATAGAGCTTGTCGATGCAGAATTCCGCGCGGTGGGTGTTGCCGGTCACGTCGATCAGCAGGTGACGCAGCAGACGGTCCACCAGCCACGGGGCGAGCGCGGTGTCCTCCGGCAGTGCGCCGGTCAGCTGGCCGAAGGCGATTTCCAGCTCGTACAGACTGTCGGTGCGCGCCTCGTCCAGCCGCGGCGCCTGACTGGTGGGGCCGACGAACAGGCCGGAGAAGAGATAGGACAGGCTGGGGTGATGCTGCCAATAGGTGATCAGGCTCTGCAGCAGCGCCGGACGACGCAGGAACGGACTGTCCGCCGGCGTCGCCGACCCGAGCGTAAGGTGATTACCGCCGCCGGTGCCGGTATGGCGGCCGTCGAGCATGAACTTCTCGGCGCCGAGCCTGGCCAGGCGGGCGTCCTCGTACAGGCCCTCGGTGATCGTGCGCAGGCCCTGCCAGTCGCTGGCCGGCTGCACGTTCACCTCGATCACCCCCGGATCGGGGGTGACGTGGAAGTGCCGTAGCTGCGGCGAGGGTGGCGGCTCGTAGCCTTCCAGCGCCACCGCCAGGCCCTCGGCGGCGGCGGCGGCGAGCACCGCGTGCACCAGCTGCAGATACTGCGCGGCATCGGCCGTCGGCGGCAGGAATACATGCAGCACGCCGTTGCGCGGCTCCACGCACAGCGCCGTGGCGGCGGGCGGCTCGGCCGACGGATCGGGCGAGGCCGGGTTCGCCACGCCCGGGCGCTGCAGGCGGATCTCTCCCCCAGGCGGTGCCGGCAGTGGCCGGAGTGGGCCCCACGGATCGGCCGGCACCGGCGCTTCGCCCTGACCCGCACCGGCGGGCAGGCTGTCCAGCGGCAGGCGCAGTCCCATCGGTGAGTCACCGGGCAGCAGGTAGATGTGGCCGCGCCGCACGTGCCAGGGTCCGCTGACGTAGCGGCCGGTCTGCGCCGTCTCCCATTGCCACTGCAGCGGCAGCAGATAGCCGGTGACGGTGCCCAGGCCCGGTTCGAGCAGCTTCGCCAGGCGGGCACGATCGGCATCCGCCTGCAGTGCCGGATGGCCGGGGCCGACGTCGTCGGGCAGGCGCCGCTCCACCCACAGGTAGTAGTAGAGATCCTCGTACGCCGGGGCGATCGGCGCGGGATCGACCGCAAGCGCCGCGGCGATGGCCGCAATCAGCCGCTGCGCCGCGGCGGCGTCGGCATCGCCCGGCACGGTGGGGTCGGCCAGCAGCGCATCGTCCTTGACGACCGGCTGGCCGTCGCTGCGCCAGATGCAGCCGAGCGACCAGCGCGGCAGCGGCTCGCCGGGATACCACTTGCCCTGGCCGTAGTGCAGCATGCCCCCCGGCGCGAAGCGCGCCCGCAGCCGGCGCAGCAGATCCTCCGCCCGCTGCCGCTTGTGTGGCCCGAGCGCGCCCGTGTTCCACTCCGCGCCGTCCATGTCGTCGATGGAGACGAACGTGGGCTCACCGCCCTGCGTCAGGCGCACGTCCGCCGCCTGCAGCCGGGCGTCCACCTTGGCGCCGAGGGCGTCGATGTCTTCCCACTGCGCCTGGCTGTACGGCAGCGTCACGCGTGGACGCTCGCGCAGGCGCTGGACCTCGTTGTGGAAGGCGAACTCCACCTCGGCCGGGTCGCTCGCACCCTCGATCGGCGCGGCGGCAGCCGGTTCGGGCGTGCAGCACAGCGGAATGTGGCCCTCGCCGGCGAGCAGCCCCGAGGTCGGGTCGAGGCCGATCCAGCCCGCGCCGGGGAGGAAGATTTCCGCCCAGGCATGCAGATCGGTGAAGTCGGCCTCGGGGCCGCTGGGGCCGTCGAGCGCGGCGACATCGCTCTTGAGCTGCACGAGATAGCCCGAGGCGAAGCGCGCGGCCAGGCCGAGGTGCCGGGCGATCTGCACCAGCAGGTAGGCGCTGTCGCGGCAGGAGCCGACGCCGCGCTCGAGCGTCTGCTCGCAGCTCTGCACACCCGGTTCCAAGCGGACGGTGTAGGCCACCTCTTTGCTGAGCCGCTGGTTCAGCTCGACCAGGAAGTCGATCGTGCGAGTCTCGTGCGGGACCGCCACCGTCGCCAGGTAGTCGGCGAGCCGCGGGCCGGGCGTCGGCGCATGCCGGTAGGGTGCCAGTTGTCGGGCCAACGCGTCCGGATAGTCGAAGGGATAGCGCTCGGCGTACTCCTCGACGAAGAAGTCGAACGGGTTGATCACCGTCATGTCGGCGACCAGATCCACCGTCACGGCGAAGCGGCGCACTGGCTCGGGGAACACCACCCGGCCGACGAAGTTGCCGAACGGGTCCTGCAGCCAGTTGATGAAGTGCGGCTGGGGCGCGATGCGCAGGGCGTAGCTCTCGATCGGCGTGCGGCAGTGCGGCGCCGGCCGCAGCCGGATGGTCTGCGGTGACAGGCGCACCGGCCGGTCGTAGCGGTACTCGGTCCAGTGATTCAGGGCGACGTGGATGCTCATCGGGGGGGAGCGCCTTGTGGTGAGGTCAGGACGACTGCGACTGCGACTGCGACTGCGACGGCGTCGCGGCCGGCTCCGCCGGCACCAGCGCCTCGTTGCCGAAGTAGGCCTCGTGGATCGCGTTGTGGCACGCGGCGAGCTTTAGCTGCAGGTCGTCGAGATAGACGTTCAGTGCGGCGCCATCGGCCGCCAGCTGACGTACATTCGCCTGCTGCACCTGCCGGCTGACCCGCGCGACCTGCCGCAGCGGCGACTCGCGTTCGGGCAGCCGGTGCAGGCAGCCCTCGATGCGGGTCAGGCAGTACTGCAGCGCGCGGGGGAAGTCGCGGTCCTGTAGCAGAAAGCGCAGTACGTCATGCGCGGTGACGCGGCTGCGCACGTGACGCCGGTACATCTGGTAGGCCGTCAGCGACTTCAGCAGGCTCATCCACTGGATGCTGTCGTAGGGCGAGAGCTGGCCCTCGCGGTCGGCCAGCAGATCCTCGCTGCGCACGTCGAGGATCCGGCTGGTCATGTCGCCGCGCTCCAGATTGCGGCCCAGGCGGACGAATTCGTAGGCCGCATCGTGACTCATGGTGCCGGAGAGCAGTCCCGCGATGCGCTGGCAGCGCCCGACGATGCCCTGCA
>JAASSS010000081.1 GCA_021767745.1 Pseudomonadota bacterium
GTTCCGCCTCGGCCAGCTGGCCGCGCGTGGGCAGCAGCGCCTGCCGGTTCTGCAGCGCCCAGCCATAGTACTGGGCGGTCGCCAGCTCGACGTAGTCCGCCTCCAGCCGCTCGGCCAAGGCGAGCATCGCTCCGACCTGATGCAGATTCTGCCGGTGCAGCACGAAGCAGAGCACCATCGGCAGCCCGGCGGCCTTCACCGCCCGCGCGATCTGCTGCTTGTGGGCGAAGCTGCGTGTGCCGGCCAGGGCGTCGTTGAGCGCGGCATCGGCCGCCTGGAAGCTCACCTGGACGTGATCGATACCGGCGCCGACCAGCGCCTGCACCCGCGCCGGTGTCAGGCCCTTACCGGAGGTGATGAGGTTGGTGTAGTAGCCGAGTCCGCGCGCTGCCTCGACCAGCGCCTCCAAATCCCGCCGCACCGCCGGCTCGCCGCCCGACAGGCCGAGCTGCGCGGCCCCGAGCGCCCGTGCCTGCGTGAAGACATCGATCCACTGGTCGGTATCCAGCTCTGCCTTCACCGCCGGATAGTCCAGCGGATTGCTGCAGTACGGGCACTGCAGCGGGCAGGCGTAGGTGAGCTCGGCGAGCAGCCACAGCGGGCCCGGCAGGCGGTCGGCCAGTGGTGCCAGGGCTGGCTCACTCACGGCTGAGCCAGCCCCTTGCCAGTGCCGTGGCGACGAATTCGCGGATGTCCGCCGCTAGCCCGGGCGCATCGTACCGGTCGGCCAGTTCGGCGGTGATCGCGCCGAGTTCGCGGCCGTCGCAGGCCGCGAGGATGGCCGCGGCGCTCTCGTTCAGCCGCACCATGCCCTCGGGGTAGAGCAGTACGTGGGCGGCCTGCGCGGGCTCCCACTGCAGGCGATACCCCCGCCGCAGCCGCAGCCGCGTCTCCGGCGACGGCTCGCTCACGGCTGGGCGCAGGTGAAGTAGGGCGGCATGTCGAGCACGTAGGCGAGCTGCATGGCGTCCAGCATGCTCCAGAGCACGTCCAGCTTGAACTGCACGATCGCCAGCGCCCGCTGCTGCGCGGCATGGCTGCTGCTGAAGTGGCGCAGCGTGAAGTCAAGCCCGTGGTCCACATCCCGTCGCGCCTCGCCGAGCCGCTTGCGGAAGTAGTCGAGCCCACCGTCGTCGATCCACGGATAGTGCTCGGGCCAGCCGTCGAGGCGTTGCTGATGGATGATCGGCGCGAACAGCTCGGTGAGCGAGGCGCAGATGCCCTCCTGCCACGGGGCATGGCGCACGAAGTCGACATAGGCATCCACGGCGAACCGCACGCCCGGCAGCACATGGCGGAGATCCTCCAGCTCCCCGCGTGCCAGGCCGACCGCCTCGCCCAGCCGCAGCCAGGCCTCGATGCCGCCCTCGGCGCCGCCCTGGCCGTCATGATCGAGCAGGCGCTGCACCCACGCGCGGCGCACCGCCCGGTCCGGACAGTTCGCCAGCAGCGCCGCATCCTTCAGCGGGATGTTGATCTGGTAGTAGTAGCGATTGGCCACCCAGCCCTGGATCTGACGCCGGCTGCATTCGCCGGCGTGCATCGCGCGATGGAAGGGGTGGTGGATGTGGTAGCGCGCCCCCAGCGCCCGCAGTCGCCGCTCGAATTCCACTCCCGGCCAGGCCGCCCGCTCGTGTGCCTCGGCGTTCACAGCACGATTTCCATGCCGTCGTGCGCCACTTCGATCCCCGCTGCCGCGAGCGCCGCCCGCTCCGGCCCATCCTCGACCAGGATCGGATTGGTATTGTTGATGTGGATCAGTATCTTGCGCGCTTCGGGCAGCCGTTCGAGCGTTTCGATCATGCCGCCGGGGCCGTGCTGCGGCAGGTGGCCCATCTGCCGGGAGCGCTTGCTGCCGACGCCGCGCCGGCTCAGCTCGTCATCCGTCCAGCAGGTGCCGTCGACGAGCACGCAGTCGGCGGCCCGCATCGGCGCCCACAGGTGCGGCTCGAGCTCGCCGAGCCCGGGCGCATAGAACAGCCGGCGCCCACTGCCGCTGTCGGTGATCAGCAGGCCGATGTTGTCGCCCGGATGCGGATCGTGCCGGTGCGGCGAATAAGGCGGCGCCTTGCTCGACAGGGCGAAGGCCTGCAGCGAAATGCCCGGCACCTGCGGCACTTCGAAGCTCGTGCCGTCGGCGCTCAGCGGCTGCCAGTCGACGCCGCAATAGTGTTCCAGCATGCGCAGCACCGGAAAGCCTGTGGTCAGATCCTCGTGCACGGGCGGAGTGCAGTACACCGGCAGGCGTTCGCCCTCGCGCAGGATCAGCAGCCCGGCGGTGTGGTCGATCTGGGCATCGACCAGCAGCACGGCGCCGATGCCGGTATCGCGCGCCCCGCGTGCCGGCTGCAGGGCCGGGTTCGCGTTGATCTGCTGGCGGATGTCCGGCGAGGCGTTGATCAGCAGGAAGCGTTCGCCATCGCCGCTCACGGCGATAGAGGATTGCGTCTGCGGCCGCGCGGCCAGCGTCCCGGCACGCAGGCTGGCACAGTTGGCGCAGGCGCAGTTCCACTGCGGGAAGCCCCCGCCGGCGGCAGCGCCGAGGATCAGGATCTGCATGCGGGATTACCGCGCGGGCCGCGGTTGCCGGAGGCCGGCCGAAACGATGACGGCCCGCGCAGGCGGGCCGTGGTCACCGCGGGGAAACGCGTCTCAGCGATTGAACACGTACATGGTGACTTCGAAGCCCAGGCGCAGTTCCTCGAAGGCGGGCTTGGTCCACTGCATCTCGTTGTCTCCTCGGCAGTTGTTGGGTCAATGGGCCACCTTAGCATCGCCGCCGGACGCTGTCATCGGCCGCTGCCGCGGCCCGTTGCCGCAAGGGGCCGGCCGTATAATCCGGGCTCGTTCCGCCGTGGAGTCTGCCTCATGCCGCTCAGTTCCGAGCAAGCCATGCACGTGGCGCACGTGCTGACCGAGGCGCTGCCCTATCTGCAGCGCTTTGCCGGCACGACGGTGGTCATCAAGTATGGCGGCAACGCCATGGTCGATGCGGAACTCCAGCGGGGTTTCGCGCGCGATGTGGTGCTGATGAAGGCGGTCGGCATCAATCCGGTGGTGGTGCACGGCGGCGGGCCGCAGATCGGCGAGCTGCTCGGCCGGATCGGCAAGACCAGTGAGTTCATCCAGGGTATGCGCGTCACCGACAGCGAGACCATGGACGTGGTGGAGATGGTCCTCGGTGGGCTGGTGAACAACCAGATCGTGAGCCTGATCAATACCCAGGGCGGGCGAGCCGTCGGCCTGACCGGCAAGGACGGCGGCCTGATCCGCGCCCGCAAGCTCACGCTGCCGGCGGCGAGCGGCGACGCGCTGGACATCGGCTACGTCGGCGAGGTGGCGGGCATCGAGCCGGCCGTGGTGAACATGCTGGATGCCGGCGAGTTCATCCCGGTGATCGCGCCGATCGGCGTCGGCGAGGACGGTCGGTCCTACAACATCAATGCCGATCTGGCCGCCGGGCGCATCGCCGAGGCACTGGGCGCGGAAAAGCTCGTGTTGCTGACCAACACGGCGGGCGTGCTCGACCGGCAGGGCACGCTGCTGACCGGGCTCTCGCCCGAGCGGGTCGAGGCGCTGATCGTCGATGGCACCATCCACGGCGGCATGCTGCCGAAGATCCGCTGCGCGCTGGAGGCCGTGGCCGGTGGCGTGCGAGCGGCGCATATCGTCGACGGCCGGGTGGAGCATGCCGTGCTGCTGGAGCTGTTCACCGACGTCGGGGTCGGCACGCTGATCCAGCGGCCGGCCTAGCCGGCGGGCGTCGCCGGAGCCGGCGGGCTCAGGGCGCCGCTGCCTGCAGCGCCCGCAACCGGGCGGCCTGGGCGTCGAACTGCACCCGGGCCGCCGCCATCTCCTGACGCCGACGCTGGATGTAGTGCTGACGCTGCTCGAGTTCGCCGCGGGCCTGTGCCAGTGCCTGCGCCAGATGGGCGGGCAGGGGCTGATCCTGCGCCGTCAGCCGGCGCGCCTCGGCCTGATGCTGCTCGACCACCCGACGCAGATTGCGTTGCTGCTGCTCCGCGACTTCCACCAGATGCCGCAGATCGTCCAGGCGCGCGTCACGCGCTGCCAAGACCTCGGCCTCGCTCGCATAGGTGCTCAGGAGCAGGGCGTCCTGCGCCGCCTGCGCCTCGGCCCGGGCGTGGGCGCTGCGCTGCGCCGCCTGCTCGGCCGGGGTCAGCACGACCTGTGCCTCGCGTTGTTCCACGGCGATGCCGTGCCCGTCCAGGATCAGCTGTTCACGCCCGGCCTCGTCCGGCGGCACCCGGTCGCTGTAGCGCGCCACACCGGTGTCGTCGACCCAGCGGTAGAGCCGGTCTGCCGGGGCGGCGCCGGCGACCAGCAGCAGGATCGCCCCAATGGGCAGGGCGGGCGCGAAACGCGGCATCGTGGCGGTTGGACGGCGACGCCAGGACGCGTCATCCCAAGTTATCGGTCGCGGGTGGCGTCGGCTTCGGCCCGCTCGTCGATTCCGTAGTGGCGCCGGTAGGCCGCGACTGCCGGCAGATGGGCGTCGGCCGTGCTCGACAGGTGCTCGAGCAGGTCGGCGAGCCGCGCGATCGCGATTACGCGCAGATCGTAGCGGGCCGCGACCTCCTGCACCGCGCTGCGCGCTGCCGCGGCCATGTCGGGCGCCGCGCCGCGTTCTTGGCGATCCAGGCAGATCACCACGCCCGCCGGCTGGGCGCCCGCGCCGCGGATGATCTCCACCGCCTCGCCGATCGCCGTGCCGGCGGTGATGACGTCGTCCACGATCAGCACCCGCCCGGCCAATGGCGCACCGACCAGCGCGCCGCCTTCGCCGTGATCCTTCGCCTCCTTGCGATTGAAGCACCAGGGCACGTCGCGATCCTCATGCGTGGCCAGCGCCATGGCGCTGGCCGTCGCCAGCGGGATGCCCTTGTAGGCCGGGCCGAAGAGCATGTCGAAGTCGATGCCGTCGGCGACGATCGCGCGGGCATAGAAGGCGCCCAGCCGGGCCAGCGCCGCGCCGCTGTGGAAGCGGCCGGCATTGAAGAAGTAAGGGCTCACCCGGCCGGACTTGAGGGTGAACTCGCCGAAACGCAACGCATCGTGATCCAGGGCAAAACGGATGAACTGCTGGGCCAGCGGGTCGGTCATGGTGTGCGCTTGCGGGAGGATCGGCCCGCTATGATAGCGGGCCATCCAGCCGAAGCCGCGACGAGGAGCGGGCGTGCGCATCATCACCTTCAACGCCAACGGCATCCGTTCGGCGGCCCGCAAGGGGTTCTATGACTGGCTACCGGGACAGGCGGCGGACGTGGTCTGCCTGCAGGAGCTCAAGGCGCAGCCGGACCAGCTCACCGATGTCCTGTTCCACCCGCCGGGCTATCATGCCTACTGGCATGCGGCCGAGCGCCGCGGCTACAGCGGCGTCGGCCTATATGCGCGGCGTGCGCCGGACCGGGTCATCGAGGGGCTGGGCCTGCCGGAGTTCGACGCCGAGGGCCGTTACCTGGAGGCGCAGTTCGGCCGTCTCTCGGTGATCTCGCTCTACCTGCCCTCGGGCTCCGCCGGCGAACACCGCCAGACCATCAAGTTCGCCTTCATGGAGGCGTTTCTGCCCCATCTGCAGGCGCTGCGGGCGGATGGCCGTCAGTACATCGTCTGCGGCGACTGGAACATCGCGCACACCGAGCGGGATCTCAAGAACTGGCGCAGCAACCAGAAGAACTCCGGCTTTCTGCCGGAAGAGCGGGCCTGGCTCACACGTCTGTTCGACGAGGTCGGTTTCGTCGATGCCTTCCGGCTGGTGAACCAGGCCGCGGACGAATACACGTGGTGGTCCAATCGTGGCCGTGCGCGGGAGAACAACGTCGGCTGGCGCATCGACTATCAGATCGTCTCGCCCGAACTGGCGCCGGCGGTGCGTGCCGCCCGGGTCTACCGCGACGAGTTCTTCTCCGACCACGCACCGCTGGTGATGGACTACGACCTGGACATGCTCCGCGTCGAGGAGCCGCGTGGGGCTGTCATGCCGGCGGCGGATACGGCGCGCTAGCATCGGCTGGCCCAGCCCACCGAGGAGCCTGCCATGACCCCGCCCGTCGATTCCGGCACGAGCGCCGCAGCGGCGGCACTGCCCCGCGCGCCGTTGCGCCGGGACGTGCTCGCCGATCTGCTGCGGGAACTGCTCGCGCTGCGCCGGCACGTGATCACCGATGGTGCCCGGCGTCTGGCCGCGGCCGGCCTGACCACGCCGGATGCCACGGCCTGCAATCTCGCCCACTACCTCGCCCTGCGCTCGCAGGACCTGCGTGGCTTGCAGCAGCGGTTGGCGGCCGAGGGGCTGTCCTCGCTCGGCCGCCTCGAAGGTCAGGTGCTGCCGACACTGGACCGGGTGATCGACCTGCTGGCCTGGCTCGTGCTGCCGCCGGCCGAGCGCGAGAGGCACGCGGCGACGCTGCCGGCCGCGGCTCCGCCGGTCGAGCCTCAGGGGCTGGCGGCGCGGGCCGAGCAGCTGTTCGGCCCGCCACCCGCCGGCGAACGTCGCAGCTGGATCATGGTGACGATGCCGAGCGAGGCGGCCGACGACCCTGCCCTGGCCGCCGGGATGCTCGCCGCCGGCATGAACGTGGCGCGCATCAACTGCGCCCATGACGATGCCGCCGCCTGGACGCGGATGGTGGGCCACCTGCGTGCGGCGGCGCAGGCGCAGGGGGTGTCCTGTCGGGTGCACGTGGATCTCGGCGGGCCGAAGCTGCGCACCGGACCGGTGCCGGCGGGACCGGCGGTGCGGGTGCTGCGCGTGCCGCGCGATGCCCTCGGCCGGCCGCGCGGCGCGGCAGCGGCGCTGCTGCTGGCCGACGAGGCCGCGTTGGCGCCGCTGCCGCCGGCCGAGCGGTGCCTGCCCCTGCTGCCGGTGGCCGCGGCGACGCTGGCACGGGTGCAGGTGAAGGATCGGCTGATCTTCACCGACGCCAGCGGCAGTCCGGTCGAACTGCGGGTGGCCGGTCGGCCCGCGCCGGGCGTCCTGCGGCTGCACTGCGATCGCGATGTCTGGCTGTGCGCCGGCGCCGGCTTCGTCTGCCGCCGCGGCAACGGCCCGCAGGCGCGCGAGGTGGGCGAAGCCCGGCTGGCGGATTTTCCGGGGGCCGAGGGGCACCTGCGGGTGTTCCCGGGGCAGCGGCTGCGGCTGCGGCCCGAGCCCATCGAGGCACGGCCGGCGCCGGCGCCCGGCGCCCGGGCTGCTGCGACGGATGCCGGGCACGAGGCCTTGGCGCAGTTCGGCATGGAGGATGGCGAGGTGCTGGCCGACGTGCAGCCCGGCGAGCGGGTCTTCATCGACGACGGCAGGATCGGTGCGCGCATCGTCGCGCGCGAGGGGGACGGCGTCATCTTGGAGATCGAGCAGGCGCGCGAGCAGGGCGAGAAGCTCAAGGCCGGCAAGGGCCTGAACTTCCCGGACAGTGAGCTGACACTGCCGGCGCTGACTGCCCAGGATCTGGCGGATCTGGCGTTCGTCGTCGCCCATGCCGACAGTTGCGGGCTGTCCTTCGCCCGCAGCGGCGCGGACGTGACCGCGCTGCTTGATGCCCTGGATGCGCGCGGCGCCGCCTCGATGCCGGTGATCGTCAAGGTCGAGACCGGCCAGGCGGTGCGGCGCCTGCCGGCGCTGCTCTACGCCGGCATGCCGCGTCATCCGCTCGGCATCATGGTGGCGCGGGGGGATCTGGCGGTGGAGATCGGCCCCGAGCGCATGGCGGAGATCCAGGAGGAGATCCTCTGGCTGTGCGAGGCGGCGCACGTGCCGGCGGTATGGGCGACCCAGGTGCTGGAAACGCTGGCCAAGAAGGGGCGCGCGGCACGTGGCGAGCTGACCGACGCCGCCATGGCGGGGCGTGCCGAGTGCGTGATGCTGAACAAGGGCCCGTACATCGAGCGGGCGATCCGCGCGCTCGACGACATTCTGGTGCGCATGCAGGCACACCAGCAGAAGAAGTTCAGCCGTCTGCGGGCGCTGCACTGGTAGCCGCACCGGCGGTGCGGCGCAGCATGCCGGCGACCCAGGGCAGCAGCAGGTAGGCCGGGAAGGCCAGGAAGAAGGTCAGCAGGAAATAATCGGCGTAGCCGAGACCGGCGGCACCGTAGCCCCCGGCCCAGCCGGCCAACGAGCGCGACAGCGCGAACAGCGAGGAGAGCAGCGCGTACTGCGTGGCCGCCCGCTGCTTGTCGACGATCGCCATCAGGAAGGCCAGGAACGCCGCCGTGCCGAGGCCGCCGGTGAACGACTCCACCATGCTCGCGCCGTACATCAGACTGCGCCAGGCGCCCGGGATGCCCGCCTCCAAAGGCAGGCCGGCGAACAGCGAGGCGACGTAGGCGTAGCCGAGGTTGGACAGCGCCTGCACCAGCCCGAGCACCCACAGGCCGCGGAAGATGCCCCAGCGATCGGTGAGCCAGCCGCCGGCCACGCCGCCGGCGATGGACATCACCA
>JAASSS010000082.1 GCA_021767745.1 Pseudomonadota bacterium
AGCCGGCCGATCGCCTCGGTCGCCACCGAGACGGCCGTGTCGAAGCCGAAGGTGAAGCTGGTGCAGGCGAGGTCGTTGTCGATGGTCTTCGGCACGCCCACGACCGGAATGCCCTTGTCCATGAAGCGCTGGGCGATACGGAGCGAGCCGTCGCCGCCGATCGCGATCAACGCATCGCCCCCCAGTACTCGGAAGCGCTCGACCACCTCGTCCGAGCGATCGACCAGCCGGGTCTGGCCGTCGATCTCCAGCGGGTACTCGAACGGGTTGCCCTTGTTCAGCGTGCCGAGGATCGTGCCGCCCAGATGGGCGATGCCGCGCACCTGATCCGGCCCGAGCGGCATCAGATCGTCCTGCAGCAGGCCCTCGTAACCGTAGCGGATGCCGGTCACGCGCCAGCCACGATGCACTGCGCCGAGCGTGAGGGCGCGGATGACGGCGTTCAGACCCGGCGCATCGCCGCCGCCGGTGTTGACGAACAGGTGCATGGACAGCCCTCCCCTGACTGTGACGTAGACCCCAGCTTAACGGCCGGGGGATGACCGCCGATAGCGGCGCGCCGGCTTTGGACCGATCGGACGGTAAGCCGCTATACTCGACAGGCTTTGCCATCGGATGGTGCATACCCGAGGAGACTCAAGGATGGATATCGACTACACCCAAGAGGAGCGGCAGTTTCAGCAGCAGGTGCGCGGCTTCCTGGACGAGAACCTGCCGCGCGGCAACGAGATGTGGTCCAAGCGCGATGCCTGGTTCAAGTCGCTGCAGGCACAGGGCGGCTGGGATGTGCCGAAGTGGCCGGCCGAATTCGGCGGCCCGGGCTGGACGCCGGTGCAGCACTACATCTGGGATCGCGAGACCGCCGGTCGCTCGTTGCCGCCGGTGCTGCCCTTCGGTCAGGTCATGCTGGCGCCGATCCTGATGCGTTACGGCAGCAAGGAGCAGCAAGAGCGCTTCCTGCCGGACATCCGCGCCAACAAGGTCAATTGGTGCCAGGGCTATTCCGAGCCGGGCGCCGGGTCCGATCTCGCCTCGTTGAAGACGCGCGCCGTGCTGAGCGAGGACGGCAGCAAGTACGTCGTCAACGGCACCAAGATCTGGACCACGATGGGGCACATGGCCCAGTGGATGTTCTGCCTCACGCGGACCAGCAGCGAGGGGCCAAAACAGGAGGGCATCACCTTCCTGCTGATCAACATGAAGACGCCGGGCATCACCGTGAAGCCGATCTTCACGCTGGGTGGCAGCCACCACGTCAACCAGGTGTTCTTCGACAATGTCGAGGTGCCGGTCGAGAACCGTGTCGGCGAGGAGGGCAAGGGCTGGACCTATGCCAAGGGCTTGTTGCAGCACGAGCGCTCCGGCATCGCCGGCATTTCCCGCACGCTCACCGCGCTGTCGAAGCTGAAGAAGAACGCCCGTTCGGTGCGCGTCGGCGACAGAACCCTGCTGGACGATTCGAGCTACAAGCGCAAGCTGGCCGAGACCGAGATCGAGCTGCGGGCGCTGGAGTTCGCCGAGCTGCGCAGCCTGGCGGACGCACAGCAGACCGGCGAGCCGGGCACGGCCTCGTCGATCCTCAAGCTCAAGGGCACCGAGCTGCAGCAGCGGGTGCAGGAGCTGACCATCGAGGCCGCCGGGCCCTACGCGCTGAACGCCGGCTTCAAGGAGGCCGGGCCGAAGTTCTCCAAGATGGGGATGATGATGTACCTCAATGGCCGTGCCGCGACCGTCTATGGCGGTTGCAGCGAGGTGCAGAAGGACGTCATCGCCAAGCGTGTGCTCGGCATCAAGGACTAGGCAGGGAGGCCAGCAGAGATGGATTTCAAGTTCACGGAAGAGCAGCAGATGCTGCGCGACAGCATCCAGAAGTTCGTGCGCGAGCACTATCCCGCCGACAGGGTCGGGGCCCGGCGCAAGGCGTTTCGCAAGGCGCCCGGCTTCGCCGAGGAGAATTGGCAGCAGTTCGCCGATCTGGGCTGGCTGGGAGTGCCGTTTCCGGAGGAGCTCGGCGGCATCGGCGGCGATCTCGCCGACGTGATGGTGGTGATGGAGGAGCTCGGCAAGGGCCTGGTGGTCGAGCCCTACTTCCCCACCGTCGTGCTGTTCGGCAGCGCGCTGATGCTCGGCGGCAATGCCGACCAGCAGCAGTCACTGGTGCCGCAGCTGATCGAGGGCAAGCTCAGGGGCACGCTGGCCTACATGGAAGAGCAGGCCCGCTACGAGCTTGCCGATGTGGCGACCACGGCCACTGCCCGTGACGGCAAGTACCTGCTGAACGGCACGAAGTCGCTCGTGCTGAACGCGGACAGCGCCGACTATCTGGTGGTCAGCGCGCGTACCGGGGGCGATCGCACGGCTCGCGAGGGCATCACGCTGTTCCTCGTGCCGGCGGATGCCGAGGGCGTCAAGCGAGTCGACTACCCGACGATCGACGTGCTGCGGGCCTCGGAGGTCAGCTTCGAGAACGTCGCGGTGGGCGAGGATGCCATCCTGGGTAGCGTGGGCGAGGGGCTGGCCCTGCTGGAGGCTATCTCCCAGCGTGCCATCCTGGCGCTGGGCGCCGAGTCGGTCGGCATGATGGAAATGCTCTATCGCGACACCACCGACTACACCAGCCAGCGCGTGCAGTTCGAGAAGCCGCTCGCTGCCTTCCAGAGTGTCAAGCACCGCATCGTCGACATGTTCGTGCAGACCGAGCTCACGCGCTCGCTGCTCTACCGGGCGACGATGGAGGTGCAGGGCGAGCATGAGGATGCCCCGCTGGATGTGCATGGCCTCAAGCACATGGTCGGCAAGGCCGGCCGCTTCGTCGGCCAGAGCGCGGTCCAGCTGCACGGTGGCATGGGCCAGACCGAGGAACTGCGGGTCGGCCACTACTTCATCCGGCTGGCGGCCATCGATGCGCAGTTCGGCGACACCGACTACCACCTCGGCCGCTACACCGAGCTGATGCCGATCCCCGAGGGGGAGCCGGACGCGGATCTGTTGCCGTTCTAGCGGCGCCTCCGGCATCCCTGCACGATCGGGCGGCGCACGCCGCCCGATCGTCCTTCCCGGCGCCCGTCTAGAGAGCGGCGCAGCCGGACGCGCGTCGGCAGGCGATCCGCGTCCGGAACCGATAGATCCGTTCCGCCTTCGCATTCGCCCGTGCCGCCGCGCGTTCCAGCCCCGCTGCCTCGAGCCGCCCGGCGGCATCCAGCCACAGCTGGATCCGGATCGCCGGATGATCGTCGATCGCCGGCAACAGCTGCCCGCGCACACCGCCCAGCGCCGCTTCGTCCATCGGCACCGGTGCCGCTACGGCCGACAGCGAGACCGCGGCCAACAGGCTGCAGGCGAACTTGCCCGATAGTTTCATGAACCCTCCCGGCGCCGGCACCCGTGCCGGAGCGTTGCCGTGCCTGGTCTTGATCCACGTCGGCGCAGATTGGCCCGTGCCCGACTACTTTGAAGTCAAGCACACCTGTGAGATGGAATCATGACTGTCAGGGATCTCGTGCTGCCGACCGTGTTGGAGCAGCCCTACGTCCGCTGGCTCGGGATCGACGCGATCCGGGGTGAGGCGCCCGAGCTGCGGGTGTCTTTGCCCTACCGGGAGGACAACAGCAATCTCGGCGGCACGCTGCATGGCGGCGTACTGGCCTCGCTGGTGATCATCGCCGCGCGGGCAGCGGCGGTGCAGGCAATGGCGGGTGCCCGCGATGCCGACGTCCAGCTGGTGGGCCTGACGGTGCAGTACCTCGGCGCCGTCAGTCGTCAGGATGTGGAGGCCCGGGCGCAGGTGCTGCGCACCGGTCGTAATCTCTGCTTTATCGGCGTGGAAGTGCTCGACGGCAGCGGCCAGCGGGTGACGCAGGCGCAGGCGACCCTGCGGGTCGCGGCGGAAGTGGCCGCCGAGAGCTGCGATCCCCCGCGTGACGAGGTGATCGTGCCGGCAGCGGAGCGCGAGCCCTCCGGCATCGCCCGCATGATCACGCGCATGGGCTTCATCTCGCGGCTGGGCATCGGCATCGACCTGATGGCCGAGGGCGAGGCGGCGCTGCGCCTGCCCTGGCGCAGCGAGTTGTCCGATGGCCGCGGCCGGCATCACGACGGCGCCCTGGCAGCGCTGTTCGATACCACCGGCGCGATGTCGGCCTTCGCCATGGGCAATGCCAGCGGCATGAAGGCAGTCACCCCGGCGCTGCATCTGGCGGTGCTGGGCGACAGTCGCGGCCAGGGCCTGCACGGCTATGCCCGCACCCTGTGGCAGCGCGACGAACTCTACGTATGCGAGGTGCGGATCTGCGCCAGCGACGGCAGCGTCTGCGCTCGGGGCGACCTGATCTACCGCATCACCTGAGGCGATTGGCGATGGACGTCTGCGTCAAGGACGCGACATCCTCGCAGTGACCTGGCGGGCGAAGGGGCTGGCATGGATCTGGGCGGCATCATCTGGTTGTTCATTCTGTTCGTCGGCCTGCAGCCGCTGGTGCGACAGCGGCTGCTCGACTGGCAGCGCCGCCAGCAGCTGGCCCGCATCCAGAAGGCCCGGGGTTCGCGGGTGATCCTGCTGGTGCACCGTCAGGAGGTCATGCGCCTGTTCGGCGTCCCGCTGGTGCGCTACATCGATCTGAACGACGCCGAGGAGGTGCTGCGGGCCATCCAGCTCACCGATGACGCCACGCCGATCGACCTGATCGTGCATACCCCGGGCGGGCTGGTGCTGGCGGCCCTGCAGATCGCCCGCGCCCTCAAGGACCATCCGGCCAGGGTGACCATCTTCGTGCCGCACCTGGCCATGTCCGGCGGCACGCTGATCGCGTTGGCCGGGGATGAGATCGTCATGTGTCGCCATGCGCTGCTGGGGCCGTGCGATCCGCAGATCAACGGGCTGCCTGCGGCCTCGCTGCTGCGGGTGCTGCGCAGCAAGCCGGTGGCAGAGATCGATGACCAGACCCTGGCGCTGGCCGACCTCGGCGAGAAGGCCATCGCCCAGCTGCGGCTGGCCGTCGAGGAGCTGCTGGCCGGCACGGTCGCCGAAGCCGCCCGCGACCGGCTGGCGGACGATCTTACCCGTGGCCGCTGGACGCACGACTTCGGCATCACCAGCGCGCAGGCGCGGCAGTTCGGGTTGCCGGTGTCCGAGGATGTGCCGCCGGCCATACTGGAATTGATGGCGCTCTATCCCCAGCCTGTCAGGGGTGTGCCGAGTGTCGAATACCTGCCGGCGCCGCCCCCGGTCCGGCCGCACCGGCGCTGAGTTGAGGGTGCTGCAGAACGCGAGGAGGTAGACGATGACCATCAGCGACATGTACCGCGATGTCCGCCGCTGTCTGCGGCTGGTCTACGGCCTGGCAGAGACCGAGGGCCGTAAGGTGAACGTCGGCGAGCGCTTCGTGCTGCGCTTTCGTCTCAGCAACGAGGCCGCTCCGATCCAGCCGGACGAGAACCCGCTGGTGTGCTTTCGCAACCTGCGCCTGCAGGTGGGGCGCACCGAGTACGCGGCGCCGCTCGAGGATGAGGCGACGGTAGCCGAGCGCCGTCTGGCATTCCCTGCCGAGCGTCTCTGGCCCGGTGAGAGCACCGATCTGCTCGTGCCGATGCGGGCGGAGCGGAACATGGGTGGTTTTGCCGACCTGCTGAGCGAGGAGGAGGTGGCCGTGGTCGGCGTCGAGGCCGATCTCGACGTGGAGGCCTACTTCCGGATTCGTCTGCGCACTGCCGTGCGCGAAGAAATCCATCCCTGAGCCGCGCCGAATCGCCCCGGCTCCGTCCCCGCGACGCGTCGCGGACCGCGTCTCAGGCCGGAGCCGGACGGCCTACAGCGGCGGGATCAGCGCCGGCGCATCCAGCGAGATGAAATGGCTGGTGCCGGCGGTTTCCACCACGCGCAGGCCCGGCGCCCGCCGCGCCGCCGTCAGCATGGCCTGCCGGTCGAGGATGCGGTCGGTCTGCGGGATCAGTACGCAGCCCTGCGGCAGGGTCTCCAGCGCGGCAGGGGGTGTCATGCGCATCCAGTCGCGCAGGTTCATCACGTTCACCAGCGTGATGCGGTCGGTACGCGGGGTGTAGAGCATCGGGTCGAGCAGCTCGCGCTTGCGCGGTGACAGCGGCCGGAACAGCCAGGGTGCGGCCTGCGTGACCGGCACCTGCCGCGCCGCGGCGAGGCCGAACGGCAGCAGGAATTCGCCCGCGCCGGTGGCGCCGGTGCCGAGAGCCGCTGCCACCGCGCCGCCCGGCAGCACCGGCGCCTCCAGGATCACCTCGGCCTCCGCGAAGGCTTCCGGCCGCTGGCGCGCCGCCTCCACCACCACGGCGCCGCCGCGAGAGTGCCCGTGCACGCGGACACGCGCCTGCCCGCGCCAGTGTGCCAGCGCTTCGTTCAGCACCCAGGCATCGTAGGCGATGGTGCCGGGTGTGTAGGGGTTGTCCGTCGCCCAGTCGGCCTCGCGACGCGGCTGTTCGCCATCCGGGATGTGATAGCCACCGCTGTTGATGCCGAGATAGGTGAGGGTAGGATCGCGGTAAAGCGCGCCGAAGTAGCGCATGTCCTCGAGAAACCCGTGCATGCAGATCACCACGGCGCGGGGATTGCCCGTGGCCGTTCGTACGCCGACCGCCGCCTCCCCGGCAGCGAAGATCTCGCCGTCGAAGGGCTCCTGCACGCGCCGGGGGATGGGGCGGTCGAGCAGGCGGGGCCGCAGGCGGCGCGCGCCGAAGGCGGTGACGGCCGTGGTGGCGGCCAATAGCAGGGGTCTGCGCATGAGGCTCGTCTCTCCTTGGCCGCCGCCAAACCGGGAGACGGGCGGGCGGGGCCGGTGTAGGTTGCGATCTCAGGTATAGGACAAGGCGGGGGCGTCCGGTTCCCCGCCCTGTCCGCCGGCGGAGCGGATCGGGTCGCGGGCAGCAACGAAGGAGGGCGCGTGAAGGCCAACGATGACAGGGTAGCGGTGTTCGTCTACGGCGCGCTGTTGTGCCATCCGCGCACCCGTGCCGAGGGTGTGATCGCCTCGGTGGCCGACCACAGCGTCGCCTTCACCGTGCGCGGCATCACCCGCTTCGAACCCTCTTTCGCCAGTCTCGATCCGGCACCCGGCCGAAGGGCCTGGGGCGCGCTGGTCCACTACACACCGGCCGAGTGGGCGAGGATCCGGCGGGACGAACTCAGCTATCGCGTGATCACCGTCGAGGCGGTCACCGCCGAGGGTGGGATGGTGGCGGCGCAGGCGTTCTCGGTGCTGGAGACGCATCGGGCCAGGGGATGCGGCCCGAGCGCGCGCTATGCCGGCCTGCTGCGACAGGGCGCGCAGGGCCTCGGTCTGCCGCCGGAGGTGGTGGCGCAATACGCGGCCCTCGAGCGCGGTGGCAGTCGCCTGTCGAGCTATGCGCTGCCCTGGCTCAAGCCGTTGTTGATGCCGCTGGTGCGCCGCGTGCACGCTCGCCTGCGCCCCCGCCCAGCCACGCGCACTCCGGCGCCGGGAAAATCCGGCTGACCGGTGCCCGATGCGCGCCCGACTTGCGTCCGCGTGCCGGCCGCGCCTTTGGCAACGGCTGTCAGTGCGGCGACAATGCGTGGATGAGCAAGCCCTCCGACATGCCCCTGACCGATCCCGTCCCCGAGCCGCCGGCCCTGCGTGCCGTCCTGCGGCGGCGGGCGGAGGTGGCCCGCGAGGTCTGGGCGCTGGTGCTGGAGCTGCCCGAGCCGATCGACTTCGCGCCGGGGCAGTTCGCGCGTGTGGACGTGGCGCCGGGCGAGTGGCGCGATTACTCCATCGCCCGGCTGGATGGCCGCGAGCTGACGCTGCTGATCGATACGGCCTTCGGCGGCGCCGGCGGCGAATTCGTGGCGACGCTCGCGGTGGGGGATGCGGTGTCGCTACGGGCACCGCTGGGCGAATTCCGGCTGATGGAATCGCCGCGGCCGAAGGTGTTCATCGCCACGGGCACGGGATTGGCGCCGCTGCTGCCGATGCTGCAGCAGCTGGCCGACCAGCGTCACAGCCTGCCGGTGCGGCTGTTCTTCGGCTGCGCCACGCGTGATCGCAACTTCCTGCCGGTCTACCTGCCGGCATTGCGGTCGCTGAAGCTCCACGCCCGGCTCTGCCTGACGCGGGAATCCTCGTGCCAGGCCGCGGAATTCTGTGGCCGCGTGACCCAGGCCGTGGCTGAGGCCGGCCTCGACTGGCCCGGTAGCGACATCTATGCCGCCGGTAATCCGCAGATGGTGGCGGACATCCAGACGCTGGCGGCCCGCCACCAGGCACGACACCTGTATACGGAAGGCTACTGATAGCCTTCGGCTATCGCG
>JAASSS010000083.1 GCA_021767745.1 Pseudomonadota bacterium
ATCACCTACGCGATGTACTTCGCCGACGAATGGCGCATCACGCTGACGATCACCTACGTTGCCGGCTTCATGTTCGCGCTGTTCCGGCTCAACACCCGCCAGATGATGTGGCTCAGCGCCTTCACGGTCGGCTGCTACGGCGCCATGATTGGGCTGCTCTACCTGACCGGCCGACCGGCAATGTTCCGCCTGCTGGGAATCCAGCTGCTCGTGCTGGTGGCGATCCTGCCCTGGTTCGCCGGCGTGGGCGGCTACATCAGCCACCTGCGCAGTCGACAGTACGAAGTGCTGCGCCGGCTGGGGGAGCTGGCAACCCATGACGAACTGACCGGTCTGTACAACCGCCGGCACCTGATGGACGTGCTGCAGCAGCAGCGGGCCCTGGCCGAGCGCGGCGGCTATCGCTTCGTGCTGGGCCTGATGGATCTCGATCACTTCAAGCGCGTCAATGACGCCCACGGGCACGCTGTCGGGGACCGGCTGCTCACCGCCTTTGCCCGGCTGCTGCGCGGGCAGATCCGGACCAATGATCATGCCGCCCGCTACGGCGGCGAGGAATTCATCGTCGTCCTGTCCGACGTCGACCTCGAACGTGGCTACGAATTCTGCCTGCGGCTGCGCAGCGCGCTGGGGCAGCTGCGGACGCAGGCGCCCGATCTGCCCGCCGACACGGACCTGACGGTATCGACGGGGCTCACCGAATACGTTCCCGGCGAGAGCGTCGATCAGCTGTTGGAACGGGCGGACCGCGCGCTTTACATGGCGAAGCACGACGGGCGAGACTGCTGCGTCGCCCTACGCGGCCGCAACGGCAGCAAGCTGACCTCGCTGCCCGCTACTCCACGGTGACCGACTTGGCGAGATTGCGCGGCTGATCGACGTCCGTGCCCTTCAGCACCGCCACGTGGTAGGCCAGCAGCTGTAGCGGCACCACATGCAGGGCCGGCGCCATCGGCCCGTGCGCGGCGCCGATCGGCAGCACGCGCACGGTCTGATCGGCCGGCAGCCGCACGTCATCCCCGGTGAAGACGATCAGCCGCCCGCCGCGACTGCCGACCTCACGCAGGTTCGAGAGCAGTTTCTCGAGCAGCGCGTTGTTCGCGGCCACCGCCACCACCGGCATCTCCTCGTCGACCAGTGCCAGCGGGCCGTGCTTGAGCTCGCCGGCCGCGTAACCCTCGGCGTGGATGTAGGAGATCTCCTTCAGCTTGAGCGCGCCCTCCAGGGCGATCGGGTAATCCGTGCCGCGGCCGAGAAACAGCGCGTGGGCGCAGCCGACGAAATCCTCCGCCAGCTCGGCGACCGCCGCATCCAGGCTCAGCACCCGGTCGAGCTCGGCCGGCAGCCGCCGCAGCGCTGCCACCGCCGGCCCGATCGCCGCCGCGGACGCGCCGCGATGCTGAGCCAGTACCAGCGCCAGCAGCATCATGGCGACCAGCTGCGTGGTGAAGGCCTTGGTGGAGGCCACACCGATCTCTGGACCGGCGCGCGTCATGAACGACAGGTCCGCCTCGCGCACGAGCGAGCTTTCCGGCACGTTGCACACGGCGAGCGATGCGCGGTAGCGGCGAGCACGGGCCAGGCGCAGCGCCGCCAGCGTGTCAGCCGTCTCGCCGGACTGCGACAGGCACACGAACAGACACTCCGGCGGCACCACGGGCTGCCGGTAGCGGTACTCGCTGGCGATATCGACCGTGCAGGGCAATCCCGCCATGGCCTCGATCCAGTACCGGGCGACCAGCGCGGCGTGATAGCTCGTGCCACAGGCGATCAGATGCACTGA
Organism: Pseudomonadota bacterium; assembly: GCA_021767745.1. Taxonomy (GTDB): domain Bacteria; phylum Pseudomonadota; class Gammaproteobacteria; order UBA5335; family UBA5335; genus JAASSS01. The sequence continues at coordinate 1,784 of JAASSS010000083.1, forward strand.
TTGCACACCGGCCATCACGTGCTCGGTCTGCGGCCCGAACACGCCCGGCAGCACGGCGCTGGTCCCCAGCCGACCCTCCAGCGTCTCGGTCACCGCGCGGGGCTGCTCGTAGATCTCCTTGAGCATGTAGTGCCGGAAGCGCCCACGTTCGACGGCCTCGGCGACCAGCGAGGAGGCGTGTACCGGCCGTTCGACCGGGCTGCCGTCGCGCGCGAAGATCTGCAGACCCTCGCGCCGGATCTCGGCCAGATCGCCCTCCTCCAGATAGATGAAGCGCTGCGTGACCGGCAGCAGTGCGGCAGCGTCGGAGGCGAGGAAGTGCTCGCCGATGCCGATCCCGGCCACCAGCGGAGAGCCGCTGCGCACGGCTATCAGCCGGTCCGGGGCGCGCCGGCAGAGCACCACAATCGCGTAGGCGCCGCGCAGGCGCGCCACCGCCCGCCCCACCGCGGCCACCAGCTCGCCCCCGGCCTGCAGCTCCCGGTGAATGAGATGCGCGATGACCTCCGAATCGGTGTCCGAGGCCATGTCGTAGCCCTCGGCAGTGAGTTCGCGCCGGATCTCGTCCCAGTTCTCGATGATGCCGTTGTGGACGACGGCGACCTCGTCGCCGGACAGGTGCGGGTGGGCGTTGGCCTCGGTCGGCGGGCCATGCGTGGCCCAGCGCGTATGCGCCATGCCGATCCGGCCGGGCGCGCCTTCCCGCTCGAGCCGCGCGGCCAGGGCAGCGACCTTGCCGGCGCTGCGCAGCCGCACCAGCTCGCCCTCGCTGCCGACGGTCAGCAGACCGGCGCTGTCATAGCCGCGATACTCCAACCGCCGCAGCCCCTCGAGCAGAATCGGCGCCACCTCGCGTTCGGCTACCGCCGCCACTATTCCGCACATCTCGCCTCTCCCGGCTGTTCCGGCCCGGTCCGCTGCCGCTCGAGCACGCAGCCGACCGCCCGCGCCTGCGCCAGCACGCCGCGCTTGGCCACACGGATCTCCACACCCGCCACCGGCGCGAAGTTCTCCAGCACCGCCGCCGCGAGACGCTCGGCCAGCGCCTCCACCAGGCGATACTCTGCCGGCGGCGCAGCCAGCGCGCGGATCAGCTGCGCCACGGCGGCATAGTCGACGGTGGCGACCAGTTCGTCCCGCTCACCCGCCTCGCGCAACGCCAGCTGCAGGCGCAGGTCGATCTCGACGGGCTGGGCCACCCGCCGCTCCCAGCCTTCCACGCCGATACGCGCAGGTACGCTGAGCCCCTCGATGAACAGCCGATCCGGCAATGCTGGCTCCCGTGACTGTGATGGCCGTGGTCAGTCGCGCGGTCGGGCCGCCGGCGGCGCCAACGTCGACAACGGCCAGCGCGCCCGCACGCCGATCACGGCTCCCGGCGCGGCCTCGGCGATACGTTCGGCGCCCGCCAGCGCCACCATCGCGCCGTTGTCGGTGCAGAACTCGATGCGCGGATAATACAGCTGCCAGCCCTCGCGACCGGCCTCGGCCCGCAGCGCGGCGCGCAACGCCACGTTGGCACCCACGCCGCCGGCCACCACCAGCCGTGTCAGCCCGCTGGCGTGCAGGGCCGCCCGCACTTTCGCCACCAGCACGTCGACCACCGCCTGCTGGAAGCTGGCCGCCAGATCGGCACGCCATGCTCCACCGGGCTGGGCGGCCTCCCGCTCGACCGTCAGCCGCACCGCCGTCTTCAGACCGCTGAAACTGAAGTCCAGCCGCTGTTGGCCCAGCAGGGGGCGCGGCAACGGGTAGCGCTGCGGATCCCCCTGCTGGGCCAGCGCGGCCAGCGCCGCGCCGCTGGCGTGCGGCAGCTCGAGCAGGCGAGCGGTCTTGTCGAAGGCTTCGCCGGCGGCATCGTCCAGCGTCTCGCCGAGCACGCTGTAGCGACCGAGGCCCGCCACCCGCACCAGCATTGTGTGGCCGCCGGAGACCAGCAGGGCCAGGAACGGATAGGCCGGCGGCTGCCGCTCCAGTCTCGGCGCCAGCAGGTGCGCTTCCAGGTGGTGCACGCCGACCACCGGCCGCTGCAGCGATCGCCCCAGCGCCACGGCCGTGGCAGCGCCGACCAGCAGGGCCCCGACCAGCCCCGGGCCGGCAGTGTAGGCGATCGCGTCGAGCTGCGACGGCGCGAGCCCCGCCTGACGCAGCGCCGTGTCCAGGAGCGGCAACAGCTTGCGGACGTGATCGCGCGAGGCCAGCTCGGGCACCACGCCGCCGAACTCGGCGTGCAGGTCCGCCTGGCTGAACAGCGCGTGTGCCAGCAGACCCGAGCCGCGGCGATAGATGGCCACCGCCGTCTCGTCACAGGACGTTTCGATGCCGAGCACGCAGGGGGCTGGCGCAGCCGGATCTGGCTTTACCTCAGGGTGCATGGCCGACTATCATAAGGAGTTCTTTGGGCGCCGCGAAGCGCCCTTCCGTTTTTGGGCCGCCACCGGCCCGGCTGCCGGGGCGCCACCACAGGGGGTTACATGCCGAGCGTTCGAGTCAAGGAAAACGAATATTTCGATGTGGCACTGCGCCGCTTCAAGCGTGCCTGCGAGAAGGCCGGAATTCTAACGGAGCTGCGGCGCCGCGAGTTCTATGAGAAGCCGACCCAGGAACGCAAGCGCAAGCGGGCGGCGGCGGTCAAGCGCCACGCCAAGCGGCTGTCGCGCGAGAACCAGCATCTGCGGCGCTCGCACTGAGCCTATCGCCCCTATCGCTTTCCTGACCTCGCGCCGGCCCACCCGGCGCCTGACGTTCGCCCTGAGAAGGACCCCGCGTGTCGCTGAAAGCCACGATCCAGCAGGATATGAAGACCGCGATGCGCGCAGGCGACAAGTTCCGCCTCGGCACGCTCCGCCTGATGTGGGCGGAGATCAAGCAGCGCGAGATCGACGACCGGTGCGAGGCGGATGACGATCTCGTCCTGCACGTGCTGAACCGGATGGTGAAGCAGCGCCGCGATTCCATCGCGCAGTACCGCCAGGGTGGGCGCGAAGATCTGGCCGAAAGCGAAGAGAACGAGCTGGCCGTCCTGCAGCGCTACCTGCCGCAGCCGCTCTCGGCGCAGGAGCTCGACGCGCTGATCGAGCGCACCATCGATGCCGTCGGCGCCAATTCGGCCGGCGACATGGGCAAGGTCATGGGCCACCTCAAGCAGCAGGGCGATGCACGGGTCGACATGGCCGAGGCCAGCCGGCGCGTGAAGCAACGCCTGAACTGAATTGCCTGGCGCCCCTCCGGCGCCGGCGCTGATCCCGCGGTAGCCACGGAGATCGGGCATGGGCGGCAGGCTGGCGCAGCATTTCATCGACGAGTTGCTCGTCCGCACGGACATCGTCGAACTGATCGGCAGCCGGCTGGAACTGAAGCCTGCCGGGCGGGACCATGCCGCCTGCTGCCCCTTCCACGACGAAAAGACCCCCTCGTTCACCGTCAGCCGCAACAAGCAGTTCTACCACTGCTTCGGCTGCGGCGCGCACGGCAACGCCATCGGCTTCCTGATGGAGTACGACCGCCTGCCGTTTCGGGAGGCGGTGGCCGAACTGGCCGACCGGGTCGGCATGACGATACCGGCCGAGGCCGAAGCGGACGGGCCGGATCTGCGCCCGCTCCACGCGGCGATCGACCAGGCAGCGACCTTCTTTCGCCAGCAACTGCGCGGTCATCCCGAGGCTATCGATTATCTGAAATCGCGCGGCGTTAGCGGCCGAACGGCGGCCCGCTTCGCCCTCGGCTACGCGCCAGCCGACAGCGGCGCCCTGCTGCGCTTTGCGCAGCAGCACGAGCTGGTGGAGCCGCTGCGTACCCTCGGCCTGCTGGCACAGAGCAAGCAGGCCGAGGGCAGGCTGTACGCCAGCCTGCGCCAACGGGTCACCTTCCCCATCCGGGACAGCCGTGGGCGCACCATCGGCTTCGGCGGTCGGCTGCTCGACGGCGACGGACCCAAGTACATCAACTCGACGGAATCGCCGATCTTCCACAAGGGCGAGGCGCTCTACGGGCTGTACGAACTGCAGCAGGCGGCGCGTCGGCCGGCACGGCTGGTGGTGGTCGAGGGCTACATGGACGTGCTGCTGCTCAGCGAGCATGGCATCGACGGCGCGCTGGCGACGCTCGGCACGGCCACCACGCCACAGCATGTGCGGCGCCTGCTGCGTACTCACCCTGACGTCGTCTACTGCTTCGACGGCGACGCGGCCGGTCGTCGTGCCGCCTGGCGGGCGCTGGAAAACACGGTCGGGGAACTGCGTGAAGGCTCGCGGGTCGGGTTCCTGTTCCTGCCGGAAGGCGAGGATCCCGATTCTTTCGTGCGCCGCCATGGTGCAGCTGAACTCAACGCGCGTCTGGATGGTGCGCAGCCGCTGGCCGAATTCCTGTTCAGCGCCCTGGCCGGCGAGATCGACCTGGGTACGCTCGATGGTCGGGCGCAGCTGATCGAACGGGCCAAGCCGTTGATCGCCCGGGTGTCGACGGCGCCGCTGCAGCTGTTGCTCACCGAGCGCCTGGCGACGCTGGCACAGGCAGATCCAACACGCTTGACTCGTCTGATGCAGACGCAGGCGCCCGCGCCCGGTCCGGCCGCTCCGGCACGCGCAATCAGCCGTCCGGCAGCGGCCCGCCAGGGCGCCGGCGGGCTGCGGCGCATGCCGCTGGCGACCCGGCTGACCGCCCTGCTGCTGCAGTGGCCGGCGCTGTGCGAGGGCGAGAGGACGCTGGAACTACCGGCCGTCAGCAAGGCACGTGACTTCGAACTGTTGCGCCAACTGCTTGATCTAACCCGTGCCGATCCCCAGATAACGACGGGAAGGTTGCTGGAGCGCTGGCGCGATCGACCGGAAGGTGCACGCATTGCCGCGCTGGCACGTTATGAGCTTGTGCGCTCTCTCGAGCAGGCAAGGGCGGAGTTCGAGGCAGGACTCGAGCAGCTGATGCGGCGGGCGCAGACCGAACGGCTGGACGAGCTGCTGGCGCTGAAGTCGCTGGATGCGGCGCAGAAGCAGGAACTGCAGGCGCTGTTGCTGGCGAGCCGATCGACGGCTGGTTCAGGCGACTGAAAAGGCGACGAAAGCTGCTAATATGGGCCGTTTTTCCCGGCGGCCGCGCACCCCGATAACCTACGACGTGTGGTGATATGAGCGACGATCAGCGTTCCCAGATTAAGGCACTCATCTCTCGCGGCAAGGAGCAGGGCTACCTGACCTACGCCGAGGTGAACGATCATCTGCCGGATGACATCGTCGACCCGGAGCAGATCGACGATATCATCAACATGATCAACGACATGGGTATCGGCGTGCACGAGCAGGCGCCCGATGCGGAGACGCTGCTGCTGTCGGACAATGCCGTCAGCGACGATGACGACTCCGACGCCGAGGAAGCCGCCGCGGCACTGGCCTCCGCCGATTCCGACTTCGGGCGCACCACCGACCCCGTGCGCATGTACATGCGCGAGATGGGCACCGTGGAGTTGCTGACCCGCGAGGGCGAGATCCGCATCGCGATGCGCATCGAGGAAGGCCAGGCGGAAGTGCTCAAGGCGCTCGCCAGCTTCCCCGGCGTGATCGAGCAGCTCGTCGAGACCTATGACGAGACCGTCGCCAACGGCACGCGCCTGACCGACGTGGTCGCCGGCTTCATCGATCCGGCGCAGCTGGCAGACGAGCTGACCGACGAGCAGGAAGGCGGCTATGTGGTCGCCGGCGCCGAGGAGGAGAACGAGGCGGACGAGGGCGAGGAAACCGACGAGGAGCCGGCCGATACCGGCCCGGATCCGGAAGAGGTCGCCCGCCGCTTCGCCGATATCCGCCAGCAGTACGAAAAGCTGATCGCGGTGCTCGACAGGCACGGCTATGAGGATGCGCGCACGGCCGCGGAACGCCACCTGCTGGTGGCCATGTTCATGCACCTGAAGCTGTCGCCACGGATGGTGGGCGTTCTCAATGACCGGCTGCGGGCCACCGTCGACCGGGTGCGCGACCTCGAGCGTCAGATCATGTCGATCTGCATCGACGAGGCCGGCATGAGCCGGCGCGAATTCCTGAACGCGTTCGTCGAGCACGAGACCGACGAGGCCTGGGTGGACAAGGCCATCCGCGCCAAGCGCAAGCATTCGGCCACGATCGGCCGCAACCGCGAGCGCATCGCCGACCTGCAGCAGCAGCTGCGGGATATCCAGGCGGAAACGCGTCTGTCGATCGCGACCATCAAGGAAATCAACCGGCACAAGACCATCGGCGAGGCCAAGGCCCGGCGCGCGAAGAAGGAGATGGTCGAGGCGAACCTGCGACTGGTCATCTCCATCGCCAAG
>JAASSS010000084.1 GCA_021767745.1 Pseudomonadota bacterium
GCACTCACTGCAGGCGCACCCGTGGATCGAACGCGGCATAGAGCAGGTCCACCAGCAGGTTGAACAGCACGATCAGCGTGCCGTAGAACACCACTACGCCGAGCACCAGGGTGTAGTCCCGGTTCAATGCGCCCTGCACGAAGAAGCGGCCAAGGCCGGGGATGCCGAAGATCGTCTCGATCACCACCGAGCCGGTGATGATGCCGGCCAGGGCCGGGCCGAGATAGGACAGCACCGGCAGCAGCGCCGGGCGCAGGGCGTGGCCGACGATCACCCGCCGGCCGGGCAGCCCCTTGGCCCGGGCGGTGCGGATGTAGTTGCTGCGCAGCACCTCGATCATGCTGCCGCGGGTGAGCCGGGCGATGTAGGCGATCTGCGGCAGTGCCAGCGAGATCACCGGCAGCACCCAGACCTGCCAGCCGGCATCGAGCCCGCCGGCGGGCAGCCACTGCAGTTCGACCGCGAACAGCAGGATCAGCAGCGGCGCCAGCACGAAATTGGGGATCGAGATGCCGGTCATGGAGACGCTCATCACGGTGTAGTCAGCCGGCCGGTTCTGCCGCATGGCGGCGATGGTGCCGGCCGCCACGCCGGCGATCAGCGCCAGCCCGATGGCCAGCAGACCCAGCCGCAGGGAGACTGGAAAGCCCTGCGCGATCAGCTCGTTGACGGTGTAGTCGGCGTACTTGAACGACGGACCCAGATCGCCGCGCGCCAGGTCGCCGAGATAGCGCAGGTACTGCTGCCAGAGCGGCTCATCCAGATGATACTTCGCCGCGAGGTTGGCCTCGATCTCGGCCGGCAGGTTCTTCTCGGTGTCGAACGGCCCGCCAGGCGCCAGGCGGATCAGGAAGAACGCCAGCGTCACCAGCAGCAGCAACGTCGGAATGGCGCCGAGCAGGCGCTTGAGCGTGTACTGGAGCAGGGGCGGCTCCGGCTGACATCGACACGGGGACCGAGCGGGCGGTCGGGAGCCCGGTGGGCTCCCGGTCACAGAGTGTACCGGATCGCCGGAGACGGCAAGCGCCGCGGGCGCGGCGTCTCAGCCGGGGATGTTCTCGTACGCGCCGCGCTGCATCGTATCGGCGAGCACGCCATAGACGGTGGTCCAGGCGCCCTCGACCTCCGGCGTATATTCTTCGCCGAGCCCCTGTTGCAGGGTCCACAGCAGCACCGCGCCGACCTGCGCGTAGTGCTCGGGCTCGACGCCGTAGTTCAGGTGCCGCCGGCCCATGGCCTCGACGTCCGGCACCACGGCGCCGAGATCGTCCAGCGCATTCACGGCCACCTCGACCATGTTCATCAGCTTCAGCGCCTGAGTGCGCCGATCGCCCTTGAACATCGGCTGCAGCTCGGGGTGCTGCGTGAACAGGCGATCGTAGAACAGCATGCCGGCACCGGCCTTGTCGGGCGCGATGCGGCTCCAGGTGCGCTGCACGAGTTGGACTTGCTCGGGGGTCATGGAAGATCTCCTCTTGGAATGTCGCTCATTGGGGCGGCTGGCTGGCCGCCACCATATAGTCGACCGCCGCGCGCACCTGCGCGTCGGTCAGTGAGGGGTTGCCGCCCTTGGCCGGCATCATGGTGCCGTCGGGCCCGACGTAGCCATCGATCGCATGCGCGTGAAGCACGGCCGGCTCCTGGGCGATCCGCGGCGCCCAGGCCGCGGTGTCGCCGATCAGCGGTGCGCCGGCCACGCCGCGGGCGTGGCAGTTGCCGCAGGTGCCGAGCCAGATCTCGCGTCCCTGCTCGAGCCGCTCGCCGGTCAGCGGCGGCGCCTCGCCGGGCACCGGCGCCGGCGGCCCGCCCTCGCCGCAGGCAGCGAGGCAGACCACCAGGCAAGGCAGGGCGCGGCGAGGCCGCCTCAACTGCCGCCGACCGGGATGCGCAGCACCACCCCGCCCATCACGTCGCCGATCTCGAAGTCCGAACGCGGCGTGTCGCGATGATCGTTGTGGCAGGTGACGCAGGCCGGCGCGACCGCCGTGTCGGCGTAGACCGCGGTGAAGTACTCGGTGCCGCCCAGCGCCTCGGTGGTGTAGTAGTTCTCGCCGGGGTTGTCGGCAACGAACTGCAGGCCGGTCTTCTCGGCCTCGGTGCGCGGCGCGTTCTGATCGTTGATCGGCCACAGCGATTGCAGCGAATAGGTGAAGCCGGCGGCCTCGTTCTCGGCCACCATCTCGGCGCCGAAGCGGAACATCTGGGCCGGCAGCGGCAGCGCCTTGTCGTCCTCGAAGTGCTCGCTGGCCTGGATGACCTGCTCCTTGTTCTGCAGGCGGTTGACCACGCGACGGGTGTAGACCGTGCGATCGGCCTCCATCACCGCGTGCAGCGCGTCGGCCATCTGCTTCGGCGTGATGCCGCCCTCGGCGGCCGGTTCACCGCCGCCGCAGGCAGTCAGCAGCAGTGCCGGGGTGGCCAGGGCGACCGCAAACAGGCTTCGATCCATCATCGCTTCATCTCCATCAGGGGGTGCCGGCGCCGCCGGCTGGGGTGGGGGCATCGCGCAGCCGCGCGGCGACCATGTCCAGACTGTCGACGTGGCCGGCAGGCCGGCCGGTGAAATTGCGTTCGATCAGTGCCTCGTCGGCCAGCGCATCGAGGGTGAAGCCCATGCCGTGGCAGTTGAGGCACACCGGACGAATGAACTGCTCGTTCGGGCGCAGGTGGGCGCTCTGGTTGTGTTCGGCCAGCCACCTCGCCTCACCCTCGGCGCCGGCCCGTTCGACCACCGGCAGATGGCAGCTCGCGCAGGTCACGCCGCTGCCCGGTGGCGCCCGGCCTTCACGCTCGGCCTGCCAGAGCGCCGCGTGGGGCGAGTCGGCGTAGCTGCGCGAATGGGGGTCGGCGTGGCAGCCAAGGCAGGCCTCGACCCGCGCGTGGACGAGGTCGAAGTCGTGGGCCCGATGGCAACTGGTGCAACCGGGCGTGCCGGGCGCATCGGGCGCCATCGGCAGGCGGGCGTCGGCGGCAGCCAGCGGCGGCAGCGGCTGGCTCAGCTCCTCATGCGCGCGCATGCCGTGGCGGCCGAGCCGCCAGCCGGCCACCTGCGCGCCATGGCAGCTCTCGCAGGCAGCCGGCGCCGGCTCGGCCACCCACTCGAGATCGGCCTCGCCGCCGTGGCAGTCGCGGCAATTGACGCCGCCCGCGGCATGCCCGCTGCCGGCCCAGGCTGCGAACTGTTCGGCAGAGAGCGCATGCGTTGGCGGGTGGTCCGCTGCCATCGCCGTCAGCGCCGGCCCGTGCGGGGCGATCGCGGTGGCGACCGGCAAGCGCGGATCCGCCAGCACGGGCGACTCCTGCAGGTGGGCCAGCAGAAAGTCTTCGTAGAGCGCGCGATTGTCGTGATAGTTGTGGCAGCCGGCATCGGCGCAGCTGGCGAATCCCAGGCCTTCGTGACTCGGCCGCTCGGTGGCGATGTCCTGATGGCAGTTGGCGCAGAAGTCGATCGGCAGCGTGACCTGCATGGGCCCGGTGATCTCGGGCCGATGCTCCAGGTGGCAGGTCACGCACTCGCGGGCCTCGATCCGGGTCAGCAGGGCGGCGTTGCGCGGGTCGGTGAATTTGCTGCGCGGGTGGCTGTCGTCGCGCGCCCGCATCTGCTCGCCGTGGCAGTCCAGGCAGGCCGCCTGCAGCGCCTCACCGCCGGCGAAGGCCTCGCCATGGCATGCCTGACAGTCGACGCCGAACTGGTGGTGGGCGTAGCTCATCTCGCCGGGCATGAAGACCGTCTGCTCGGCGCCACCCAGCAGCCGATAACCCAGCGCCAGCCCGATGCCGGCCGACAGCAGCAGCCACAGGCCCCAGATGAGCGTACGTCGGGTCGAACTCGCCACACGGTCGCGCCTTAGTAGTAGTAGGTCTTGAGGACGTGGAAGCCGAGCAGTGCCGGCAGCGGCCAGCTGGCCAGCAGGTGCAGCCACAGGGTCTGCCGGCGCCAGCGCTTGGCGCGTGCCGGCGCGAGGCGGTGCTCGAAGGCGGTAACGGCCGCCGCCGCCGCTCCCGCCGCCATCAGCGCGGCGACGCAGAGCATCAGCCAGGCATTGAGGTTGTCACCGAGCCGCCCGCCGGTATGCAACCACAGCCCCAGCAAGGCCAGCAGCGCCACCAGGGCATGCAGCAGGCGCCAGAGCGGATAGCGGCCGAAGCGCACGCGCGGCAGACGCTTGCGCAGCGACAGCGGCAGGGCCAGCAGCGCCAGACCCAGCACCGAGAAGCCGGAAACCTGCTTCAGCAGACCGTCGCGCCAGAGCACCTCGGGATGCCAGGCGAGCGGAAAACTGCTCGCGTAGGGGATGGCCGGCAGCAGCAGCACCGCCAATACCGCCGCCAGCGTGAGGCCGGCAAGGCCGGCGAGCTGACGATGGCCACCGGCCGGCTGGGGCGAGAGGGCCGGTCCGCCGACCAGCCCGGCCAGCAGCGGCTGGCAGCTGCCGCAGACGGTACCGGCTCCGGTCTGGGCACCGAGCGCCGCGACGCTGGCGCAGCCGGCGCCGACGGCCTGGCTCAGGCGCCCGCGGGTGACGCCGGTGCAGTTGCACACCACCGCGCCGGCCGGCCAGGCGCTCACCTCTGGCTGGCCCTGCGCATCCCAGATGAAGCCGGTGCGGCGAAAGCGCCAAACCTGCCATGGCCACACCCGCCGGCGCTGGCGCACCAGATCCTGCACCCGCGGCAGCGCCGGCCAAGGGCCGATGGCGATGACGCCGTAGGCACGGCCCCGGTAGAGCACGAGCTTGCGGTAGCGGCCGGCGGCATCGCGCCAGTGCACGTGGCGCGCGCCCGGCAGCCGTGGATTCTCGCCCAGCTCGCCGAGGCTGTAGACGGAGCGGCCGAGAATCTTCAGCTGGGTGGCGGTGACGGTACCGACATAGCGGGCCTGCCCGCCGGCGATCGCCTCCGCCGCCACGGCCGCCTGCTCGAAGCCCGGTGCGACCAGGCCGTAGAGCTGGCCGTCGTGCTCGGCGCATTCGCCGATGGCGTAGATGTCCGGCACGCTGGTCTGCAGGCGATCGTCCACGCGGATGCCGCGGCCCACGGCGATGCCGGCGGCACGCGCCAGCTCGATGCGCGGCACGATGCCGGCGGCCACCACCACCGTGTCGCAGGCCAGCCGCTCGCCATCGGCCAGCACCACGCCTGCGACCGCGCCATCGCGCCCGGCGCAGATCTGCACCGTGCGCGCACCCAGGCGCACCTGCACGCCGAGCGCGCCCACGTGCTCACGCAGCTGCGCGGCGCCCTCGGCGTCCAGCTGGCGATGCATCAGCCGCTCGTTGTGATCGACCACCGTCACCTGGGTGTGGTGACGCTGCATGGCTCGCGCGCATTCCAGCCCCAGTGGCCCGCCGCCGATCACCACCGTGGCGCGGCTGCGCAGCTGACGGGCCGCCAGCGCCTGGGCGTCGGACAGGTCCCGCAACGTGAACACGCCGCGCAGGTCGATGCCTGGGATGCCGGGAACCCGGGCACGCGAGCCGGTCGCCAGCACCAGCGTGGCATAGCGATGGGCATCGCCGTGATGGTCGATGACCCGGTGCTGCGCCGGTTCGATCCGCACGATGCGCCGGCCCAGATGCAGCACGGGCGCCTCGCTGGCCGCCAGCTGGGCCTGGGCCTGGCGCTGCAGCTCCGGCAGGCGGCGGGTACCGGCCAGCAAGGCACTGAGCTGGATGCGATCGTACGGTGCCCAGGTCTCCTCGCCGAAGATCAATAGCGGCCGTGATGGCTGGCGCTGCGCCAGTTCGGCAGCGACGCGCAGCCCGACCGGCCCGGCGCCGACCACCACCACCGGGCGCGCTGCCTGGGCGGGCGTCGCCGACGGGTCGGCGGCAGGCTGGGGAGCAGGCTGGGACATGCGCTGGGGCAACGGCAGACTCGGTGTGCCGTGACTCAGCAAGTGGTGTGCCAGCCCTTCCCGCCGATAGAAAACATGGACCCCGATTGAATCTTTATGCGGGGCAAGGGCGCGGAGGGCGCACCCGGCGCCCCATCCTGATGCGCCCCGGCGAGGTGCCGGGCGCGGCGTGCACCGTCAGGTGGCAGGCGCTCGGCTGGTCGGTTCCGGCGAGGCGACCGGCGCCAGGATGCGCAGATCCTTGGTGTAGTGGTGGTCCATGATGTTGGGCCGGTAGCCGGCGACCCACGGCTTCACGAGCTTCTTGCTGACGTAGAAGTACAGCGGGATCACCACGTGATCGGCCAGCATCATCCGCTCGGCTTCCAGCATCAGCGCGTTGCGGGTGTCCCCCGCCGGATAGGCGGCGATGCGCGCCAGCAGCGCATCGTAGGCCGGGTTGGCGTAGCCGGAATCGTTGATGCCGTGGCCGGAGTGCATCAGCTCCAGAAAAGTGTAGGGGTCGGTGTAGTCGCCGATCCAGCCGGCGCGGAAGACCTCGGTCTGCTTCTGCTTGCGGCTCTGCAGGAACACCTTCCATTCCTCGTTGCGCAGCGTCACCCCGACGCCGAGCACCTGCTTCCACATCTGCGCCACGGCCACCGCGATCTTGCGGTGATCCTCCGAGGTGTTGTAGCTGATTTCCACCTGCAGCGGCCGCTCGGGGCCGTAGCCGGCCGCCGCGTACAGCTCGCGCGCTCGCGCGAAGCGCCGCGCACGCGGCCAGTCTGCCCAGGGCAGGCGCGCCGCACGGTAATCGTCGAGTCCCGGCGGCACCCAGCCGTAGGCCGCCAGCTCGCCGGTGGCGGTGATGCGCTCGGTCAGGATCTCGCGATCGATCGCGAGCGAGAGCGCCTCGCGCAGCGCGAGGTTGTCCTTGAATGGCGGACGGGTGAGGTTGTAGCCGAAGTAGTACACGCCGAGATAGGGATGCACCTTGAGCTCGTCGGCCAGGTGCTCGGCGATCCAGCCGTACTGGGCGCTGGCGACACTCGCCGTCCAGTCCAGCTCGCCCGCCCGATAGCGCTTGATCTCCGAGGCCGCATCGTCGATCGCGTAGTAGCGCACCTCGTCGATGGCGACCCGCTCGGCCTGCCGGTAGTGCGGATTGCGCACCAGCGTCACGTGCGACTGCACCACCGCCTCGGCCAGCTGATAGGCGCCGTTGGACACCATGCGGCCCGGGCGGGGAAAACCGGCGCCGTACTCGGCTAGCGAGGGCCGGTGGACCGGATAGGTGGTGGAGTGCGTGAGCAGGCTGAGGAAGTACGGCGTCGGCGCCTTGAGCGTGATGCGCAGCCGCAGCGGGCCGAGCGCCTCGACGCCGAGCGCCTCGGGCGGCTGCGTGCCCGCGAGGATCGCCTCGGCGTTCAGGATCGGCGCCAGGATCATGCCGTAGTTCGAGCCGGTGGCCGGATCCACGCTGCGGCGCATGCCGGCGACGAAGTCCGCCGCCACCACCGGATCACCGTTCGACCAGCGGGCCTGCGGTCGCAGGTGGAAGGTGTAGACCGTGCCGTCCTCGCTGAGCTCGTGGCTTGCCGCCGCGCCCGGGATCGGCGCGCCGTCCGGCCCGGTGAGCATCAGACCCTCGTAGAGATCACGCAGGATGGTCGACGAGGAGACGTCTTCGGCGCGGTGCGGATCCAGCGTCTGCGGCTCGGCACCGTTGCCCTTGCGCAGGACCGAGTAGCCGTCCACCACCAGCGGCTGACCGGCGCCGGCCGGCCCCTCGTCCCCGCCGCAGCCGGTCAGCGCCAGCAGGAGCAGCCCGAGGCCGAGCAGCGGCGCCGTCAGGTGATGGCGCCGCGGGCGGGACAGAAGGCAACGCCGGGTGGGGAAGTTCATCAGGCGCTCCTGCGCAGGTGGATCAGCAGCAGCGAGACCGCGGCCGGCGTGACGCCGGCGATGCGGGCCGCCTGGCCAACCGTAGCCGGGCGGATCTGCACCAGCTTCTGGCGCACCTCGCTCGACAGGCCCGTCACGGTGGCATAGTCGAGGTCGGGCGGCAGCGCGGTCTGCTCGTGCGCCTGCTGGCGCTCGATCTCCGCCTGCTGGCGCGCCAGATAGCCGTGGTAGCGGGCCTGGATCTCGATCTGCGCCGCCGCCTGCTCGGCCAGTGCCGGCGCCAGTGCCGGCGCGTCCGCCACCGAGATCTCGGCCGGCGA
>JAASSS010000008.1 GCA_021767745.1 Pseudomonadota bacterium
GCCCATCGTCGGCGGTGGCCCGCGGGGCTGCATCCTGCACTACGTGCGCAACGATGCGCCGCTGGTCGATGGCGAGCTGGTGCTGATCGATGCCGGCATGGAGTACGCCGGCTATGCCGCCGATGTGACTCGCACCTTCCCCGTCAATGGGCGCTTTTCCCCGGCGCAGCAGGCGGTGTACGAGGTCGTGCTGGCGGCGCAGCTGGCCGCGATCGAGGCGGTGCGCCCCGGCGCGCACTGGAATGCGCCTCACGAGGCGGCGGTGCAGGTGCTGAGCCAGGGCCTGATCGACCTCGGTATCCTCACCGAGGCGCTCGACGACGTGGTGAACCGGCAGCTCTACCGACCCTACTACATGCATCGTACGGGTCACTGGCTCGGTCGGGACGTGCACGACGTGGGCAGCTATCGCATCGACGAGGCGTGGCGCGAACTGGAGCCGGGGATGACGCTGACGGTCGAACCCGGCCTGTACCTGCAGCAGGGGCCGGCGCTGGACGAACGCTGGTGGAACATCGGCGTGCGCATCGAGGACGACGTGCTCGTCACGCGTCGGGGTGCGCAGGTGCTCACGGCCGAGGCGCCCAAGACCGTCGCCGAGGTCACGGCGGCTTGCCGCCGCTGAGCCCGCCATGAGTTCATCCACGTTGCGGTTCGATGTGCTGATCGCCGGCGGCGGTCTGGTCGGCAGCAGCCTCGCCTGCGCGTTGGCCAGCACCGGGCTGGACATCGCCCTGGTCGAGCGGGTGCCCGTGCAGGCGCAGCAGGCGCCGCACTACGACGAGCGCAGTTCTGCGCTGAGTCTGGCATCGGCGGTGTCGCTGGCCCGGCTCGGGGTGTGGCCGGCGCTGGCCGAAGCCGCCCGGCCGATCCGGCACATCCATGTCAGTGAGCGCGGCAAGCTCGGCGTGGTGCGCCTGCACGCGGCCGATCACGAGCTCGCCGCGTTCGGCTATACGCTGCCCAATCGCGTGCTCGGCCGTGCGCTGCAGGCGCGGGTGCAGTCGCTGGACAACGTGCACCTGTTCAACCCTGCCGAGGTGCAGGCACCGCTGCGGCGCGCCGACGGCGTCACGCTGCGCCTGAGTGCAGCCGATGGGGAACATACCGTGATGGCGCGGTTGCTGGTGGTGGCCGATGGCGCCGAGTCGCCGCTGCGCGCCGCGCTCGGGATCCCGGTGCGCCGCTACGACTACGAGCAGACGGCACTGGTGTTCAATGCCACGCCGCGGCAGGACACCGCCGGTTGGGCGCATGAGCGATTCACCGGCTGTGGCGCGCTCGCGGTCCTGCCGCTGGAGCGGCGGGTCGCCGTGGTCTGGACCGTGCCGAACACAGCCGTGCCGGCGCTGCTGGCACAGCCGCCAGCGGCGCTGGCGGCGGCGGCCTCCGCCGCCTTCGGGCAGCGCCTCGGCGGGTTTACGCAGATCGGCCGGCTGGCGCGCTGGCCGCTGCAGGGACTGCACGCCGAACGGCTGGTGGATGAGCGCGTCGTGCTGACCGGCAACGCCGCGCACGCGGTGCATCCCATCGCGGCGCAGGGCTTCAATCTCAGCCTGTTCGAGGCCATGCGGCTGGCCGAGGTGATGCGCCAGCAGCCGGGCGACCCCGGCGCCGCCGCCCTCGTACGCCGCTACGCAGCCTTGACTGCGCCGCGTCGCGCGGCAGTCACCCGCTTTACCCACTGGCTGCCGCGCCTGTTCGAGCGGGCGCCGGGTACGCTGGGTCATCTGCGCAGCCTCGGCATGCTGGGGCTGGATCTGGCGCCGGCGGCCAAGCGGGCCTTCGCCCGCCCGGCGATCGGCCTGCCCGAGCATCTGCCGGCATGAACGCGGCCGCAACGGATGTGCTCGTCGTCGGCGCCGGCATGGTCGGCGCCAGCCTTGCCGCGGCGCTCGGGCAGGCGGGATTCGCCGTCACGCTGCTGGAGGCCGGCGCGGTGCCCCCGGCCCCGCAGGGCGAACTCGACACCCGGGTGACGGCGCTCTCGCTCGCCAGCGAGCGGATGCTGCGCCGGCTCGACATCTGGCCGGCCATGGCGCGTACCGGCCGCGTGGCGGGCTATCGGCACATGCACGTCTGGGACGGCGCCGCGAGCATCGACTTCGATGCCGCTGCCCTGCCGGCGGACCGACTGGGCAGCATTGTGGAGAATCAGGCGCTGCAACGGGCGGCCGTGGACGCCGCTACCGCCCACGAGACGGTGCAACTGCACGAACACGCGCCGCTCGGGCGCATTGACTGGACGGGCGGGGCGGTCGAGGTCGACGCCGCGGGTCGGCGCTGGCGGGCGCGGCTGGTGGTCGGTGCCGACGGCGCCACCTCGCGGGTGCGCGGCATGGCGCGGATCGCGAGCGTGGGTCATGCCTATGGGCAGCGGGCGATCGTCTGCGGCATCCATCCGGGCGGCGGCCACCGGGATACCGCCTGGCAGCATTTCCTGCCGACCGGGCCGCTCGCCTTCCTGCCGCTGGCCGATGGGCGCTGCGCCGTGGTGTGGAGCAACGATGAACCGGCTGCCGAACGCCTGCTGGCGGCATCGCCGGACGACTTCCTGAACGCCCTGCAGGCAGCCAGCGCCGGGCGTCTGGGCCGCCTGACGGGAGCCGGGCCGCGGGCGGCCTTCCCGCTGCAGTATCGCCATGCGGTGGACTACGTCGGCCCGCGCGTCGCCCTGGTCGGCGATGCCGCGCATGCGGTGCATCCGCTGGCCGGCCAAGGGGCGAACCTCGGTCTGATGGACGCCGCGGCGCTGACCGACGTGCTGGTGGCCGCGCGCGCGGCGGGAGAGGATTGGGCGGATCGGCGGGTACTGGCGCGCTACGCGCGCTGGCGACGCGGCGAGAACCTGATGGTCTCGCTCACTCTCGATGGCTTCAAGCGGCTGTTCGGCACCTCGGCGCCCTGGACCCGGCGCATCCGCCGCGCGGGGCTCGCGGCCACGGACCGGCTCGGGCCGCTCAAGCGCCGCATCGTCAATGAGGCCAGCGGTTTCAGCGGGGATCTGCCGAGCCTGGCGGCGCCGGATCCGGCGCGCCTGAAGGACGTAATCGATTTTGTCTGAGGAGCCAGCCATGCGGCGCACGCCCCTGTACGAGCGGCATACCGCGGCCGGTGCCCGCATGGTGCCCTTCGCCGGCTGGCAGATGCCGCTGCACTACGGTTCACAGCTCGATGAGCATCACGCGGTGCGGGAGCGCGCCGGATTGTTCGATGTCTCGCACATGCGGGTTGCCGACTTCGCCCCGACCCTGGCGCCGGCGCTGCGCACGCTGTTCGCCTTCGACATCGCCCGACTGACGCCTGGCCAGGCGCAGTACGGCTGCCTGCTGAACGAGCGCGGCGGCATCGTCGATGACCTGATCCTGTACCATCGCGGCGAGGCGGGCTTTCGTGTCGTCTCCAACGCCGGCACGCGCGAGCGCGTCGCCGAGCGGTACGCGGCGCTGCTGCCGGCCAGTGGCTGGTCCCTGCGGGACGACGTGGCGATCCTCGCGCTGCAGGGGCCGGCGGCGGCGGGCATCATGGCCGGGTTGCTGGGCCGCGAGGTCGATCGCTGGCGGCCCTTCACCGGTCAGTCGCAGCCGGGGGAGGGCGAGCCTTGGTGGCTCGGCCGCACCGGCTATACGGGTGAGGACGGCTTCGAGATCATTCTGCCGGCGACCGAGGCCGGCGGGCTGTGGCAGCGCGCCGTCGCGGCCGGCGCCGTTCCTGCCGGGCTCGGTGCCCGCGATACGCTGCGGCTGGAGGCCGGGCTGAACCTGTACGGGGCGGACATGGACGAGGCGACGCTGCCCGCCCAGGTGCGCCTGGGCTGGACCGTCGATCTGGACGATCCGGCGAGGGACTTCGTCGGTCGACAGGCGCTCGAGACGGTGACGCCCATCACGCATCAGTGTGGCCTGGTGCTGCAGGCGCCCGGCGTCATGCGGGCGGGGCAGCACGTGCGCTTTGCCGATGGCGCCGAAGGCCGGATCACCAGCGGCGGCTGGTCGCCGGTGCTCTCGCAGTCGATCGCGCTGGCCCAGGTGCCCGACGCTGCCGATGGTGCCTGTGAGGTGAGCGTGCGCGGCCGCTGGCTGCCGGCGCTGAAAGTCCGGCCGCCGTTCGTGCGCCGAGCACCGCGTGCGCCGGCGCCCATGTCGGCCTGAGAAACCCATGATCCACGCCCCGTCGCGGGGCAGTCAGTGCAAGGAATCTTCATGAGCGAGATGCCCGCATCGCTACGCTATGCCCGCACGCATGAGTGGGCGCGGCAGGACGAGGATGGCGCGGTCACGGTCGGCATCACCGATCACGCCCAGGAGGCGCTCGGGGACGTCGTCTTCGTGGAGCTGCCGACCGTCGGCGCGCAGGTCGCCGCGGCCGATCCGTGCGCCACGGTGGAATCGGTGAAGGCCGCCTCCGACATCTACGCGCCGCTCGCCGGTGAGGTGGTCGAGGTCAACGAGGCGCTGGGCGATGCTCCCGAGCGGCTGAACGAGTCGCCCTACGGCGAGGGCTGGATCTTCCGCCTGCAGCCGAACGATACGGCGGAGCTGGAGCGCCTGCTCGACGCCGAGGGCTACCGCGCCAGCCTCGCCGACTGAGCATGCCGTTCATCCCGCACACCGAGGCCGACACGGCCGCCATGCTGGCGGCGATCGGCGTGGACTCGATCGAAGCGCTGTTCGACGAGGTGCCGGCGACGCTGCGGGCGCCGCCGCTCGACGCGGTGCCGCCCGGGCTGAACGAGGCGGGCGTCACGCGCCTGCTGCGGGCGCGGGCGGGCCGGAACGAGCTGCCCGTGTGCTTCGCCGGTGCCGGTGCCTACGATCACCACGTGCCGGCGGCGGTTTGGCAGATCGCCACGCGGGGCGAGTTCTACAGTGCCTACACCCCCTATCAGGCCGAGGCGAGCCAGGGCACGTTGCAGGTGATCTACGAGTTCCAGTCCATGCTGACCACGTTGCTGGACATGGAAGTCGCCAACGCCTCCCTCTACGACGGCGCCTCTGCGCTGGCCGAGGCGGTGCTGATGGCCGTGCGGCTGGCGCGCCGGCCCGGATGCGTGCTGCTGCCGCGCAGTCTGCACCCACACTATCGGCAGGCCGTGCGCACGCTGACGGCGCCACAACAGATCGAGCTGGTCGAGGTCGATTACGACCGGCAGACCGGGCAGGTCGACCTCGCAGCGCTGGCGGCGCTCGATGCCACGCCCATCGCCGCACTGGTCGTGCCGCAGCCGAACGTGTTCGGGGTGATCGAGCCGGTCGATGCGCTGGTCGACTGGGCGCAGGAACGGCAGGCACTGACGATTGCGGCAGTCAATCCGATCGCCATGGCGTTGTTGCAGCCGCCCGGCCGCTGGGGTAGCGGCCCGGGGGCTGACATCGTCGTCGGCGAGGGCCAGCCGCTTGGCGTGCCCCTCGCTGCCGGCGGCCCCTATTTCGGCTTCATGGCGGCGCGGCAGGCGCATGTGCGGCAGATGCCAGGGCGCATCGTGGGGCGCACCCGCGATCTGGAGGGCCGGGTCGGCTACACGCTGACGCTGCAGCCGCGCGAACAGCACATTCGCCGCGGCCGGGCCACCTCCAACATCTGTACCAACCAGGGCCTGATGGTGACCGCGGCGACGATCTACCTGGCGCTGATGGGCGGCGAGGGTCTGCGCCGCGTGGCCGTGGCCAGTCATGCACGACTGCGCGAGCTGCTGGATCTGCTGGCGCCCGAGGGCGTTCGACCGCGGTTCACCGGGCCGCACTTCCACGAGGCTGCGCTGGCGTTGCCACAGCCGGCGGCGATGGTACGCGACGGCATGCTGGCCGCCGGCGTGCTGGGGGGGGTGGTGCTGGATGCGTGGTACCCCGAGCTCGGCCCGACGCTGCTCGCCTGCACCACCGAGCAGCGCGAGGCGGAGGATCTTGCCCGCTATCGCACGGCCCTGCGCGAGGCGCTGGCATGAGCGTGGCGCGGCAGGCGGGCGAGCCGCTGATTTTCGAGCTCGGCGCCCCCGGGCGCCAGGCGCGGTCGCAGTGGCCGCAGCGGCCCGAGCGGACCGGCGACACGGCCGACCTCGCCGCGGCGTTGCGCGAGGATGTGCCCGCGCTGCCGGCGGTCTCCGAGCTGCAGGTGGTGCGCCACTACACCCGTCTGTCGCAGCGCAACTTCAGCATCGACACGCACTTTTATCCGCTCGGTTCGTGCACGATGAAGTACAACCCGCGGGCGGCGAACGCGCTGGCGCAGCTGCCGGGATTCGCCGAGCTGCATCCGCTGGCGCCGGCGAGTTCGATGCAGGGTCTGCTGCAGACCCTGTTCGAGCTGCAGGAGCTGCTGGCGGCGGTTACCGGCATGGCGGCGGTGAGCCTGACGCCGATGGCCGGGGCCCAGGGCGAGTTCGCCGGCATGGCGATGATCCGCGCCTACCACCAGGCGCGCGGCGACACCGAGCGGGTCGAGGTGCTGGTGCCGGATGCCGCCCATGGCACCAACCCCGCCACGGCGGTGATGTGTGGCTATCGGGTACGCGAGATTCCGACCGGCGCCGACGGCGATGTCGATCTCGCGGCGCTGGCTGCGGCGCTCGGTCCGCAGACGGCGGCGATCATGCTGACCAACCCGTCTACACTCGGGGTGTTCGAGCGGCAGATCGAGCGGATCGCCCGGCTGGTGCACGAGGCGGGAGGGCTGCTCTATTACGATGGGGCGAATCTCAACGCCATCCTCGGCAAGGTGCGCCCGGGCGACATGGGCTTCGATGTCCTGCACCTGAACCTGCACAAGACCTTCTCCACGCCGCATGGTGGCGGCGGGCCGGGCGCCGGCGCGGTCGGCGTCGCCGAGCGTCTGCGACCCTTCCTGCCGGTGCCGCACGTCATCGAGGCGGCTGCGGGCTATCGGCTGGCCGGGGAGGACGATCTGCCGGCCAGCATCGGCCGGCTGTCCACCTTCATGGGCAACACGGGAGTGCTGCTGCGGGCCTATATCTACGCCCGGCTGCTTGGCCGCGAGGGCATGGGCCGGGTTGCCGACTACGCCACCCTGAACGCGAACTATCTGCTGGCGCGGTTGCAGGAGGTCGGCTTTCAGCCGGCGCTGCCGAGGCGCCGGGCGACGCATGAATTCCTGCTGACCCTGAGCGCGCTGCACAAGCAGACTGGCGCCACGGCCACCGATTTTGCCAAGGGCCTGCTCGACTTTGGCATCCATGCGCCGACGATCTACTTCCCCCTGCTGGTGCCGGAATGCCTGCTCATCGAGCCGACCGAGACGGAGGACAGGCAGACGCTGGACGGCTTCATCGAGGCGATGCAGGCGCTGCTGGCCCTGGCGCAGTCGGATCTCGCGCGCCTGCAGGCGGCGCCGGAACAGCTGCCGGTGCGCCGGCTGGACGAGGTGCGGGCGGCGCGCACCCTGGACCTGCGCCATCGGCCGTTACCAGCAGACCCCACGACCGAGGATGATGCATGACGGCCCTGATCTGCGGCAGCTTCGCCTACGACACCATCATGGTGTTCCCCGAACGCTTCCGCGACCATGTCCTCCCCGAGAAGGTCCACATGCTGAACGTGGCCTTCCTCGTGCCCGAGCTGCGCCGGGAGTTCGGCGGCTGCGCCGGCAACATCGCCTACAATCTGCAGCTGCTGGGCGGGCACGGTGTGCCGATGGGCACCGTCGGCCACGACTTCGCGCCCTACGCGCGTTGGTTGGCCGAGCAGCAGATCGACACGCGCTACGTGCGGACCATCGAGGATGCCTTCACCGCACAGGCCTATATCACCACTGACATCGACGACAACCAGATCACTGCCTTTCATCCCGGTGCCATGAACTTCGCTCACCTCAACGAGGTACCACGCGAGGGCATCGCCCGCGGCGTCATCGCGCCGGATGGTCGTGAGGGCATGCTGGCGCACGCGCGCCAGTTCGCCGAGGCCGGCATCCCGTTCCTGTTCGATCCCGGGCAGGGGCTGCCGATGTTCGACGGCGAGGCGCTGCGGCAGCTGGTGCAGCAGTCCAGCTGGCTGGCGCTGAACGAGTATGAGGCGGCGGTGATGCAGGAACGTACCGGCTGGTCGCTCGAGAGGCTGGCGGGAGAGGTCGAGGCCCTGGTGATCACGCACGGCGGCAAGGGCTCGCAGATCCTCGCCGGGGGGGCTCGCCATGAGATCCCGCCGGTGCCGCCGGTGCGGGTGGCGGATCCGACGGGGTGTGGTGATGCCTATCGGGCGGGACTGCTGTTCGGACTCGAACAGGGGTATGACTGGCCGACCACCGGCCGGCTAGCGTCGCTGCTGGGCAGTCTGAAGGTCGCGGTGCACGGAACGCAGAATCACCGCTTCACCTTCGCCGAGATTGACCGCCGCTACCGCGACGCGTTCGGTGCCGCGCTGCCGGCCGGCTGATCGCCTACCGGCGCCGCCAGCGCCGCGGCGAGCGCTTCTGGTGTGCTGGTCGGAGCTTCGCAGTGCAGGCCGCGGCACAGGTAGGCAACCGCATGCTGGCGCGGCGCGCGCGCGGCCAGGGCGCCCGGCAGTGCCGTGGCCTGCGGCGGGATGAGATAGCCCGGCGCGCCGTGTTCTGTCAGCACGCGCTGCCAGGGGGCTGCCTCTGAGGGCGCAACCCGTACCACCACCACCGGCGGCGGACGCAGGAAGTGATCGAGCGCCCGCAGCAGTGTGGCATGCGCCAGCGGCGCGGCCTCCATGGCGCTACCGGCGGCGGCGAGGGTACGTTCCGCCGCGTCCAGATAGCGGCTCTCTCCCAGCAGATGCCCCAGATGCAAGAGCGCGATGGCGGCGATGCCGTTGCCGCTGGGCAGCGCTTCGTCCTCGAAGGGCCGGGCCCGGTGCAGCAACGGCTCGTGCGTGGCGGGCGTCTGGAAGAAGCCGCCGCGAGTGGTGTCCTCGAAGTCCGCCAGCAGCTGGTCCGCTAGGGCGAGCGCGAACTGCAGGTCGGCATCCTGCCAGTGCGCCGCGAGGCGCGCGAGAGTTGCTTCCAGCAAATAGGCGTAGTCGTTCAGGAAGCGCTCCTGCTGGCACTCGCCATAGGCCCAGCCCGCCGACAGCTTCTCACCGTCCCACAGACGCGCGCGCACGGCCCGATGGGCGCCGGCGGCGAGTGCATCGAGGCCGGGTGCCTGCAGCCGGGCGGCGGCATGTGTCAGGCCGGTGATCGTCAGGGCGTTCCAGCTGCAGAGCACTTTGTCGTCGCGGGCCGGCGCCGGACGCTGCTGACGTCGCTGCAACAGCGCCTGTCGTGCCTGCTCCAGTGCTTCGGACGGTGGCGACTCGAGCGCCTGCCGGTACGTCAGGTGCCAACGCCCCTCGAAGTTCGCCGGCCCGTCCAGACCGAAGGCACGAATCGCGGCGGTGGCTGCCGGTGAAGGCAGGGCGGCCTCGACTTGCGCCGGCGTCCAGACGTAATACGCGCCTTCTCCCGCCGGCGTATCGGCATCCAGCGCGGCGAAGAAGTCCCCGTCGCTGGTGGACAGCTCGCGCGCCAGCCACGCAGCGGTCAGGGTGGCGGCGCGGCTGAAGGCTGCCTGCTGCGCCGCATCCTGCCCCGCCTCGGCCAGCAGCGGCAGGAGCTGCGCGTTGTCGTAGAGCATCTTCTCGAAGTGAGGGATGGTCCAGGTGGCATCCACGGCATAGCGAAAGAAGCCGCCGCCCAACTGGTCGAACAGCCCGCCGTGCACCATGCCGGCAAGGGCCTCCGCCACCAGCGCGGCACTCTGTCGATCATGCGTCCGCAGTGCCCACAGCCCCCGCAGCAACGGCGCCTGGGGGAACTTGGGCGCACCGGCCAGGCCACCATGGTTACGATCCGCCTGTAGTCGGTAGTCGGCGAGCGCCCGCGCGATGAGGTCATGCTGCGGCAGTGCCTGCTGCTGCGGTTCGATGCGGGTCAGCAGCGCCTGGACGGCGGTCTTCTCGGCGGCGATTTCTTCGGCATGCTCGGCATGGAAATCGGCGACCTGCTGCAGCAGGTCGCTGAACGCCGGCAGGCCGTGGCGTGGCTCGGGCGGGAAGTAGGTGCCGATCAGGAAGGGCACCTGCGAGTCCGGATGCAGGAAGGCGGTGAGCGGCCAGCCACCGCCGCGGTGGCGCATCAATTGGTGCAGCTGCTGGTAGAGGCGATCCAGGTCGGGCCGCTGTTCACGATCCACCTTGATGTTCACGAAGCGCGCGTTCATGACTGCGGCGGTCGCCGGATCCTCGAACGACTCGTATGCCATGACGTGGCACCAGTGACAGGTCGAATAGCCGATGGACAGCAGGATTGGCCGCTGCAGCGACTGCGCCGCCTCGAGCGCCGCGGCATCCCATGGCTGCCACGCCACCGGGTTGGCGGCGTGCTGACGCAGGTAGGGACTGGCGCTGTCGGCGAGTCGGTTGTGAAGCTTGGCAGGCACTGACGTCCGTTGTCGGTGGCGCTGGCTCAGGCCACCATGTCCTGGCGGGGCTCGACGGCTTCGTCCCGCACCTGCGCCAGAATCTCCCGAGCGGCCCGCCGGTGCCCGCCCTGGTTCAGCGTGGCGCCGAAGCTCGCGGCCCGCGTCTTGTAGGCCGACTCGCCCAAGATTTCCTCGACCGCCCGGTGCAGACGCTGGGCCGTGAGCTGCCGCGGGATGATCACCTGACCGGCGCCGAACTGCGCGATCCGGAAGGCGCTGAAGGCCTGCTCCACCTGCTGCGGCACCATTACCAGCGGTACGCCGAAGTACAGACTTTCGTTGATGCTGTTCATGCCGCCGTGGGAGATGAACAGGTCGGCCTGCTTCAGGATTTCCAGCTGCGGCATGTTGTTGCGCACCGTGAAGTTCGCCGGAATCGGGCCGAGGTCGGCGATATCGGTATTCTGGCCGACCGACATCAGCACGCGGTGCGGTCCGTTGCCCAGCACCTGCATGCACAGCTGGTAGAAGCCGTTGTTGAGATTGTGCACCGTGCCCAGCGAGACGTAGATCAGCCGCTGGCCTGGTGCCCGATCGAAAGTCAGGTCGTTGTCGTCCCGCGCCGCGGGAATGGACGCACCCACGAAGCGGTAGGTGTGACCGAGGCGGTTGCTGTAGGGCTGGTAATCCGGTGAGGTCACGGCGATCTTCAGATCATCCCCGCCGTTGAACATCTCGTGCAGATGCGTGCGCCAGCCGCGATAGGGCAGGCCGAGGCCCGCCACCAGATCCATCACCCGCCGCCGAATGCCGATGCCGACGCCCATCGCCCGCAGGACCGAACGAGGCGAGGTGGAGCTTGCCGCCATCTGCCACAGGCGCGGCGACCAGACCAGCCGCGAGGCCAGCATCCAGGGTGTGGTGATGATGTGCGTGACGAAGTAGATCGACGGCACGCCCAATCGTTGTGCAACCAGCTTGCCCCAGGGCGTGCACGAGTCGTAGATGATGTAGTCCGGCTTGTCGGCGGCTACGCGAGCGGCAAGGCCGATCGTCGCCTCCTCGCTGATCTGGAACAGACGCGTGAACAACGCGACCAGATCCGAGGCGATGGCGAAGTCGTGGTGATAGTCGAACAGTGGCTGATACTGTCGCGGCACGGCGCCCAGAGCCGCCAGCTTGTCGTGGCTGTCAGGCCCCGCGTAGTAGACCACGCGTTCGCCGCTGCGAATCAGCTCGGAGACGATGCCTAGCGAGGGGTTGATATGGCCTGTCGCGCCGGGCAGGTTGAAGAAAACGGCAGTTCCCACGGCAGATACCTCCTGGAGCGGAAGCCATCAAGCGATCACGATGGCGATGGGGGGTGTCTAGCAAGATCCATGCGCGTTCCTCTGGGTCCCGGCTCTGACGGCCAGTCCGGGCATTGTAGCTCTTGTTCTTGCGCAGCATTCAACCACTAAAAAAAGACGCCGGCATGTAGCCGGCGTCGTTCGTCGGTGCTGACGCGGTAATTGTCAGCTGAGCAGCTTGATGGCACGGCGCAGGACGCTCTGCGCCCGCTTCGGATAAGGCCGGGCCATGAACAGCGATGGCGAGAACCAGTTGCGCTGGTAGAGCACACCCTTGACGTGGGAAAACTCCTTGAAGCCATGGAAGCCGTGATAGGCGCCGAGGCCACTGGGGCCCGAGCCGCCGAACGGCAGATTCTCATGGGCGATGTGCAGCATCGTGTCGTTCACGGTGGCGCCGCCGGAGATCGTCTGGCTCATCACATAGTCGGCACGCTTGCGATCGTTGTCGAAGTAATAGAGCGCCAGCGGCCGCGGGTGCTCCTTCACGTAGCGCATGGCGGTGTCCAGGCTGTCGTAGCCCATCACCGGCAGTACCGGGCCGAAGATCTCCTCCTGCATCACCTTCATGTCGTCATTGACGTTGGTGATGACGGTCGGCGGAATGATCCGCTGGCCCTCCGGGATTTGCTCGTTGGCCGCGTTGACCTGATGGACGTTCGCGCCCTTGGCCCTGGCATCCTCGATCAGCCCGTTGATGCGCCGGTAATGGCGCTCGTTGACGATCCAGGTCACATCGTCGTTGTCGACCAGTGTCGGATAGCGCTTGGCCACCAGCGCCTGCCAGGCGTCGGCGAACGCCTGCTCCTGTCCCTTCGGCACCATGACGTAGTCCGGTGCGATACACGTCTGACCGGAGTTCACGCACTTGCCGAGCAGCATCCGCTTGGCCGCCTGCTCCACGGGATAGTCCTCGCCGACGATCGTGGGCGACTTGCCGCCCATCTCGAGTGTCACCGGCGTCAGGTTCTTCGCCGCCGCCATCATGATCTTGCGGCCGACCTCGGTGTTGCCCGTGTACATGAGGTGATCGAACGGCAGTTCGGAGAAGGCGATGGCCGTGTCCACCTCGCCGGTGACCACCGTCACGTATTCGGGTTCGAAGTACTTGCCGATCATCTCCGCGAGCACATCCGAGGTGCGCGGCGTGACATCGGGCGGCTTGATCATCGCGTGGTTGCCGGCCGCCAGCACGCCGACCAGCGGCGAGAGCACCAGGAACACGGGGTAGTTCCACGCGCCCATGATGCCGACCACACCCTTGGGCTGATAGACCAGCCGCCCGCTGCCGGGCAGTCCGGCCAGGCTGAACTCCGCCCGCTTGGGCTTCATCCACTTCTTGATCTTGCCCTTGGTCTGGCGGATCTCCGCCATCGTGGCGAGCACTTCGGTAACGATCGTCTCGTTCGTCGAGCGATGGCCGAAGTCCGCCTGGACCGCCCGGATGAGCTCATCGGCGTAGGCTGCGGTCGCCTCGTTGAGCCGGGTCAGCATCTCTGCCCGCTGGCGGTGATCGGAGATGCCCCGATCGAGGAAGGCCTGCCGCTGGCGTTCCAGCAGCGGCAGCAGCGGATTGCTCTGGTCCGAGTGCAGCGACTTCGGCGCGAGCGTGATCGGCTCGTTCGCGGCCGCCGCGCTATCGACGATGGGTTCCGGGTTGCTCATGGCACACCTCCTGAGGAATCTTGTTCTGCGAATGTCTCCATGCCCCGCCGGCCACAGGCTGTGGCGCCGTTCGGTCTCCGGCCGCAGGCTGACCCATCGAACATAGCACGGCGCACAGGCGGCGCCCAGTTGAACGACCGGTATGGCGGGCTAGGCCGCCGCCGGCAGCCGGTGCACCACGCTTTGCCAGTGCCCGTCCGGGTACAGGTGCACTTCCCGCCAGCCCGGCCCCTGTTGCGGGTCCAGGGCGAAGGTGTCGCTGGCCACCGCGAACTGACGTGACGTCGCTGGCGTGGTCAGCACAGTCAGATCCGCCAGCCGCTGGCGCCGGGCCTGGTGCACGTGCCCGCAGAGCACCAGCCGGACCTGTGGATGGCGTTGCAGCAGCTGCAGGAGCACCGGGCCGTCTTCGAGCCGGGTCTGATCGATCCAGTCGGCGCCGAGGGGCAGCGGGGGATGGTGCACGGCGAGCGCTGTGGGCGTCGCGGGCTCTGCCGCCAGCATTGTCTGCAGTCGTGCCAGCCGCTCGGCGCCGAGGCGGCCTTCGATCCGTCCGGGCAGGTGGCTGTTCAGGCTCAGCAGCCGCCAGCCGCCGAAGTGGTGGTCATCGCCGAGCCGGGCCGCCGGCCAGGCGCCGAGCGTCGATGCCAGTACGGCGGGGTCATCGTGGTTACCGGGCAGCACGACCACCGGGCAGGGTGGATCGGTCAGGGCGCGGAACTGCCGGTACGCTGCCGCCGACCCGTCCTCGGCGATGTCGCCCGTCGCCAGCAGCAGATCTCCGGGACGCGGGGCGGCGGCGGTGTGCACATCACGCAGTTGTTGCGCCCAGCGCGCCGCCTGCGTCGCATCCGGGCCGCCGAGGTGTGTGTCGGTGATCTGGATCAGCCGGGCTGGGCTCATCGCCCCAGCATCGCATCCCAGGCGTCCTTGTCCAGCGGGTCGCGCACTGCCAGCAGCTCCTGCAGGAACAGGATTTCCTCCATCGCGGCAGGGCGGAAACCCTGCCTGCCCCCCTGTTCATCGATGATCAGCGACTCCAGGAAGCGGCTGGCGCGTCCGGCATGCGGCCATTCATCTGTCAGCCGGTTCACCAGCCGTGCGTAGTGCCGCTCCAGCGTGCTCGCATGCGGATCATCCGGCGCGGCCTGTGCAGTCTGTGCGGTCGGCGAGGGCGGGCGATCCGCCACCTGCGCAACCCCAGCCCCGGCCTCGTGCGGCGGGCGCGCCTGCGCGCGCTGCTCCAGCAGCCGCTGCAGCGCCAGGACCTGCGGCACCGTGAAGGCCGGCCGCCCAATCCGGCCGACCTCCCGCATCAGGCCGTCCAGTGCCTCGCGCGGATAATCCCCCTCGGTCCGGCCGCTGAAGATTTCCGGCACCGCCTGCGCCAGCTCCCGGGCCGGCTCGAAGGTGCGGGTCCAGGCGGTGAAGTCCGGCAGCGTCTCGGCGAAGGTGGACGTGAACTCCTGTGCCAGGCGGTCGAACTGTTCGCGCTGCCCCGCCCGGTGCTGGATGTCCAGCAGCATGAGCCAGCTGTCGCGACTGGCACTCCGGGCAGTGATCGCCTGCCGCAGCAGGTGGCTGGCGGCAGACGCCTGCCCTTGCGCAGCGGCAGCCAGCGCTGCCCGGCGGACAGCGAGGTCCGCTCCGTGATCGAGCTTCGCCGGGGATGGCGCGGGCATCGGCGCCGCGGTGGCCTCGATGGGCCGCTTCGCCTGCCGGCCCAGCAGCCAGCCGCCCGCCAGTCCGAGCAGGGCTCCACCAATGCCGCAAAGGAGCGCGATCATGGTCAACCTCATCCATCCACCTTGGTGCCGGAGAGATCGGCAGCCGACGTGGCGGGCTGAAGGGGGCGGCCTCAGCCGCTGGCGACCGCCTGCCAGATCTCGCGCGTGGGTGCCGCCTGGTTCAGCGTGTAGAAGTGCAGCCCCGGCGCGCCGCCGGCCAATAGGCGCGCACTCAGCTCGCTCACCACATCCTGGCCGAAGCGGCGCAGGCTGGTCATGTCGTCACCGAAGTCCTCCAGCCGGCGGCGGATCCAACGGGGGATCTCCGCGCCGCAGGCGTCGGAGAAGCGGGCCAGCTGGGTGTAATTGGTGATCGGCATGATGCCGGGGACGATCGGGACGTCGATGCCGGCGCCCTGCGCCTCCTCACAGAAGCGGAAGTAGGCATCGGCGTTGTAGAAGTACTGTGTGATGGCGCCATCCGCGCCGGCGCGAACCTTGTCCACGAAGCGTTGCAGGTCGGCGCTGGGCGAGGGGCTTTGCGGATGCATCTCCGGATATGCGGCCACCTCCACATGGAAGCGCCCGCCGGTCTGTTCACGGATGAAGCGGACCAGATCCTCGGCATACGGGAAAGGCCCATGCTGCACCATGCCCGAGGGCAGATCGCCGCGGAGCGCGACGACCCGCCGGATGCCGAGCACCTCGTAATGGTGCAGCAATTCGCCGAGGCCATGGCGGTCGGCGCCGATCCCGGACAGATGCGGCGCAACCTCGGCCAGGTCGGCGCGATGCAGCGCTTCGACCGCCGCGAGCGTGCGCTCACGCGTCGAGCCGCCGGCGCCGTAGGTCACCGACAGGTATTCCGGCGCCAGCGTCGCGAGCTCTCGGGCGGTCTGCAGCAGCTTTTCCAGCCCCGCCGGGGATTTCGGCGGGAAGAATTCGAAGCTGACCTGCGGCATCGCCCCGCCTAGTAGCGGTAGGCCTCGGGCTTGTACGGCCCCTCGGCCGGCACCCCGATGTAGCGTGCCTGCGCGTCGGTGAGGCGGGTCAGATGGGCCCCGATCCGCTCCAGGTGCAGCGCAGCGACCTTCTCGTCGAGGTGCTTGGGCAGCACGTAAACCTGCTTCTCGTACTGGCCGTGATTGGTCCACAGCTCGATCTGCGCCAGCACCTGATTGGTGAAGGAGTTGGACATGACGAAGCTCGGGTGGCCGGTGCCGCAGCCGAGGTTCACCAGCCGACCCTCGGCCAGCACGATCAGGCGCTTGCCGTCGGGGAAGATCACGTGGTCCACCTGGGGCTTGATGTTCTCCCACGTGTACTGGCGCAGTGCCCCGATTTCGATCTCCGAGTCGAAGTGGCCAATGTTGCAGACGATGGCCTGATCCTTCATGCGCCGCATGTGCTCATGCGTGATGACGCTGACGTTGCCGGTGGCAGTGACGAAGATGTCCGCCTTGTCGCAGGCCTCGTCCATGGTGACGACGCGATAGCCCTCCATCGCTGCCTGCAGCGCGCAGATCGGGTCGATCTCGGTGATCCAGACCGTGGCGCCGAGGCCGCGCAGCGACTGCGCCGAGCCCTTGCCGACATCGCCATAGCCGCAGACGATGGCGACCTTGCCGGCCACCATCACGTCGGTGGCCCGCTTGATGCCGTCCACCAGCGACTCGCGACAGCCGTAGAGGTTGTCGAACTTGGACTTGGTGACCGAATCGTTGACGTTGATCGCCGGACATTTGAGCGTGCCGTCGCGCATCATTTCGGTCAGCCGCAGCACACCGGTGGTGGTTTCCTCGGAGACGCCCCGTACGTCCGCCAGCAACTGCGGGTACTTGTCGTGCATCAGCTGGGTCAGGTCGCCGCCGTCGTCCAGGATCATGTTCGGCCGCCAGTCGTCCGGGCCGAAGATCGTCTGCTCGATGCACCACCAGAATTCTTCCTCGCTCTCGCCCTTCCAGGCGAAGGTGGGGATGCCGGCGGCGGCCATGGCGGCAGCGGCGTGGTCCTGGGTGGAGAAGATGTTGCACGAGGACCAGCGCAGCTCCGCGCCCAGGGCGACGAGGGTTTCCATCAGCACCGCCGTCTGGATGGTCATGTGCAGACAGCCGGCGATGCGTGCCCCCGCCAGCGGCTTGCTGTCGCCGAACTCGCGCCGCAGCGCCATCAGCCCGGGCATCTCGGTTTCGGCGATCGCGATTTCCTTCCGGCCCCAGTCGGCCAGGGCGAGGTCCGCGACCCGAAAATCTTCGCCGCCGTTCGGCGTGGGAGGACTGATGGGCTGGCTGCTCATGGTGGACTCCTGCAGGGTGTGCGTGCGTTCGGGTGCGCCGGCTTCAGCCGTCGTCGCGCAGGGCGGCAGCGCGATCGGTGCGCTCCCAGGTGAAGTCGGCCTCGTTGCGACCGAAGTGCCCATAGCTGGCGGTGAGCTGGTAGATCGGGCGCAGCAGGTCGAGCATGCGGATCAGGCCGCGTGGGCGCAGGTCGAAATGCGCCCGGATCAGCTGTACCAGCCGTGCCTCCGACACGCGGCCGGTGCCAAAGGTTTCCACGCTGATCGAGGTAGGCTCGGCCACACCGATCGCGTAGGAGATCTGGACCTCGCAGCGATCGGCGAGGCCGGCCGCGACGATGTTCTTGGCCACGTAGCGCGCGGCGTAGGCGGCAGAGCGGTCGACCTTGGAGGGGTCCTTGCCGCTGAAGGCGCCGCCGCCGTGACGCGCCATGCCGCCGTAGGTGTCGACGATGATCTTGCGCCCCGTCAGCCCGCAATCGCCCACAGGGCCGCCGATCACGAAGCGGCCGGTCGGGTTGATCAGGTACTTGGTATCGCCCTGCAGCCACGCCGCAGGCAACACGTGCTTGATGATGCTCTCCATCACCGCCTCGTGCAGGTCGGCCTGGCCGACCTCCGGCGCGTGCTGGGTGGAAAGCACGATGGTATCGACCGCCACCGGCTTGCCGTCCTCGTAGCGCAGCGTCACCTGACTCTTGGCGTCGGGCCGCAGCCAGGGCAGCGTGCCGTTGCGGAACAATTCGGTCTGGCGGCGCACCAGTCGGTGTGCATAGGTGATCGGCGCCGGCATGAGCACGTCGGTCTCGTTGCTGGCGTAACCGAACATCAGCCCCTGGTCGCCCGCGCCTTGGGCATCCTCGTGCTCGCGGTCCACGCCCTGGGCGATATCCACCGACTGCTTGCCGACGGCGTTGATCACGCCGCAGGTCTGCCAGTCGAAGCCGAGATCGGCGCCGCGATAACCGATCTCCGAGATGGTCTGGCGCACCAGGCCCTCGTAGTCGATCACCGCGTCGGTGCTGATCTCGCCGGCGAGGATCACCATGCCGGTCTTGACCAGCGTCTCGCATGCCACCCGAGCCCGGGGATCCTGCGCCAGGATGGCATCGAGGATCGCGTCGGAGATCTGGTCGGCGATCTTGTCCGGATGGCCGGGCGAGACCGACTCGGAGGTAAAAAGATGTCCCTGGGGCATGCGGCTTCCGTAGTGTAGGTCGGCTCCGAGGACGCCGGCGGACATGCATGCCGGCATCGATGGTGCCGATCATACCGCCGCAGGCAAGAGGACCGAAACCGTTCGCTACGCTGCCGCCGAGTTGCTGCGTGTTTCCCGGCTGGGAGACAATGACCCATTGACTTGCCCGTCTGCCGCCACGCGCTGTCCAGGAGAACTTGCCCATGTCTTCGGCCCGACTCGCCAACGCCGTCCGGATGCTCGCGGTGGACGCCGTCCAGCAGGCCAATTCCGGACACCCCGGGGCGCCGATGGGCATGGCCGATATGGCCGAGGCGCTATGGCGTGAGGTGCTGAAGCATGACCCCGCCGACCCGCACTGGCCGGATCGCGATCGCTTCGTGCTGTCGAACGGACACGGCTCGATGCTGCTCTACGCGCTGCTGCATCTGACCGGCTATGACCTCTCGATCGACGACCTCAAGGCCTTCCGGCAGCTGGGCAGCCGGACGGCCGGTCATCCCGAACATGGCGTCACGCCCGGGGTGGAAACCACCACCGGCCCCTTGGGGCAGGGCCTGGGCAATGCGGTAGGCATGGCGCTGGCCGAGAAGGTGCTGGCCGCGCAGTTCAACCGCCCAGGCCATGAGGTCATCGATCACCACACCTATGTCTTTGCCGGCGATGGCTGCCTGATGGAGGGGATTTCCCATGAGGTGTGCTCCCTGGCGGGCACCCTGGGCCTCGGCAAGCTGATCGTCTGCTGGGACGACAACGGCATCTCCATCGATGGCGAGGTCGCCGGCTGGTTTACCGACGACACCGCCAGCCGCTTCGAGGCCTACGGCTGGCATGTGATCCGCGGCGTGGATGGGCATGATCGCGCCGCCGTGCTCGACGCGCTGGCCGCCGCCCGGGCCGAAACCCGGCGCCCGAGCTTCATCTGTTGCCGCACGGTGATCGGTCAGGGCTCGCCGGGCAAGCAGGGCCGGGAAGTGGTGCACGGCGCGCCGCTCGGGGCTGATGAGGTGCTGGCGACGCGCGAGGCGCTGGGCTGGTCAGAGCCGCCATTCGAGATTCCCGCGGATATTCACGCCGCCTGGGATGCGCGGGCGAGGGGCGCCCGGCATCATGCCGAATGGCAGACGCGGTTCGATGCCTACGCGGCGGCGTTCCCGGAGCTGGCGGCGGAGCTGCGTCGCCGGCTGGCAGGTGAACCGGCGGCCGACCTCGCGCCGGCGATCGAGGATTACCAGGCGGCGCTGATGGCCTCGCCGAAGACGGTGGCGACCCGCAAGGCGTCGCAGCAGACGCTGGAGGCCTATGCGCCGCACGCGCCGGAGCTGCTGGGTGGCTCGGCGGACCTTACCGGTTCCAATCTCACCTGGTGGTCAGGCTCGAAGCCCGTCAGTGCCGACGATGCTGGCGGCAACTACGTCTACTATGGCGTACGTGAGTTCGGCATGGCCGCCATCGCCAACGGCCTCGCGCTGCACGGCGGCCTGCTGCCCTACGTGGCCACGTTCCTGGTTTTTTCCGACTACGCGCGCAATGCGATCCGCATGAGTGCGCTGATGCGCCAGCGCGTGGTCTACGTGCTGACGCACGACTCGATCGGTCTCGGCGAGGATGGCCCCACGCATCAGCCGGT
The DNA here is from genome assembly GCA_021767745.1 of Pseudomonadota bacterium. GTDB lineage: Bacteria > Pseudomonadota > Gammaproteobacteria > UBA5335 > UBA5335 > JAASSS01. Next base: position 20,244 of record JAASSS010000008.1, read on the forward strand.
CGAGCATCTGGCTAGCCTGCGCCTGATCCCCGGTCTGGCGGTCTGGCGGCCGGCCGATGCCCTGGAGACGGCGGTCGCCTGGCAGGCGGCGCTGGCGGCGTCCGGGCCCTCCTGTCTGGCGCTCAGCCGGCAGAACTGCCCGCCGCTCGGCCAGGGGCCGGCGCAGCGGGATGACATCGCCCGTGGCGCCTACGTGGTGGAGTCGGGCGGCGAGGAGCCGGAGGCGATCATTCTCGCCACTGGCTCGGAGGTTGCGCCCTCGCTGGCGGCGGCGCAGGCACTGAACGCGGCCGGGCACGCCATCCGGGTCGTCTCGATGCCCAACGAGCGGCTGTTCGCGCAGCAGTCCCAGGAATACCAGGACCGCATCCTGCCGCCACAGGTCAGCCGCCGTGTGGCGGTGGAGGCCGGGATCGGCGATGGCTGGTATCGCTGGGTCGGCCCGGGTGGCCGCGTGGTCGCCATGACCGGCTTCGGCGAGTCCGGCCCCGGTGATGTGTTGATGGAACACTTCGGCTTCACGGCAGACAATATCCAGGAGATCGTCGGCGGCCTGCTCTAGAGCCGGACCGGCGCCCGCTGGCACTTCGCATGCTCCGGCTCGGCGGGCCGGACATTTATCAAGGAGATCAGAGATGGCAATCAAGTTGGCGATCAACGGCTACGGCCGCATCGGGCGCAACATCCTGCGGGCGCTCTATGAGCAGGGACGCGAGGGCGAGGCGCAGATCGTGGCGATCAATGATCTCGGCGATGCCAAGACCAATGCCCACCTCACCCGGCACGACAGCACCCACGGTCCCTTCGGCCGCGAGGTGAGCGTGGAGGACGGCGACCTGGTGGTGGCTGGTGATCGCATCAAGGTGCTGAGCCAGCGCAATCCCGCCGAGCTGCCCTGGGGCGAGCTGGAGGTGGACGTGGTGCTGGAGTGCACCGGCCTGTTCGCCTCGCGTGACAAGGCTTCGGCCCACCTCGAAGGGGGGGCGAAGAAGGTGCTGATCTCGGCGCCGGCCGGCAAGGACGTGGATGCGACCATCGTCTATGGCGTCAACGAGAAGTCGCTGACGAGCGAGGCGCGCATCGTCTCCAATGCCTCCTGCACCACCAACTGCCTCGCACCGCTGGTCAAGCCGCTGCACGAGAAGATCGGGGTCGTCCATGGCCTGATGAACACGATCCACTCGTTCACCAACGATCAGGTGCTCACCGACGTCTATCACTCCGACCTGCGCCGCGCCCGCTCGGCCGTGCATTCGATGATTCCGACCAAGACCGGCGCTGCCGCGGCGGTGGGGTTGGTGCTGCCTGAGCTGGACGGCAAGCTGGACGGCTTCGCGATGCGGGTGCCGACCATCAACGTCTCCATGGTCGACCTGACGTTCACGGCAGCCCGCGAAACCAGCGTGGAGGAAGTCAACGACGTGCTCACCGCCGCCGCCAAGGGCGAGCTGGCCGGGGTGCTCGGCACCAACAGCGAGCCGCTGGTCTCGGTGGACTTCAATCACAATCCGCTGTCCTCGATCGTCGATCTGAGCCTGACGAAGGTGATCGACGGCCGGCTGGTGAAGGTCTGCTCCTGGTATGACAACGAGTGGGGCTTCTCCAACCGCATGATCGATACGGCGATCGCGCTGGCGCACGCCGGCTAGGGGGCGGCAATGGCGTTCCGGCGGATGGAGGAGCTCGAGCTTCGCGGGCAGCGGGTGCTGATTCGCGAGGACCTGAACGTGCCCGTGGAGAACGGCCGGGTGACGAGCCAGGCCCGCATCGATGCCGCGCTCGGCACACTGCAGGCCGCGCTCGATGCCGGTGCGGCGGTCATGGTGATGTCCCACCTCGGCCGGCCGACGGAAGGCGAATACGACCCGCAGTACTCGTTGGCGCCGGTGGCCGAGGCACTGGGCCAGCGCCTGGGGCGTGAGGTACCGCTGGTGCAGGACTGGGTCGATGGCGTGACGGTGGCGCCGGGTGAGCTGGTGCTGCTGGAGAACGTGCGCTTCCTGTCCGGCGAGAAGCGGGACGATGACGCGCTCGGCCGGAAGATGGCAGCCCTGTGCGACGTCTACGTCATGGACGCCTTCGCCACCGCGCATCGGGCGCAGGCCTCGACCCACGCGGTCGCCCGCTTCGCGCCCATCGCCTGCGCCGGGCCGTTGCTGGCGCGCGAGCTCGACGCCCTGGGCAAGGCCATGCGCGCCCCCGAACGGCCGCTGGTGGCGATCGTCGGCGGTTCCAAGGTCTCGACCAAGCTCGAGGTGCTCGATGCACTGGCGGATCGGGTCGATCGGCTGATCCCGGGCGGCGGCATCGCCAACACCTTCCTGGCCGCGGCTGGCCATGGTGTGGGCAGGTCGCTGCACGAGCCGGATCTGCTGTCCTCCGCCCGCGCCCTGATGGACAAGCTCGCCGCCCGCGAGGGCGAGCTGCCGCTGCCCGTGGATGTGGTGGTGGCCACCGAACTCAGCGCCGAAGCGCCGCGGCGCACGATCGGCATCGAAGAGGTCGGTGAGCAGGAGATGATCCTGGACATCGGGCCACGCACGGCGGCGCGCTACGGCGAGATCCTGGCCCGGGCGGGCACCATCGTCTGGAATGGCCCGGTCGGCGTGTTCGAGATCGACGCCTTCGGCGAGGGCACCCGGGCGGTCGGTGAGGCAGTCGCTGGCAGTGGCGCATTCTCCATCGCCGGGGGCGGGGATACGCTGGCGGCACTGGACAAGTATGGTCTCGCCGAGCGGATGTCCTACATTTCCACCGGCGGCGGGGCCTTCCTGGAATTTCTCGAAGGCAAGACGCTGCCGGCAGTGGCGGTGCTAGAGGCCCGGGCGGCCTGACGCCCCGCCGGCTCCAACGGAAACTGAACATGACGAGATTCGAAGGCACCGACAGCTACGTCGCCACGGACGACCTGATGATGGCCGTCAACGCCGCCATCACGCTGGAGCGGCCGCTGCTGATCAAGGGCGAGCCCGGCACCGGCAAGACGATGCTGGCCGAGGAGGTGGCGCGGGGACTGGATGCGCCGCTGTTCCAGTGGCACATCAAGTCGACCAGCAAGGCGCAGCAGGGACTGTATGAGTATGACGCCGTCTCCCGCCTGCGCGACTCGCAGCTCGGCGACGAGCGGGTGCACGACATCGCCAACTACATCAAGCGCGGGCCGCTCTGGCAGGCGTTCGAGTCCGACCGGCGTCCGGTGCTCCTGATCGACGAGATCGACAAGGCGGACATCGAATTCCCCAATGACCTGCTGCGCGAGCTCGACCGGATGGAGTTCTTCGTCTACGAGACGCAGCAGATGGTGCAGGCGCGTCACCGGCCGATCATCATCATCACCAGCAACAACGAGAAGGAGCTGCCGGATGCGTTCCTGCGGCGCTGTTTCTTTCACTTCATTCGTTTCCCGGACAAGGAGACGATGACGCAGATCGTGGACGTGCACTTCCCCGAGCTGAAGAAGGCGTTGCTGGCCGAGGCCCTGCAGACGTTCTTCGACCTGCGCGAGGTGCCCGGGCTGCGCAAGAAGCCGTCGACGTCCGAGTTGCTGGACTGGCTGAAGCTGCTGCTGGCCGAGGACATCTCAGCCGAGGTGTTCCGCAGCCGGGATCCCAAGCAGGTGATCCCACCGCTTCACGGCGCGCTGCTCAAGAACGAGCAGGACGTCCAGCTCTTCGAGCGCCTGGCCTTCATGGCGCGACGCGAGCAGGGCTAGACGCCGCCGATGCTGGTCGACTTCTTCTATGCGCTGCGTGAGGCAAAGCTGCCGGTCAGCCTGACCGAGTTTCTCACCCTGCACGAGGCGCTGGAGCGGCGTGTCATCGGGCCGAACCTCGATGAGTTCTACTACCTCGCGCGCAGCGCGCTGATCAAGGACGAGAAGCTCTTCGATCGGTTCGACCAGGTGTTCGGCGCCTACTTCAAGGGAATCGAGGCGGTCGGTGAGCGTCTGCAGGAAGCCATCGGGCGGGGGGAGATCCCGGCCGAATGGCTGGCCAAGCGTGCTTCCCTCGAGCTGAGCGAGGAGGAGAAACGCCTCGTCGAGTCGATGGGCGGGCTGGACAAGCTGATGGAGGCGCTGCGCGACCGGCTCGAGAACCAGAAGGAGCGTCACCAGGGCGGCAATCGCCAGATCGGCACAGCGGGCCGTTCACCGTTCGGCGCACACGGCTACAACCCGGAAGGCGTACGAATCGGCCAAGGTGGCGAACGGCATCGATCGGCCGTCAAGGTCTGGGATCGGCGGGAGTTCCGCAACCTCGATGACACCGTCGAACTCGGTACGCGCAACCTCAAGGTGGCCTTGAAGCGGCTGCGTCAGTTCGTGCGCGAGGGCAACGATCTCGAGCTGGATCTGGACGATACGATCCGCTCCACCGCCCGGCGGGGCGGGCTACTCGACGTAAAGATGGTGCCGGAGCGCCAGAACAAGGTGAAGGTGCTCCTGTTCTTCGACGTCGGCGGTTCCATGGACATGCACGTGCGCCTGTGCGAAGAGCTGTTCTCGGCCGCCCGCAGCGAACTCAAGCACCTGGAGTACTACTACTTCCATAACTTCATCTACGAATGGTTATGGAAGGATAACCGCCGCCGCCGGGCCGAGCGCACCCCGACCATGGATGTGCTGCATACCTTCGGGCGCGACTACAAGGTGATCTTCGTCGGTGACGCGACGATGAGCCCGTACGAGATCGTCTATGAGGGCGGCAGCATCGAACACCATAATGCCGAGCCTGGCGCCTTGTGGCTGCTGCGGCTGCGGCAGCACTTTGACAAGGTGATCTGGCTCAATCCCGAGCCGGTCGCTCGCTGGACCAGCACGCCCTCGATCGGCATCACCAGAGAGCTGATGGAAGGGCAGATGTACCCACTCACGCTGGATGGTCTGAACAACGGGCTGCGGGCGCTGTCCGGATGACCCTCTCGCCGTGGCTGCAGGCCGCGGCAGTGCGTCGCGCGGGAGTGGCTGCCTATGGGCCGCATGACCGCCAGCAGCTGGAGATCTATCGGCCGCGCGGCGAGACCGTGCCACTGCCCGTCGTCATCTTCTTCTACGGTGGCCGCTGGCGCAGTGGGTCGCGTCGGCAATATCGCCTGCTCGCGCGGGTGCTCGCAGCGCCCGGCCGGGTGGTGGTACTGCCCGACTATCGGCTGTATCCCGAGGTGCGATTTCCGACCTTCGTCCAGGACGCCCAGGCGGCGCTTGCCTGGGCCGGGGCGCATGCAAGCGAGTACGGCGGTGATCCCCGTCGCGTCTTCCTGATCGGCCACTCTGCCGGTGCCCACCTGGCAAGTCTGGCGGCGCTCGGGGGTGTTACGGCATCGGAACCCGCGAACGGGGAGCGCCACCAGGTCGCTGTTGCCGGGGTAGTCGGTTTGGCAGGCCCCTACGATCTGTTGCCGATCCGTGACCCCCTGCTACAGGACATCTTCGGTGAGGCAGGCAGCCAGCCCGATGCGCAGCCGCTGGGGCGGGTGCACCCGCAAGCGCCGCCGTTTCTGCTGCTTCATGGTGGCCGGGACAGGGTCGTCGGCCCGGGCCAGAGCAAGCGCATGTGGCGCCGGCTGAACGACATGAAGGCCAGCGGCGCCCGCCTCGTCTATATGCAGCGGCTGGGACATTTCCGGATCCTCACGGCCCTGCTGGGTTTGTCACCTCAGGCCCGCGTGGTGCAGGAAGAGGTGGCGCGCTTCATCGCCTCGCCGGTTGCGGCCGTAGGGCGATCGGGCCCTGACTCCCACGACTGATCAGGACGCATCGCAAAGCGCTTATCCGGCGAGGCTGACTTGATTCGAGCGGAATATGGCTGAGGGCGGGATGCCCACAGGCGGCAACAGACGAACCGACTAAAAAAGGGGCCCGAAGGCCCCTTTTTCTTGCCCATCGCCATCGGCGCGGGTCTAGCGACGTCCGCCGTTAGATAGCGGCAACGCGCTCCTCGTCCGTGACCGCCGTCAGCTTACGCATGCGGTTCAGGCACTGAACCAGAAAGCCGCCGATACCGAACAGGCCCCAACCCAGCAGCACGAAGCCCCAGTGGATCGGTGCGGCGAACAGCTCTTCCGCATAGAAGAACGTATGACCCCACTCGTTCAGGCCGAGGTTCGGCATGATCAGGATCGGTGCCGCCGCCACGAGCGCCAACGGCAGCGACACGCGGTTGACGAAGTCTGGCATGCGGGTGTGCATCCACACGAAGCCCAGAATCAGCGCCACCATGCCGAGCGGAATGGCGAAGTAGAACAGACCGATGTGCGTCGGCGTGAAGTCGGTGTCACGCACCGTCACCTGATGCCAGGCCGCATCGGCCTCGACGAACAGGCCCAGGATGGCCACCACCACCACGCTGGCCACCGCGATGAACGACAGGATCAGATAATAGATCGACAGCTCCTTGTGCGGAGACATCGCCATTGGATCCTTCGGCCGGGTGAACCACAGCAGCGGCACGCCGATCGCGCCTGCAAGGGTGATCAGCGCCATCTGGATGTAGAACAGCCGCATCCAGTAGACGCCGAACTCCGGCTCGAAGTAGTCCAAGCCCACCGTGAACGAGTAGGCATGCTGATACCAGCGATAGACGCCGAAGAGCACCAGTGCCAGGAACACGCCGACGAAGGCCGCGCGCCACGGCGGCGACGGCACCTTGGTTTCGTCCTGCGCCAAGCCAAGCCAGCTCAGGATGCCGCCGAACATGCCCGCCTGTTGCGGTTGCGCAACGGGGGTCTTGTGAGTTCCAGCCACACTACTCATAAAAATCCTCCTCCGCAGATGGAGACATATTGTCGGCCAACTTGAACGATCGCTCAACCCTTGAACGAACGTTCATGTGGGACTTCTCGCTGAGAATGCCACCCTGACGTCCGGCAAGGCGGGATCATCGGCTGACCGTTCAGTCTATTGGACCGGCCAACCGCCTGAAGGTTCCAGCCAATCGACGATGCGCGC
>JAASSS010000085.1 GCA_021767745.1 Pseudomonadota bacterium
CGGCGCATGAGTCCTCCCGGCTGCTAGTGCAGACCTTCGATGAACGAGGCCACGGCCCGGGCCTCTTCCTCGCTCAGGCGGCTGGCGACATCCTGCATCATCGCGCCGCGGGCGCCTTCGCCGCGCTCGCCGTTGCGGTACTTCTGCAGCTGGTCCTGCACGTACTGGGCGTACTGGCCCGCCAGGTGCGGGTACTGTGCCGGGCCGTTGCCGCGGCCGGCCGGGCCGTGGCAGCCGGCACAGGCGGACACGCCGGTCTCGGCGTTGCCACCGCGCCAGATGCGCTCGCCGAGCTCGACCAGCGATTCATCCGCGCTGCCGCCCCGCACCTCCTGGCTGGCGTAGTAGGCGGCCAGATCGCGCATGTCCTGCTCGCTCAGCGGTGCGGCCATGCCCATCATTACCGGATTGTTGCGCGTGCCGGCCTTGAACGCCTGCAGCTGCGCGAACAGGTAATCGGCGTGCTGGCCGGCCAGCTTCGGCCACTGCGGCGCCACGCCATTGCCGTCGGGGCCGTGACAGGCGGCGCAGGGCGCGGCCTTGGCCTGGCCGGCTTCGACGTCGCCGTCCGCGAGCAGGTTGATCTCGGTGGCCGGCTGCGTGGACTGCTCGCCATGGGCATCGGCGGCCGCGAGGGCAGCGGTCGGCAGCATCGCGCAGGACAGGAACGCGGCGATGCCCGCACACAGTTTCTTCATGCCGGATATCTCCTGAAAGCGGCGTCTGGCTCCGGGGGCTCCCGGGTGCAGTAGACTGCTGCGGCGACGGCCGGCGCCACACGCACCGCCCTCGCCAAAAGCGCGCAATTCTATACCGGAACCGGCCCGGCAGGGTCAAACCGCCCCGCCCTGTCGGGCCCACGAGATCGAGCCATGAATCCGTTCGGCCGGATCGAGTTTCTGACCAGTGCCAGCCAGCTGCACCAGTTGCCGCCGGACGAGGGCGCCGAACTCGCCTTCGCCGGCCGCTCCAACGCAGGCAAGTCCAGCGCCATCAACGCCATCACCGGGCGGCGTGGACTGGCACGGACCAGCCGCACGCCGGGCCGCACGCAACTGATCAACTTCTTCCGTCTGACCGACACCGTGCGGCTGGTCGACCTGCCGGGCTACGGTTATGCCAAGGTGCCCGAGGCGCAGCGTCGGCACTGGGGGCAAGTGGTGAGCGGCTATCTGCAGGACCGTCGGTCGCTGCGCGGCGTGGTGGTGATCATGGATGCACGCCGCCCGCTCGGGCCGCTGGATCTGCAGCTGCTGGAGCTGGCCACTGCCGCCGAGCTGCCCTGCCACCTGCTGCTGACCAAGGCCGACAAGCTCGGCAACCAAGCGGGCCTGACGGCGCTGCGACAGACGCGGCGCCAGCTGGGCCAGACGCCGTTGATCGCGCACGTGCAGCTGTTCTCGGCCCTCAAGGGCACGGGCGTGGAGCAGGCACGCGCACAGCTGGCGGCGGTGCTGGCGCTGGAGGGACCGGCCGCGCCGCCGGCGGATCGGGCGTCGGGCTGAAGCGCTGGGCGCCGGCAGTGCGCCGCGTCAGTGCGCCTCATCCCAATTGGCACCGATGCCGACCTCGACCTCCAGCGGCACCGCCAGCTCGGCGGCGTGCTGCATGCGGGCACGCACGGCCTCGCCGAGCTCCGGGGCCAAGTCCTCGCGTACCTCGAACACCAGCTCGTCATGCACCTGCATCAGCATCCGGGCCGGCACCCGCTCGCGCTGCAGCCAGTCATCGATGTCGATCATCGCGCGCTTGATGATGTCCGCGGCCGTACCCTGCATCGGCGCGTTGATCGCCGTGCGCTCGGCGTACTGCCGCCGGGCGGCGTTGCGGCTGGCGATCTCCGGCAGGTACAGGCGCCGGCCGAACACGGTGCTGACGTAGCCCGCCTCCCGCGCCTGCTCGCGCATCTGCTCCATGAACGCGCGCACGCCGGGATAGCGCTGGAAGTAGCGGTCGATGTAGCGCTGGGCATCCCCGCGCTCGATGCCGAGCTGGCGGGCGAGGCCGAAGGCCGACATGCCGTAGATCAGGCCGAAGTTGATCGCCTTGGCGGCGCGGCGCTGCTCGGGCGCGACCCCCTCGGGCGCCAGCCCGAACACCTCCGCGGCGGTGGCCCGATGCACGTCCTGGCCGCTCGCGAAGGCCTGCTGCAGGCCGGCGTCGCCGGACAGGTGCGCCATGATGCGCAGCTCGATCTGCGAATAGTCCGCCGCCAGCAGGCGCTGGCCGGGCGGCGCGATGAAGGCCTGGCGGATGCGCCGACCGGCCTCGGTGCGGATGGGAATGTTCTGCAGGTTGGGATCGGACGAGGACAGCCGCCCGGTGGCCGCCACCGCCTGGTGATAGCTGGTGTGGATGCGGCCGGTGCGTGCACAGACCTGGCGCGGCAGGCGATCGACGTAGGTCGACTTCAGCTTGGACATCGCCCGATGCTCGAGGATCAGCCCCGGCAGCGCGTAATCGGCGGCCAGCTCCTGCAGCACGTCCTCCGCCGTGGAGGGCACGCCCTTGGGCGTCTTGCGCCGCGCCGGCAGGCCGAGGCGCTCGAACAGGATTTCCTGCAGCTGCTTGGCCGAGCCGAGGTTGAATTCGCAACCGGCCTCGGCGCAGGCCTGGCGGGCCAGCTCGCCGATGGCGCTGTCCAGTTCCACGCCCTGGCGGGCGAGCATCGCGCAGTCGACCAGCACGCCGGTCTGCTCCATGCGCGAGAGCACCGGCACCAGCGGCATCTCCAAGGTTCGATAGACGTCGGCCAGATCTGGTGTTGCCTGCAGCCGGGGCCACAGCCGCTGGTGCAGGCGCAGGGCGATGTCGGCATCCTCCGCGGCATAGGGGGCGGCGATGTCGATCTCGATCTGGTCGAAGGTGAGCTGCTTGGCGCCCTTGCCGGCGATGTCGGTGAAGCGCACGGTCTGGTGGCCCAGTTCGCGCAGGGCCAGCGAATCCAGGTCGTGCTGGCGGGCCATGCTGTTGAGCACGTAGGACTGCAGCATGGTGTCGTGAGCGATGCCGCGCAGCGTGATGCCGTGGTTGGCCAGCACGTTGCGGTCGAACTTGAGATTCTGCCCCACCTTGGCGGGCGTCTCGGCTTCCAGCAGCGGCCGCAATCGAGCCAGCACCGTGTCGCGGTCGAGCTGCGCCGGCGCGCCGATGTAGCAATGTGCCAGCGGCACGTAGGCGGCCTCGCCGGGCTCGAGGGCGAAGGAGACGCCGACGATCTCGGCCACCATGTAGTCGAGGCTGGTGGTCTCGGTATCGAAGGCGAACAGTGGCGCCGCCGCCAGCCGGTCGAGCCAGTGCGCCAGCCGCTCGGGCGTGAGGATCGTCTCGTAGTCGGCCGCGGCCGGCTGCGCGGGTGGCACCGGGACGGGTGCGGGCGCGCCGCTGACAGCGGGCACGAAGCCACCGCGATCGACCTCGCGCAACCAGGAACCGACCTCCAGCTCGCTCGCCAGCGCGTGCAGCGCCGCGGTGTCCGGGGCGGTCGGCACCAGCGCATCCAGCGTTACCGGCAGCGTCAGTTCGCAGTGGATCGTGGCCAGCTGGCGCGAGAGCGCGAGCTGATCGAGGTGCGCCCGCAGCGACTCGCCGACCTTGCCGCCGATCTCCTGCGCATGGGCGAGAATGCCGTCCAGCGACTCGTAGGCCGTCAGCCACTTGGCTGCCGTCTTGGGGCCCACCTTCGGAACGCCGGGGATGTTGTCGCTGCTGTCGCCGATCAGCGCGAGATAGTCGACGATGCGCTCCGGCGGCACGCCGAACTTCTCCAGCACCCCGGCGCGATCGAGCACGGTGTCGCTCATGGTGTTGACCAGCGTGACGTGGCCGTTCACCAGCTGCGCCATGTCCTTGTCGCCGGTGGAGATCACCGTGCGCATGCCGCGCTCGCCGGCCAGTCGGGCCAGCGTGCCGATGACATCGTCCGCCTCGACGTTCGGCACCATCAGCAGCGGCAGGCCCAGGGCCCGCACCAGCCGATGCAGCGGCTCGATCTGCCGTGCCAAGTCGTCCGGCATGGCCGGCCGGTTGGCCTTGTAGGCCGCGAACAGCTCGTCGCGGAAGGTCTTGCCGGGCGCATCGAAGACCACGGCCACCCGCTCCGGCCGGTATTCGCCGACCAGCTTGCGCAGCATGTTGCCCACGCCGAACACCGCGCCGGTCGGCGCGCCCTTGCTGTTGGTCAGCGGCGGCAGCGCATGGAAGGCGCGGTACAGGTAGCTGCTGCCGTCGACCAGCAGCAGGGGCGTCGGCCCCGGCACGCTCATGCCGGCAGGTCCGCCAGCCGCTCGCCCGCCCACAGGTCCGCCAGCGTCTCGCGCGCGCGCGCGACGTGCACGTGCGCGCCGTCCACCAGCAGCTCGGGCGGGCGGGGCCGGGCGTTGTACTGGCTCGCCATGGTGAAGGCGTAGGCGCCGGCGCTCATCACCGCCAGCAGGTCACCTTCCGCCAGCGCCAGCTCACGCTGCTTGCCGAGGAAGTCGCCGGTCTCGCAGACCGGGCCGACGATGTCCCAGGCCGGCGGCGGCGGCTCGTCCCGGCGCGGGCTGACCGGCAGGATGTCGTGCCAGGCCTGGTAGAGCGAGGGACGCAGCAGGTCGTTCATGCCGGCGTCGACGATGGCGAAGTGATGGCCCTGCTGCACCTTCAGGTATTCGACCCGCGTCAGCAGTACGCCGGCCTCGCCGACGATCGCCCGGCCCGGCTCCAGCCACAGCGCCACCGGCCGGCCCCCGACCCGCTCGCGCAGCGCGCCGACCCAGGCGGCGGCAGCCGGCGGCTGCTCGTCGCGATAGCGAATGCCGAGGCCGCCGCCGACGTCGATATGCGCCAGTTCGATGCCCTGCGCCTGCAGTCGATCGTAGAGGGCGAGCACGCGCTCGAGCGCATCCACGAAGGGCGCGAGCGTGGTCAGCTGCGAGCCGATGTGACAGTCGATGCCGACCAGGCGGATGCCCGGCATGGCGGCGGCCTGGCCATACAGTTCGGCGGCGCGGTCGATGTCGATGCCGAACTTGTTCTCCTTCAGGCCGGTGGCGATGTACGGATGGGTGGCGGCATCCACGTCCGGATTGACCCGCAGCGAGACCGGCGCCCGCTGGCCCAGCGCCTGCGCGAGCCGGTCGAGCCGGCGCAGCTCGCTCGCCGACTCGACGTTGAAGCAGCCGATGCCCACCTCCAGCGCCCGGCGCATCTCCGCCTCGCGCTTGCCGACGCCGGAGAAGACGATGCGCTCCGGTTCCCCGCCGGCCAGCAGCACGCGCTCGAGTTCGCCCACCGAGACGATGTCGAAACCGGCGCCGAGCCCGGCCAGCAGTTGCAGCACCGCCAGGTTGCCGTTCGCCTTCACTGCGTAGCAGATGCGGTGCGGCTGCGGGCCGAAGGCGGCCGCCAGCGCGCCGTAGTTGGCCCGCAGCGCGGCGGCGGAGTAGACGTAGGCGGGCGTGCCGTGGATCTCTGCCAGCGTCTGCAGGTCCACCTGCTCGACCTGCAGGCGGCCGTGCCGGTAGTCGAAGGGCTTCATCCGGCGGCCTCCTCGGCAGCCGCCGGCGGCTCGTCCGGCAGATAGAGTGGACCGCGCTGGCCGCAGCCGAGCAGTGGCAGGCAACAGCACAGCACGAGCAGCAGCGAGCGGCGCACGCGCCGGTGGGAATAGGCGCCAGACATGGCAAAGGCCCCGACAACAAAGCCCGGCAGTATACGAGATGACCACCCCGGCACCGGGGCCGGACGCGGCACGGCAGGACGCACAGAGGATGACGATGACGACGACGGTTGTGGTGGCCCTGCTCGCGTTCGGCGCGGGCGGCGGCCTGATCCTGCTGGCCATGCGCCGCCTGCGCCGCCAGCCGGTATTCGCGGTGGCGCTGCTGCTCGGCGGCTTGCCGCTGCTGGCGGCCGGGTTGTTGGCCATGGGGCTGGGCCTTGCACTGCAGTCCTGGCAGCGGCTGGCGCCGGAGGTGCCGGTGGCGCGACTGGCCTTCGCCGAGCTCGGCCCGCAGCAGTACCGGGTCCGGCTGACGCCGAGCGAGGGACCGCCCTGGCTGCTCGAATTGCACGGCGATCAGTGGCAGCTCGAGGCCCGCGTCATCGTCTGGGCGCCGTGGCTGCGGCTGCTGGGGGCAACGCCGGTGTATCGGCTGGATCGCCTCGGTGGCCGTTTCGCCGACCCGGCACAGGCGCGGCGCACGCCGCCCACGCTGGTCTCGCTCGAACCGGCCGGGCCGCTGGCGGCGTGGGTAGCGCTGGATCGCTGGGCTGCAGCCACGCAGGCCCACTGGCCGGCTGCACTGCCGATCCCCTCGCCGGTCAGTGCCCGCTACGGCAGTGCCGTCTATCTGCCGATGGCGGACGGTGCCATCTACGAGGTGGGGCTGGGCGCCAGCGGACTGCTTGCCCGGCCGGAGAACGCCGCCGCCGCGACGGCGATCGAGCGCTGGTAGCTCAGCGCCCGGTCGCCTCGGCGGCCGGATAGCACACGCCCGTGCCGCCGAGGCCGCAGTAGCCGCCCGGGTTCTTCTCCAGATACTGCTGGTGATAACCCTCGGCGTAATAGAACGGGCCGGCCAGGGCGATCTCGGTCGTGACCGAGCCCAACCCGCGCTCGGCCAGCGCCGCCTCGAACACCTGCCGGCTGTGCTCGGCCGTGGCCAGATCGGCATCGTCCTGCGCGTAGATCGCCGAGCGGTACTGGGTGCCGACGTCGTTGCCCTGGCGCATGCCCTGGGTCGGATCGTGGCTCTCCCAGAAGGTCGCCAGCAGTTGCGGCAGGCCGATCACGGCCGGGTCGTAGACCACCAGCACCGCCTCGGTGTGCCCGGTCCGCCCCGAGCAGACCTCCTCGTAGGTGGGATGCGGCGTCTGACCGCCGGCGTAGCCGACCGCGGTGGTGTAGACGCCCGGCAGTGACCAGAAGCGTCGCTCGGCGCCCCAGAAGCAGCCGAGGCCGAACTGCACCTGCCGCAGCCCGGGCGGAAACGGCCCGGCCAGCGGGCGACCGTGCACGGCGTGCGCGGCCGGGATCTGCATCGGCGTCTCGCGGCCGGGCAGGGCGGTGCCGGGGTCGGGCAGGCGGGGCTTGTGCAGGAATCCGAGCATGGTGATCTCGCAGGCTGCGGGTGAATGTCCAAGATGGGCTTCGATGCGCCCGGTGCAAGGTGCCGCGGGCGTGGCCCGTGGCCGGGGCGGGTTGCGCTCTGCGCCAGGGCGCCCATGGTAGAGGGATGGAAGCAGCGAGAGATCAGGCGCCGGTCTGCGGTCTGTGCGCACGCCCCGCACGGCTGACGCGGCATCATCTGATCCCGCGCCGGCTGCACCGGCAGGCGCGATTCCGCCGCCGCTACGGCCGTGAGGCGCTGCGCACGCACGTGCTGATGCTCTGTTCGCCCTGTCATCGCCATGTGCATGCGGTGCTGCCCGAGCGGGCGCTGGGCGAGCACTACTCCAGTCGCGAGGCCCTGCTGGCCCATCCGGACATCGCCCGCTTCGTCGGCTGGCTGGCGGCGCGGCCGGCCGAGCTCTCGCCGCGCGTGCGCCGGCCGCGGCGGCGATGAGTTCGCTCGGGGCCCGCCTGCCCGCGCCGCTGTCGGCCGGCGTGATCATCGTGCGCGGCGAACCGCCGGAGTTCCTGCTGGCGCGTTGCTATCACTACTGGGACTTTCCCAAGGGCGAGCTGGAAACGGGCGAGACGCCGCTGGCGGCGGCGCAGCGCGAGGTGGCCGAGGAGACCGCCCTCACGGCGCTGGACTTCCGCTGGGGGTCCTGCTGCTACCGGACCCCGCCCTATACCCGCCGCGGCAAGATCGCCTGCTACTACCTCGCGCGGCTGGCCAGTCCGCAGCAGGCCGAGATCCGGCCGAACCCGCAGACCGGCCGCTATGAGCATCACGAGCTGCGCTGGGTCGCCGCCGAGCAGGCCCGGGCGTTGCTCGGCCCGCGGGTGCGCGGGGCGCTGGAGTGGGCGCTGCGGCTGCTGTCGGCCTAGCGC
>JAASSS010000086.1 GCA_021767745.1 Pseudomonadota bacterium
GCTGCGCCAGCGTCTGCGCGAACAGCGGACCGAGCCGGGCCACCTCGCCGTGCCGGCTGCCGGGCAGCACCGCCAGCAGCGGCCCATCCGCCGCCAGCCCGAGCCGGCGGCGCGCCGCCAGCGAATCGACGCGCAGCGGCAGCCGGTCCGCCAGCGGATGGCCGACGAAGCGGGCATCGACGCCGTGCGCACGGTAGAAGTCGAGTTCGAAGGGGAACAGGCAGAGCAGCCGGTCGGCGGCGGCGGCCACGGTCTTTACCCGCCGCTGCCGCCAGGCCCAGACGCTGGGGCTGACATAGTGCACGGTGGGGATGCCGGCGCGGCGCAACCGTCGCTCTAGTCCGAGGTTGAAATCCGGCGCATCGATGCCGACGAACACGTCCGGCGGCTGCGCCCGATAGCGGCGCACCAGCGTGCGGCGCAGCGCGAGCAGGCGCGGCAGATGGGCGAGCACCTCGGTCAGGCCCATCACGGCCAGTTCGTCGGACGATCGCTCGGCGCGGCAGCCGGCGGTAACCATCTGCGGGCCCGCCACGCCGCTGCAGACCAGCGACGGGCGACGCGCCCGCAGCGCCTCGATCAATGAGGCGCCGAGCAGGTCTCCCGACTGCTCGCCGGCGACGAAGACGGCCTGCGTCACCGGCTCAACGGATCAGGCCGCGCCGGCTGCTGCCGATGAACGCGGCGAGCGGCGCCACGACCGGCTCTTCCTCCGCCAGTGTCTGCAGCTGCGTCAGCGCATCCTCGAGCCGCAACCCCTGCCGGTACAGCAGCCGGTATGCCCGCTTGACCGCCTGGATCTCGGCGGCGCTGAAACCATGGCGGCGCAGGCCCTCGGCATTGATGCCCCGCGGCTCGCCCGGCAGTCCGGCAGCCACCACGTAGGGCGGTACGTCGCGGTTCAAACCCGCGCCGAACTGCAGGAAGCTGTGCCGGCCGACGCGACAGAACTGGTGCACGAGGCTGAAGCCGCCGAGGATGGCGTGATCGTCGATCTGCACGTGCCCGGCCAGGCTGGCATTGTTCGCCATGATCACATCGTTGCCGATGCGGCAGTCATGGGCGATGTGCACGTAGGCCATGATCCAGTTGTCGTCGCCCAGCCGGGTGCAGCCCTCGTCCTGCAGGGTGCCGCGGTTGATGGTGACGTACTCGCGGATGGTATTGCGCCGGCCGATCTCCAGGCGGGTCGGCTCGCCGCGGTACTTCTTGTCCTGCGGCTGCTCACCGATGGAGGCAAACTGGAAGATGCGGGTACCCTCGCCGATGGCGGTCGGTCCCTGCACCACCACGTGCGGACCGATCCATACCTCGGCCCCCAGCACCACCTTGGCGCCGATGATGCTGTAGGCACCGACCTCGGCGCTGGCGTCGACCTCGGCGCTGGGATCGACGATCGCCGTCGGATGGATCACGCCTCGTCCTGCTTGGCCATGCACATGATCTCGGCCTCGCAGACCCGCTGCGACTCGACCTCGGCCCAGGCGGAGAACTTCCACATCTGACGCACGCGCCGCTGGAAGGTGGCGTGCAGCCGCAGCTGATCACCCGGCACCACCGGCCGCTTGAAGCGGGCCTTGTCGATGCTGACGAGGTAGTAGATGACGCCGCTGCCGTAGGTGTTCTGGGCCGTGCGGAAGGCCAGGATGGCCGTCGCCTGCGCCATGGCCTCCAGCAGCAGCACGCCGGGCATGACCGGGCGGCCGGGGAAGTGGCCATTGAAGAACGGCTCGTTGATGGTCACGTTCTTCAGGGCCAGCACCCGCTCGCCCGGCTCGCAGTGCAGGACGCGGTCCAGCAGCAGGAACGGATAACGGTGCGGCAGGTAACCGAGGATCTCCTCGATCTTCAGCTCACTCACGAGGACTCCTCTTCCCCCGCGCCCGGCGACTCCCGCGTCAGGCGCCGCTCCAGCGCCGACAGCCGCCGGGCCAGTTCATCCAGATGCTGGAAGCGCATCGCATTGCGCCGCCAGGTGCGATTGGGCGCGACGGGCACGCCGGAGGAGTACACTCCCGGCGCCGTCAGCGAGTGGGTCACCATGGTCATGCCGGTGATGGTGACGCCATCGACGATGTCCAGATGGCCGCCGATGCCGACCCCGCCGCCGATCATGCAGCGCCGGCCGATGCGGGTGCTGCCGGAGATGCCGACACAGCCGGCGATCACCGTGTGGGCACCGATGTGCACGTTGTGACCGACCTGGATCTGGTTGTCGAGCTTGACGCCAGTCTCCAGCACGGTGTCCTCGACCGCGCCGCGATCGATGGTCGTGTTCGCGCCGATCTCGACATCATCCTCGATGCGCACACTGCCGAGCTGGGGCACCTTCAGCCAGCGTTCACCGTCGTAGACCTGGCCAAAGCCGTCGGCGCCCACGGTCACGCCGGGATGCAGCAGCACCCGCTGGCCCAGCCGCACCCCCGGCCCGAGATAGACCCGCGCCACCAGCTCGCTGTCCGCCTCGATCCGCACGCCCTCGGCAAGCACGCAGCCCGGCCCGATCCGCACCCGTTCGCCGACCACCGCCCCGGCACCGATCACCGCATGCGGACCGACGTACGCACTCGGCGCCACCGTCGCCGCGGCGGCGACCGTCGCGTGCGCATCCACGCCGCGAACGGCAGCCCGTGGCGGCGCGAACAGGGCGGCGATGCGGGCGTAGATCAGATAGGGGTCGGCATGGATCAGCGCCGTGCCGGCCACCTCACCGGCGTCTCGCGGCGCCACCACCACCACGCTGGCGGCGGTGTCGGCGAGGTAGCGCCGATAGCTGTCGTTGGCGAGAAAGCTCAGCAAGCCCTCGCGGCCGTGCTGCAGGGTGCACACGCCGGTGACGCGCGCGGCCGGATCGCCGCGCAGCTCGCAGCCGAACCGCGCGGCCAGCTCGCCCGCCGTGAACCCCGCTGACGCCTCCATGCGCGCGGCGGTTACTTCAGCGCCTTGATCACCTGCTCGGTGATGTCCAGCTTGTCCTTGGCGTACGCCACGCCCTCGGTGAGCACCAGGTCGTACTTGTTGCGCTCGGCGATGTTGGTGATCACCCCGCCGATCTGCTGCTCGATCTCGCGCAGGCCTTCTACCCGGCGCTGCTGAATCTCGCCCTCGAAGCGCTGCGCGCTGCCGATCATGTCCCGCTGCTGCGCGGCCAGCTCCTGCTCGCGTGCCTTGCGGCTCGACTCGCTCATGGCCGCCGAGTCCTTGCGGAACGTCTCCACCGCGGTCTCCAGCTCACGCTGCTTGGCGGCCAGCTGCGTCTCGCGCGAGGACATCTCGGACTGCAGCTCCTGCCGCAGGGCCTGGGCCTGCGGGGCCTCGCGCAGTACCCGCTGCACGTTGACGACGGCGATCTTGACCTCGGCAAGTGCCAGTGTCGGGGCGGCCAGCATCACGCCGGTGATCACGAACAACACGAATGCACGCATGAATCAGAAACCTCGTCAGAAGGATGTGCCGAAGGTGAAGGCGAACAGCTCGGTGTCGTCGTCGTCCTCGTCGTTCAAAGGATAGGCGATGGCGAACTTGAGCAGGCCCAGGATCGGAGTGAACCATTCGTAGCCGATGCCCGTGGCGGCCCGCAGCTCGCCGGCGTCGAAGTCACCCGGTTCCTCGAAGATGTTGCCGGCGTCGACGAACAACACCACCCGCTGGTTGCGGGCGTCGATGAACGGCGTGGGCAACAGCAGCTCGCTCTGCAGCGTGAACTCGAAGTTGCCGCCGATCGGGTTGCCGAACTCGTCCTCCGGACCGAGTGAGGCAGTCTGATAGCCGCGCACGGAGTTGATGCCACCGCCGAAGTACTTCTCGTAAGGCGGCAGATCGCTGGTGCCACCCAACGCCTCGCCATAACCGACATCCAGGCCGACCGAGCCGATCAGGCTGCCGAAGATCGGCACGTACTGCAGGTACTGGTAGTTGAGCTTGTAGAACTCCAGGTCCGCCAGCGGCACCGCCACCTCGGCACCGATGCGGCTGAGGTAGCCGCGGCTGGCGAACAGCAGCCGGTCGCGCGTGTCGCGGATCCAGCCGCTCTCCAGTCCCACCGTGTCGAACTCATCGCCGTTGTCCTCGACGAACTGCAGGATCTGATCCGGCGTGCGGTCCTCCGAGGTGCGCAGTTCGGTGAAGCGATAGGTGGTGCCAAAGCGGACCCGATCGAACTCACTGAGCGGCAGGCCGAGTCCGTAGGCGAGGCCGTAGCTGTCGCTGTTGAAGCGGGAGCTGACGTTGGTCAGCGAGTCCGTCTCGCGATAGAAGGCGGAGATCGTGCGGCTGATGCCGGTGTTGGTCCAGTACGGCTCGGTCAGCGCCGCGCTGTAGCTCTGCGCGAACTCGCTGCGGATGAATTCGACGCTGACACGATTGCCGGTGCCGAGGAAGTTGGTCTGCGTCACGGCGGTGTTGAACAGCGCTCCCTGGCCGCTGGAATAGCCGACACCGACCTGGAAGGAGCCTGAGCTGCGCTCGACGATCTCGTAGTTGACGTCGACCATGTCATCAGTGCCGGGCACCGGCACCGTCTCGACCTGTACGTCTTCCACATACGGCAGCCGCGCCAGACGCGTGCGCGAGCGGGCTACCGCGCTGCTGGAGAAGTAGCCGCCCTCGAACTGGCGCAGTTCGCGACGGAACACCTCGTCCTTGGTGCGGTAGTTGCCGCCGATGTTCATGCGCCGCACGTAGTAGCGTCGGCCGGGCTCGACCACGAAGGTCAGATCGACCGTCTTGAACTCCTCGTCCACCTCCGGCACCGGCGTGACCTCGGCGAAGGCATAGCCCTCGTCGCCCAGGCGCTCGCTGATGCGGTTGGCCGTCTCCTGCGCCTGTTCGCGCGAGAAGGTGCTGCCCGGATCCACCGAGATGAGCGCGCGCACCTCCGCCTCGGGCACGATCAGTTCGCCGGCGATGTCGACCTCATCGACGGCGTAACGCTCGCCCTCCTCGACGTTGATGGTCACGTAGATCTTCTCGCGATCGGGCGAGAGCGTGACCTGGGTCGAGTCGATGTTGAAGTTCAGATAGCCGCGATTCTGGTAATAGGAGGTGATCGCCTCGATATCGCCGGCCAGCGCCGGCTGCGAGTAGCGGTCGCGGCTGCCGATGAGCGTCCGCCAGCTGCTCGGGCGCAGCGTCATGACCTCCCGCAGCTCGTCATCGCTGAACACCGTGTTGCCGACGATGTTGATGTCCGCGATCTTGGTGACCTCGCCCTCATCGATGTTGATGGCGATGTCGACGCGATTGTCGTCGAGCTCGGTCACCGAGGTATCGATGGCGACGCTGTAGCGGCCGCCGGCGAAATACTGCCGCTGCAGCTCCTGCGCCACCTGGTCGAGCAGCGAGCGGTCGAACACCCGCCCCTCGGCGAGCCCGGCCTGGCGCAGGCCGTCGAGCAGATCCTCCGTGGGGATCTCCTCGTTGCCGCTGATCTCGAACTCGGCGATGGTCGGGCGCTCGGCGACCTGGATGATCAGCGTGCCGTTCTCGCGCAGCAGCGAGACGTCGCTGAACAGGCCGCTGGCATACAGGTCATGCAGCAGATCCTGCGCCTGCGCCTGCCCGACCAGATCGCCCGGGGCCAGCTCCACGTAGCGATAGACACGGCCCGGCTCGAGCCGCTCGAGCCCGCGCACCTCGAAGCCCTGGATCCGGAACGGCTCGAACGCCTGACTGCTGGCCGGCAGGCCGAACGTCAGTGCCGCAGTTACCAATACCGCCGCGCGTCGCGGCCGCAGATGTCTCATACAGCGTCGTCTTGTCTAACGTGCGCGGCGTGGTGGCTCAGCCGGCCAGGCGCGCGATGTCGTTGAATATGGCCAGCCCCATCAGGGCAATCAGCGCCAGCACCCCGACCTGCTGGCCGAGCAGCTGGATCTGCTCCGAGGGCGGTCGCCCGAAGATCATCTCCGCCAGGTAAAACACCAGATGGCCGCCGTCCAGCACCGGTATGGGCAGCAGGTTCAACACGCCGAGGCTGATGCTGACCACTGCCAGGAAGGCGATGAAGGCCATCGGCCCGGCCAGGAACGAAGCCCCGGCGTACTGCGCGATGTTGATCGGCCCGCTGATGTTGTCCAGGCCCACCTGGCCGACCACCATGCGCGCCAGCATCTGCAGCGTGAGGGCGGACATTTCCCAGGTTCGTGCCACCGCCGCCGGCAGGGCCGCGAGCGGGCCGTAACGGTACTCGGCCTGCAGCCGCTGGCGCAAGTCATCCGGCACGGCCGGCGCGGCGCCGATGTAGCCGACCGGACCGCCCTCGGCCTCGCGCCGATCCGGCCGCAGCGTCAGCGTCAGGCGCTGCCCGTCGCGTTCCAGCGTCAGCGCCAGCGGCCGGCCTGCCGCGGCCCGCACCTGCGCCACCCAATCGGTCCAGTCGGCCACCGGCCTGCCGTCCACCGCCACGATGCGGTCGCCCGGCTGCAGCCCGGCCTGCACGGCGGCGCCGTCGGCCAGCACCTGGCCGATCACCGGCGGCAAGGGCGGCGCGTAGGGGGCGAGCCCAAGCTGTTCGAGCAGTTCCGCCGGGCGGCGTCGATTGGCCTCCGGCGAGAGCGCCAGCGCCGCCTGCAGCGCCTCGCCCTCGGCACGGCGGATCGACAGCTCGACCTCCGAATCGCGCAACACCGCCTCCACCAGCGCCATGTTGACCCGTTCCCAGGTGCGGGTCTGGCGGCCGTCGACGGCAACAATCTCGTCACCCGCACGCAGCCCGGCGACCGCCGCGGGCGTGTCGGCCGGCGGCGCATCCACCAGCGGACGCGTGCCGGTGATGCCGGTCGTCAGCAGCACCCAGTAGAGGGCGATCGCGAGCAGGAAGTTGGCGGCCGGACCGGCCAGGACGATCAGGAAGCGCTTCCAGGGGGCCTGACGATTGAAGGCGAAGGCCCGCTCGTGCTCCGGCACCGGCGCCTCGCGCTCATCGAGCATCTTCACATAGCCGCCCAGCGGCAATGCGGCCACCTGATACATCACCCCGTCGCGCCCGCGGCGCTGCCACAGGGGGGTGCCGAAGCCGACGCTGAAGCGCAACACCTTCACGCCCAGGCGCCGAGCCACCCAGAAATGGCCGAACTCGTGGAACGAGACCAGCAGGGCGATGGCGACGATGAAGGCGCCGAGCTTGATCGCAATATCAATCATCTTCCCCTCCTGGGGACGAGCTCCAGCGCCCGCTGCCGCGCAATATGATCGAGTTCGCGCACCTCGTCGAGCGAGGTCGGCGCGGGAGCGGCGAGGACATCGAGCGTCGCCGCCACACAGTCGGCGATGCCCGGAAAGTCGAGCCGCCCTTCGAGGAACGCGCCAACGGCCACTTCGTTGGCCGCGTTCAGCACCACGGCCGCCGCCGGCGAGGTCATCGCCTCGCGCGCCAGGCGCAGGCAGGGGAAGCGGGCCTCATCCGGCGGCTCGAAGTCCAGCCGGCCGACGCGGCACAGGTCGAGCGCCGCGACACCATTGGCCAGCCGCTCCGGATGGCCCAGGGCATGGGCGATCGGAGTGCGCATGTCGGGGTTGCCCAACTGCGCCAGCACCGAACCATCCACATAGGATACCAGCGAGTGCACCACGCTCTGCGGGTGCACCACCACATCGATGCGCGAGGGCGGCAGCCCGAACAGCCAGTGCGCCTCGATCGTCTCCAGCCCCTTGTTCATCAGGCTGGCCGAGTCGACCGAGATCTTGCGCCCCATCTGCCAGGTCGGATGCGCGCAGGCGGCCGCCGGACCGGCACTGGCGATCCGCGCCGCCGGCCAGTCGCGGAACGGGCCGCCCGAAGCGGTCAGAGTGATCTTGGCCACGCCGGCGGTGTCGGCGCCGTCCGCCGTGGCGCGCGGCAGGCACTGGAAGATGGCGTTGTGTTCGCTGTCGATGGGCAGCAGGCTCGCGCCGCTGCGGCGCGCCGCCTCGATCATCAGGCCGCCAGCCATGACCAGCGCCTCCTTGTTCGCCAGCAGCAC
>JAASSS010000087.1 GCA_021767745.1 Pseudomonadota bacterium
AGCGTTGCGGCTGGGTGCAGGCCAAGGCCGCCCGGCTGCTGAACATCACCCCCCGCCAGATCGGCTACGCCATTCGCAAGCACGGCATCGCCGTCAAGCGCCTCTAGACCGCCGGCGCCCGCCCCGCGCCAACCGTGCCGCGATCCCTCGCCGGCATCGTCCCGTCCTGCTGCCCACCCTGCTGAGGCCCCTGCCGCGGCTCGGGCGGACCCGCCTGCGGTCGCGCGTGCCCGCCGCGCCGGCGTCCCTCCCGGCGCCCGCCAGCATGTCGCAAGTGCAACAACCACCGCCCATCGGCCCCCTCTGCTGTGGCATCTGCGACAACGCCTCTGGCCGTCAGTGAGCCCGTAGGCTAGCGATTTCAATCACTTGTGCAGTGGCATGGATGTTGCCGAGGGCAGGTCGTCAGCGCGGCGGCGACTGCTTCGCCCCGCCCCTTCGCCGGAGGACGCCATGCAGGAAGGGCTCGGGATCAACGACAGGCTGCGCCAGATCGAGGTGGCCAGCGCCGCGCAGCTCGCGCCGGACCACAACGGCTGTGGCAGCAGCGGCGGCAGTGGCAAGTCCAGCTGCGGCTCGGGCGCCGGGGCGGGCGATCTCGCGCCGGAGATCTGGGAGAAGGTCAAGAACCATCCCTGCTACAGCGAAGAAGCCCATCACCATTACGCCCGCATGCACGTGGCGGTGGCGCCGGCCTGCAACATCCAGTGCAACTACTGCAACCGCAAGTACGACTGCGCCAATGAATCCCGGCCGGGCGTGGTGAGCGAGAAGCTCACGCCCGAGCAGGCGGCCAAGAAGGTGGTGGCGGTGGCTTCGGCGATCCCGCAGATGACGGTGCTCGGCATCGCCGGCCCGGGCGATCCGCTGGCGAACCCGGAGAAGACCTTCCGCACCTTCGAGCTGATCGCCGCGCAGGCGCCGGACATCAAGCTGTGCCTGTCCACCAACGGCCTGGCGCTGCCGGATCATGTCGACACCATCGCCGATTTCAACGTCGACCACGTGACCCTCACCATCAACATGGTGGACCCGGACATCGGCGCGGCGATCTATCCGTGGATCTACTTCGGCAACAAGCGCCACCGCGGCCGCGAGGCGGCCCGGCTGCTGTCGGAACGCCAGCTGCTGGGGCTGGAGATGCTCACCGAGCGCGGCATCCTGTGCAAGGTCAACTCCGTGATGATCCCCGGGATCAACGATCAGCACCTGATCGAGGTGAACCGGGCGGTCAAGAGCCGCGGCGCCTTCCTGCACAACATCATGCCGCTGATCTCCGCGCCCGAGCACGGCACCGTGTTCGGCCTGAACGGCCAGCGCGGGCCGAGCGCGCAGGAGCTCAAGGCGCTGCAGGATGCCTGCGCCGGCGAAATGAACATGATGCGCCACTGCCGCCAGTGCCGAGCCGATGCGGTTGGCCTGCTCGGCGAGGACCGCAGCGCCGAGTTCACCACCGAGAAGGTGATGGCGATGGAGCTCGACTACGACGGCGCCAGCCGCCAGGCCTACCAGGCCGAGGTCGAGCGCAAGCGCGAGGCGCAGGGCGCCGCCCGGCGCGAGGCCATCGCTGAGCTCGCCGGCCACCACAGCGAGCTGCAGCTGCTGATCGCCGTGGCGACCAAGGGTGGCGGGCGGATCAACGAGCACTTCGGCCACGCCAGCGAGTTCCAGATCTACGAGGTCGGCGTGGCGGGGGCGAAGTTCGTCGGCCACCGGCGGGTGGACCTGTACTGCCAGGGCGGCTTCGGCGAGGACGACGCGCTGGCCTCGACGCTGCGCGCCATCAACGATTGCACCGCAGTGTTCGCCTCGAAGATCGGCGGCTGCCCCAAAGACAT
Organism: Pseudomonadota bacterium; assembly: GCA_021767745.1. Taxonomy (GTDB): domain Bacteria; phylum Pseudomonadota; class Gammaproteobacteria; order UBA5335; family UBA5335; genus JAASSS01. Next base: position 1,839 of record JAASSS010000087.1, read on the forward strand.
GCTGCGCGAGGCCGGCATCGAACCGGTCGACGCCTATGCCCACGAGTACATCGAGCGCTCGGTGCTGGCCTATTTCAAGGACTACCTCGGGCGCATCGAACGCGGCGAGCTCGTCCACCGGCCGAAGGGCGATGCGACGTTGCGCCAGGGCGCCTTCATCGCCGCCTGACCGCGCCCGCCCGCCAGTCAATCCGCAGGAGATTCGTCATGTCCTACAAGATCGTCGCCTCCCAATGCACCGGCTGCTCCGCCTGCGAGCCGGTGTGCCCGAACGTCGCCATCTACGAGAAGGACGGCATCTTCGTCATCAATCCGAAGAAGTGCACCGAATGCATCGGCTACTTCGACGAGGCGCAGTGCGAGGCGGTCTGCCCGGTCGATGCCACCTGCGTCATCGACACTGCCCAGCCGCGCTATCAGGCGCGCGTCTGAGCGGCCGGCACGAGGAACGGATCGTCATGGAACTGCACATCCTGCCGGCGGCGGAGCGATTCATTCGCCGCATGGTGCGTTTCGGCGGTGGCGAGTCCTGCGGCTTTCGCCTGGTGGTGACGCCGGGCGGCTGCAGCGGGCTCGCCAGCGAGTTCAGCGTCGAGCCGGCGCCGCAGCCGGACGACCGGGTGGTCGAGATCGGCGACCTGAAGCTGTTTCTGCCGGGGCCGAGCGCCGCGCTGCTGGAGGGCGCACGCATCGACTTCGCCGAGACGGCCACCCAGACCGGCCTGGTCTTCCAGACCCGCGAGGCGGCGCCGTGTGCCTGTGATGCCGCCGGCGCGGCGTCGGCGGCGCCGGCCTTCGGCGTCGTGGCCCTGCACACCATCGCCCGGCGCGATCCGGCCGCGGACGAGGCATGAGGCTGGCCTGCCTGCCGCCAGCGGAGCACGTGCCGGGGGGCATGCCGGCCGCCGTCTCGGCGGACCGGTCGTGCCCGGTGGGAGCCGGCAGATGACTTCGCCCATGCCCGCCACGGCGCCGCCGGCGGTGGACTGGCGGGGTGCGCCGGTCGATTGCGTCGGCTGCGCGCAGGCGGATCGGCAGCGTGCCGGCCGCTGCCGGCCGGCCCATGCCTGCATGCAGGACCGCTACGCGCCGCGGATCGACCGGTTCTTCCGCGACAACCCCGACCGGGCCGACGCGGCGCTTGCGCATCCCTATTTCGAGGTACGGGCCGTGGCGGCTCGGCACGCCTCGCCCTTCCGGCTGCCGGCGCTGCTCGGCGACGCGGACGAGACCGTGCGCTGGAGCGTGGCGCAGCGCCTGCCGCTCGCCCAGCTCGCCCGCCTGGTGGGCGACCCGGATCGCGAGGTACGCATCCGCGTGGCCGCGCGGCTGGCGCCGGCGGCGCTGCACCGCATGATCCACGACCCCGACTACTACGTGCGCCAGATCGTCGCGCGCCGGCTGCCGCCGGCCTGGCTGCGGCTGCTGCACGACGACGACGCGGACGTGCGCCGGGTGCTCGCCGAGCATCTGCCGGTGCCGCTGCTCGCCCGGCTGGTCGACGATCCGCACTGGCGGGTGCGCCATGCCGTCGCCGCGCGCGCCGCGCCCGCCCAGCTCGCGCGCCTGCAACACGATGCCGACGAGCACGTGCGCCGGCTGGCACGGGAGCGGCTGCCGGCGTGGGCCGGCGGCCGCGAAGCGCGGGTCGCGGGCGATGGCGGCGTGCCGGACCGGGAGCCCGTGGCATGAGTGGGCGGGACGTCAACGAGCTGGACAGCCAGCCGGTGTTCGCCTTCGGCGAGAAGGTGCGCTCGCGCAAGACGGTGCGCAACGACGGCACCTACGTCGGCAAGGACATCGGCGAGATCCTCGTGCGCAAGGGGGAGGTCGGCTACGTGAGCCACATCGGCACCTTCCTGCAGCAGTTCTACATCTACGGCGTGGATTTCCTCGACAGCGGCCATCGGGTGGGCATGAAGGCACGCGAGCTCATCTCCGTGGATCGCTTCGGCGATGCCGGCGCTGCGCCGGAGACGGAGCGATGAGGCCGCAGCCGGCGCCGCGGGTGCCGCTGCGGCGGATCGGGCCGTCGGCAGCCGGCGAACCCGTCGCTCGGGTCCGTCTGCCGGTGCCGGCCCGCAGGGCGCTGGCGGCGCAGGTGCGCCAGCTGGCACGGGCGTGCCGGGAGCGGTGGAGAGTCATGCGAGAGACGAGCAGCGGCGCGCCCCCGATCCTGCCGGACGGCGCGCATCCGAACGAGCTGGACCTGCGCCGCATCGGCCGCAGCCTGGACCTGCGCCGGCGCTACCGGTACGTCACGCCACGGGTCCATCCCGCGCAGGGCGGCTACCGGATCGAGAGCCCGTGCTGTTCGCGCAACGTCGCCAGCGATGGCGCCACGATCGACATCGCCTGGCTGCAGTACGACGGCGCGGCCGGCCACTGGCGCCTGCACCGCCGCGACCATCTGCTCGGCACGTGGGTGCTGGAGGGCCTGCTGGACACCCTGCAGGGTGCGCTCGAGGTGCTGAACGACGATCCGGCCCGGGTGTTCTGGCCATGAGCCGGCCAGCCGCCGCGGCCGAGGCGCCGCGGGTCTACCTCGACCACAACGCCACCACGCCGCTCGCTCCGTCCGTGCTGGCGGCGATGCTGCCCTACCTGCAGGACGTGTTCGCCAACCCGGCCAGTCCCCACGGGCTGGCCGAGGCGCCGGCCGCGGCCGTGCGCCGGGCGCGGGCCCAGGTGGCGGCGCTGATCGGCGCCGACCCGCGGGAGATCGTTTTCACCAGCGGCGCGACCGAGAGCATCCACTGGGCCATCCAGGGCGCGCTGGCGCTGCGACCGGGACGCTCGCAGCTGATCACCAGCACCGTGGAGCATCCGGCCGTGCTCAAGCTCTGCCGTCAGCTGGCGCAGCGCGGGGTGGACGTCACCTACGTGCCGGTCGATCGGGCGGGCCGGCTGCGGCTGCGATATCTGGAGGCGGCGCTGACCCCGCAGACCGCGCTGGTCTCGCTGATGGCGGCCAACAACGAGACCGGCGTGCTGTTCCCCATCGAGCAAGTCGCGGCACTGACGCAGGCGTGCGGCGCGTTGCTGCACGTGGACGGCGCGCAGAGCGTCGGCAAGCGGGCGCTGGATCTGGCGCGCACGCCGATCGACCTGCTCTCGCTGTCGGCCCACAAGCTTTACGGCCCCAAGGGTGTGGGCGCGCTGTTCCTGCGCGAGGGGCTGACGCTGGCGCCGCTGTTCCCCGGTACGCAGGAGCGTGGCCGGCGCGGCGGCAGCCTGAACGTGCCGGGCATCGTCGGCTTCGGCGCCGCCTGCGAGTGGGCCGGTGCGCGCCTGGCCGAATCTCCGGCGCTGGCACGCCGGCGCGACCGGCTGGAGGCGGGCATCGCCGGGCTGGCCCCGGCGGCGATGGTCAACGGTCGGGACGCACCGCGCCTTGCCGGCACCAGCAACGTGAGCTTTCCCGGCTATGAGGGCGAGGCGCTGGTGCAGCGGCTGGATCGGCACGGCATCGCGGTCGCCAACGGCGCCGCCTGCGCCGCGGGCGGCAGCGCGCCCTCGCACGTGCTCATGGCCATGCACGGGGAGCCGGCCCGGGCCGAGAGCGCGGTGCGCTTCTCGCTCGGCTGGCAGACCACCGATGCGCAGATCGAGCGCGTCCTGCAGGTGCTGCCGGGCGTGCTGGCCGAACTCGAACCCCTGCCGGCCGGCCCTGCCGGCGGCCTCCACTGAACCTGCCCGCGGAGGATAGGCGGATGAAGGTGATGATACGGCGCGCCGCCAACGGCGCCTTTTCGGCCTATGTCGCCAAGAAGGATCTGGAAGAGCCGATCGTGGCGACCGAGCGCCCGGAGCTGTGGGGCGGGGTGATCACCCTGGCAAACGGCTGGCGGCTGGAGTTGCCGGCGCTGGCGCCGGACACGGCGCTGCCGCGCACGGTCGACGCCCGGCGGCTGGCGGGCTAGGCCGGTGCTGGCCGAGGAACTGGCACGGGCCGAGGCGCTGCTGGCCGAGCCGGGGTCGGAAGGCGAGCTCGCCGCGCTGCGCCAGGCGCTGCCCGGGCGGGCGATCACACTATGCGACGCCGCCGATCTCACCGAGGGCCGGCCATATCGGGTCGTCCCGCGCTACGAGATCTATCTGGTCGACGGCACGGCGCATTGCTGGCAGCTCACCACCGATCCGGACGCGGCCACGGGGCTGCTGCTGGCACGGCGGGCGGACGCATGAAGCCGATCGCCTACGATCTGCGGCTGGACGAGCCGGATCACGACGAACTCGAACAGCAGATGCTGGCGGCGGTGTTCGCCTCCGGCTACCTCAGCGCCGGACCGCTCGGCGAGCGGCTGGAGGCCGCCGTGGCGCAGCAGCTCTCGCGGCGCCACGCGCTGGCCATGAGCAGTCCCACGCTGGCGCTGTGGCTGGTGCTGCGCGCTGCCGGCATTGGCCCGGGCGATGAGGTGATCGCGCCGTCCTACGGCTGGCGGCCACTGGCCGATGCGGTGCTGCTGGCCGGCGCGAGGGTAGCGCTGGCGGATGTCGACTACTGGTCGGGCTGCCTTACGGCCGAGAAGGCGGCGACCTGTCTCGGCCCGCGCACGCGCGCCGTGCTGGCGGCCAATGCCGCCGGGCATCCGGCCGACTGGGCGGCGCTGCGCGACTTCGCCGAGACGCACGATCTGCTGCTGCTGGAGGATTCCGGCGAGGCGATCGGGTCGCGCTATCGCGGCCAGGAGGTCGGCAGCTTCGGCGACTGCGCCATCTTCGACTTTCGGGCGCCGGGGCCGATCGCCTGCGGGCAGGGCGCGATGGTGCTCACGGACGACATCGATCTGGCCAGTCGCCTGCGGCTGCTGCGCGCCCGTTCCTTCGCCGAGCGCGGCTCCGTGGTCGCCGGCACCCTGCCGGTGGCGGAGCTCGCCATGGACGAGGTCAACGCGGCGCTGGCGCTGGCGCAGTGGACGCGGCGCGAGGAACTGCTGGCGCGGCGCAAGCGCGTGGAGGCCGACTACCTGGCCGTGATCCAGAGCTTCGAGGGCATCAAGCCGCCCTATGTCGGCCCAGAGGTCGATCAGGTGCACTGGTTCCTCGCGCTGCTGCACCTGGGCACGCGCTTCACCCGCGACAGCCGCGACGCCATCCTCGAGGACCTGCGCACCGCCGGTGTGGAAGCGACCTCCTATTGCCGGCCGCTGCACCGCCAGGCCCGCTATTTCGAGCAGGGCCGGCCGCGACAGGACCTGCGGGTGACCGACAAGCTGGCCGAGCGGGCGCTGGCGCTGCCCTTCCACGCGCGGCTCGAGCCGGAGGCCATCGAATTCATCGTGCGCACGGCCAAGGACGCCTCGGTCAACGTCGGCGCCGGCGCCGCCATCTACCTGTGAGGGCGGCAGGACCGTCCGGGAGCGAGACATGCCCGAGCAGAGCCTGATGAGTGAGCACCACGCGCCGGCGAGCACCCGCGAGTGGGTGCCGGCGCGGCCTGCCGGCCGAGCACCCGCCGGCGTGCCATGCGGGGCCATGTCGACCGTCGCCTGGCCCGTCCACCATCTGTACGCGGCGCGGCAGGCGTATCGCCAGTCCGAGGGAGCCGCGGCATGAAGAGCGCACTCGATGCGATCGCCGCCGGCCTGGCACAGGGCCGGCTCATTCCCTACCTCGGCCCGGGCATGCTCGGGCTATGCGAGCCCGCGGGCGCCGTACCCGATTCGCCGGAGGCGCTGGCCGCCTTCCTCGGCAGCAAGGTCACCCTGCCTGGCCGGGCCCGCGGCCAGCTCGGTCCTGCGGCGCAGTACATCGAGAGCAACAAGCATCGCAAGACGCTGGCGGTGCTGATGGGGCAGGCGTTTGCCGGCGCCGTCACGCCCTCGCCACTGCATCGCACGCTGGCGGCGCTGCCGGCCGTGCCGCTGATCGTGCAGCTGTGGTACGACGATGCCATGCGCGCGGCACTCGGCCGGGAGGACGCGGCCCTGATCCAGGGGGTGAGCCAGGCCGAGCAATTCGGCACCTGGTACGAGACCACCACGCTTGAGGGTGGCGCGCTCGAATTCGCGGCGGCGGCCGCGCAGCGGCTCGTGCTCTACCAGCCTTGGGGGGCGCTGGCGCCGCGGTCCAGTTTTCTGG
>JAASSS010000088.1 GCA_021767745.1 Pseudomonadota bacterium
ATCTACGTGCCCGGCTGCCCGCCGACGGCGGAAGCGCTGCTCTACGGCATCCTGCAGTTGCAGAACAAGATCCGCCGGACCAATACCATCGCCCGCTAGCGGCTGGGGAGTGAGAGATGAGCGAGGCTATCAAGCAGCTCGCCGAGCGCCTGCGCTCGCGCTTCCCGGGCGCGGCGGTGCAGCACGACGAGCGGGTCGATCAGATCACCGTGGTGGTGCACCGCGCGGCGCTGCGGGAGACAGCGCTCATGCTGCGCGATGCGCCCGAGTTCGCCTTCCGTCAGCTCATCGATCTGTGCGGCGTCGACTATCTCGCCTATGGCGATGACGAGTGGACCACGCAGCGGGCGACGACGCGGGGCTTCAGCCGCGGGGTGCGCCGCTACGCCGGCGAACAGGACCCCGATCGGGGCGATCCGCACCGTTTCGCCGTCGTCTACCATCTGCTCTCGCTCGATCACAACCAGCGGCTGCGGCTGCGCGTGTTCGCCGAGGACACCGACTTCCCGGTCGTGGCCAGTGTCGTCGACATCTGGCCGGCGGCGGACTGGTTCGAGCGCGAGGCATTCGACCTGTTCGGGATCCATTTCGAGGACCATCCGGACCTGCGGCGCCTGCTCACCGACTACGGCTTCGTCGGGCATCCCTTCCGTAAGGACTTCCCGCTGATCGGCAACGTGGAGGTGCGCTACGACCCGGACCGTGGCCGCGTGGTCTACGAGCCGGTGACCAGCATCGAGCCGCGCGTGCTGGTGCCCAAGGTGATACGCGCGCCGGGTCACGAACAGCCCATGGCGCCCCCCACGGAGCTGCCGGTGGCGCCGCCGGGAGGACCTGCCGATGCCTGAGATCCAGAACTACACGATGAACTTCGGGCCGCAGCATCCGGCGGCGCACGGGGTGCTGCGTCTGGTGCTCGAGCTGGATGGCGAGGTGATCCAGCGTGCCGATCCGCATGTCGGCCTGCTGCACCGGGCGACCGAAAAGCTCGCCGAGAACAAGCCGTTCAATCAGAGCATCGGCTACATGGACCGGCTCGACTACGTGTCCATGATGTGCAACGAGCACGGCTACGTGCTGGCGATCGAGAAGCTGCTGGGCATCGAGCCGCCGCTGCGCGCGCAGTATATCCGGGTGATGTTCGATGAGATCACCCGCATCCTGAACCACCTGATGTGGCTTGGTGCCCACGGGCTCGACATCGGCGCCATGACCGTCTTCCTGTACTGCTTCCGCGAGCGGGAAGCGCTCATGGACTGCTATGAGGCGGTCTCCGGTGCGCGCATGCATGCCACCTACTACCGCCCCGGCGGCGTGGCCCGGGAGCTGCCGGACTACATGCCGCAGTACCAGCCGAGCCCGTATCGCAGCAAGCGCGAACTCGAGCGGATGAATGCGGCGCGCCAGGGAGGTCTGCTCGACTTCATCGAGGCGTTCACGGACTCGTTTCCGTCGCGGGTCGACGAATACGAAACGCTCCTGACCGACAACCGCATCTGGAAGCAGCGCCTGGTCGGGATCGGCGTGGTGGAGCCGGAGCGCGCGATCGAGCTCGGTTTCACCGGCCCGATGCTGCGCGGATCCGGCGTCGAATGGGACCTGCGCAAGATGCAGCCCTACGAGGTCTACGACCGGCTCGACTTCGACATCCCCGTCGGCGTGACCGGCGACTGCTACGACCGCTATCTCGTGCGCGTGGAAGAGATGCGCCAGTCCAACCGCATCATCCGGCAGTGCGTGGATTGGCTCAGGGCGAACCCGGGGCCGGTCATGCTGGACAACCACAAGGTGACGCCGCCGCGGCGTGAGGAGATGAAGGGCGACATGGAGTCGCTGATTCATCACTTCAAGCTGTTCACCGAGGGCTACAGCGTACCGGCCGGCGAAGTCTATGCCGCGGTCGAGGCGCCCAAGGGCGAGTTCGGCGTGTATCTGATCTCGGACGGCGCCAACAAGCCCTATCGGCTGAAGGTGCGCCCGCCCGGCTTCCCGCATCTGGCGGCGATGGACGAGATGGTCCGCGGCCATATGCTGGCCGACGTGGTGGCGGTGATCAGCACGCTGGATGTGGTGTTCGGGGAGATCGATCGATGAGCACGGAGCTGGAGTCGCCGGCCGACCGGCTGTCGGTACACGTGCGCGAGGAGATCGACGCCTGGGTGCGCCAGTACCCGCCCGGGCGGCAGCAGTCCGCGCTGCTGGGCGCCCTGCACGCCGTGCAGCACGAGAACGGCTACCTGACCGTGACGCTGATGGATGCGGTGGCGGACTATCTCGAGTTGCCGCGTATCTCGGTCTACGAGGTCGCGAGCTTCTACTCCATGTTCGAGACCGAGCCGGTCGGCCGGCACAGCATTTCGGTGTGTACCAACCTGTCCTGCATGCTGCGCGGCGGCGACGAGGTGGTGGCGCACCTGCAGCACAAGCTCGGCATCGCGCTGGGCGAGACCACCGCCGACGGCCGGATCTATTTGAAGCGCGAAGAGGAATGCCTGGCGGCCTGCGCGGGCGCCCCGATGATGATGGTGGATCACCGCTACTACGAGAACCTCACCCTCGAGGCGGTAGACCGGATCGTCGACGGTCTGGAGTGAGTACGGCGATGGATGACGATACGCAGGTCTGCTACGCCACCCTGGGCGTGCCCGAACCCTGGACCTACCGGCGCTACCTCGACTGCGGTGGCTACGAGGCCTGGCGCCAGATTCTCGAGGAGCGGATTCCGCCCGCCGAGGTGGTCGAGCGCGTCAAGCAATCCGGCCTGCGCGGCCGCGGCGGCGCTGGCTTTCCGTCCGGGCTGAAGTGGAGCTTCATGCCCAAGGACTTCCCCGGGCAGAAGTACGTGGTGTGCAACTCCGACGAAAGCGAGCCCGGCACGTGCAAGGATCGCGACATCCTGCGCTTCAATCCCCATGCCGTGGTCGAGGGCATGGCCATCGCCTCCTACGCCATGGGTGCCACGGTGGCCTACAATTACGTGCGCGGCGAGTTCATGCACGAACCGTTCACCCGTTTCCGCGATGCCCTGCGCGAGGCCTATGAGCACGGCTGGCTCGGCAACGATATCCGCGGCAGCGGCTGGAGCTTCGACCTGTACGCGCATCTCGGCGCCGGCGCCTATATCTGCGGCGAGGAAACGGCGCTGCTGGAGTCGCTGGAAGGCAAGAAGGGCATGCCGCGCTTCAAGCCGCCGTTCCCGGCGAACAAGGGCCTGTATGGCCAGCCGACCACGGTCAACAACACCGAGACCTATGCCTCGGTGCCCTCGATCATCCGCCGTGGGCCGGCATGGTTCGCCGGTCTGGGGGTGGAGAAGGCCGGCGGCACGAAGATCTTCTCGGTCAGTGGTCACGTCGAACGGCCGGGTAATTACGAGGTCCGGCTCGGCACGCCGTTTGCGGAGTTGCTGGAGATGGCCGGCGGCATGCGTGGCGGCGCCCGCCTGAAGGCGGTGATCCCGGGCGGCTCCTCGGTGCCGGTGGTCCGCGGCGAGACGATGATGGACGTCAACATGGACTACGACTCGCTGCTCAAGGCCGGCTCGATGCTCGGTTCCGGGGCGGTGGTCGTGATGGACGAGCACACCTGCATGGTACGGGTGCTCGAGCGGATCTCGCGGTTCTATTTCGCCGAGTCCTGCGGGCAGTGCACACCCTGCCGGGAAGGCACCGGCTGGCTGCATCGTGCGGTGCGGCGCATCGAGCACGGGCAGGGGCGGGCGCTGGACCTGGCGATGCTCGACGACGTCGCCGCCAAGATCGAAGGGCGGACCATCTGCGCCCTCGGCGATGCCGCGGCGATGCCGGTGCGCAGCTTCATCAAGCAGTTCCGCGACGAATTTGCCTATCACATCGAGCATCGGCGCTGTCTGGTGCACGGCCGGGCACAGCTGGCCGCATGAGCAGGGTCGGGGCAAGCGGCACGGATCACGGCGACGGGCGGATCTCGGTATGAGCGACGAAGTGCGAATCGAGGTCGATGGCGTGAGCCTGCCGGCCCGCAAGGGGCAGATGGTCATCGAGGTGACCGACGAGGCCGGCATCTACGTGCCGCGCTTCTGCTACCACAAGAAGCTCACGGTGGCGGCGAACTGCCGGATGTGCCTGGTCGAGGTCGAGCGGGCGCCCAAGGCGTTGCCTGCCTGTGCCACGCCGGTGGCCGACGGTATGAAGGTCTTCACCCGCTCCGAGCGGGCCGTGGCGGCGCAGAAGGCGGTGATGGAGTTCCTGCTGATCAACCACCCGCTCGACTGCCCCATCTGTGACCAGGGCGGCGAATGCGAGCTGCAGGACCTCGCGCTCGGCTTCGGCGGCGATGTCTCGCAGTACACCGAGCGCAAGCGCATCGTCCAGGACGAGAACCTCGGTCCGCTGATCAGCACCGACATGACGCGCTGCATCCACTGCACGCGCTGCGTGCGCTTCGGCACCGAGATCGCCGGCATCCGCGAGTTGGGTGCCACGGGTCGCGGCGAAAACATGGAGATCGGCACCTACGTGGGCGAGACGCTGGTGTCGGAGCTGGCGGGCAACGTCATCGACCTGTGTCCGGTCGGCGCGCTGACGGCACGGCCCTCGCGCTACACCGCCCGGCCGTGGGAGCTGATGGCCCAGGAGGCCGTCTCGCCGCACGATCCGGTCGGCAGCAACCTGTACGTCCACACCCGCGGCGGCAAGGCGATGCGGGTGGTGCCGCGCGAAAATGAAGCGGTCAACGAGACCTGGATCGCCGACCGCGACCGGTTCAGCTACCGCGGCGCGTATGCCGAGTCGCGCCTGCCGCGGCCGATGGTGCGCGATGCCGCCGGCCAGTGGCGCGAGACCGACTGGGAGGCCGCGCTGCAGCAGGCGGTGGCCGGTCTGCAGGCACTGGAACCCTCCCGCCTCGGCATGCTCGCCTCGCCGGCCAGCACGCTGGAGGAGCTGTATCTGTTCCGGCGCCTGGCCGAGGGCCTAGGCTGCACGAACCTCGATCATCGGCTGGCCCAGGGCGATTTCCGGGATCAGGCGCAGGCGCCGGTCATGCCCGGACTGGGGATGGCGCCGGCGGCGGTCGAGCAGCTCGGCGCCGTGCTGGTCATCGGCAGCGACCTGCGCGGCGAAGTGCCGCTGCTGCACCTGCGGCTGCGCAAGGCCGTCCAGGCCGGCGCCGTGGTCTCTGCCATCAACGCCCGCGACTACGACTATCGCTTCCCGCTGGCGACGGATCTGCGTTCCGCCGATCCGGCCGCCAGCCTCGCGGCAGTGGCCCAGGCGGTCGGCGAGATCAGCGGCAAGCCGGTACCACGCCCGTTGCAGGCGGCAGTGCAGGGCGTGAGCGTGGAGCAGGCGCACATCGCGATCGCCCGCTCGCTGCTGGATGCCGGCAGCGCGCTGGTGCTGCTGGGTAATCAGATTCAGCACCGGCGCGACGGTGCGCTGGTGCGGGCATTGGCCGATTTCGTCGCCACTGCGACCGGGGCTGTCTGCGGTCGCCTCGAAGTCGGGGGCAACAGCGCCGGTGCCTGGCTGGCCGGCGTGCTGCCGCACCGGGCGCCGGGCGGGCAGGCGCAGACGCCGGCCGGGCTCGATGCCCGGCGGATGCTGACCCAGCCGCAGGACGGCTATGTGCTGCTGAACGTGGAGCCGGAGCTGGACTCGACGCTCGGCGCCGAGGCGCTCGAGCCGCTGGCGCAGGCGTTCGTCGTCTGCCTGACCCCCTTCGTGTCCGAGCGCATGCGTCAATATGCCGACGTTCTGCTGCCGATCGGCACGTTCCTCGAGACCTCCGGCACTTATGTCGGGCTGGCGGGTCAGTGGCAGAGCCAGGCCGGGGCCGCAAGGCCGCTCGGCGAGGCGCGGCCCGGCTGGAAGGTGCTGCGTGTGCTCGGCAATCTGCTAAGCCTGCCGGGCTTCGACTGGAGTGCATCGGACGCCGTCGCGACCGAACTGCGTCAGCGGCTCGGCGCGGTCGGGCCGGTCGAACCCGCGGCGCCGCAGGTGCTGGAGCGCGACCCGCCGGAGGGCGGGCTGCAGCGGCTGGCAAGTCTGCCGCTCTACGCGGTGGACAGCCTGGTCCGCCGCGCGGCGCCGCTGCAGGCCACAGTGCAGGCGCAGGAGGCGCGCGCTGCCTGGGTCGGCCCGGCCGAGGCCGAGCGGCTCGGTGTGACCGCTGGCGGTCGGATCGAGCTGCGTACCGAGCATGGCCGGGCGGAGCTGCCCGTGCATGTCCACGCCTCGCTCGCGGCCGGCTGCATCGCCCTGGCCGGGGGTATCCCCGAAACCGCAGATCTCGGCGCCTGGGACCGGCCGGTGCAGGTGCGGGTGCTTGCCGCCGAGGCCCCGGACCTGGCCGAGACCGTGGAGTAATCGACGATGTGGGAGATGCTCAACAGCGGCTGGGCGGCGGTACCGGAGATCGTGCGCACACCCTCGGTGATCCTGCTGCAGATCATGGCGATCGTGCTGCCGCTGCTCGGCGTGGTGGCCTACCTGACCTACGCCGAGCGGCGTGTGATCGGCTTCGCGCAGCTGCGCGTCGGTCCCAATCGCGTGGGCTGGGCGGGGCTGCTGCAGCCGATCGCGGACGCGCTCAAGCTCATGTTCAAGGAGATCGTGCTGCCGGCCAACGCCAGCCGTTTCCTGTTCGTGACCGCGCCGGTGCTCTCGTTCATGCCGGCGCTGCTGGCCTGGGCGGTGATCCCCTTCGCCGACGGCGCGTTGCTGGCGGACATCGACGCCGGCATTCTCTACGTGCTCGCGCTGACCTCCTTCGGCGTTTACGGCGTGATTCTCGCCGGCTGGGCCTCGAACTCGAAGTACGCCTTTCTCGGCGCCATGCGGGCGGCGGCGCAGGTGGTGGCCTATGAGCTGGCCATGGGCTTCGCCCTGGTGGGCGTGCTGATGGCGGCCGGCAGCCTGAACCTGAACGACATCGTGCGCGCCCAGGCCGGTGGCTTCTTCCATTGGTATTGGCTGCCGCTGCTGCCGCTGTTCGTGGTCTATTTCGTGTCCGGCCTGGCGGAAACCTTCCGCCTGCCGTTCGATATGGCCGAGGGCGAATCGGAGATCGTCGCCGGATTCCATGTCGAGTATGCGGGCATGGGTTTCGCCATGTTCTTCCTCGCCGAGTATGCCAACATGGCGCTGATCTCGGCCCTGACGGCGACCTTCTTCTTCGGTGGCTGGCTCTCGCCGCTGCACGGCGTACCGGTGCTCGAGTCGGTGCCGCTGCTTGGCGGCGACGGCTTCCATTGGTTCGCGTTGAAAACCGCCTTCTTCCTGTTCTGCTTCCTCTGGATCCGGGCGACGTTCCCGCGCTATCGCTACGACCAGATCATGCGGCTGGGTTGGAAGGTATTCATTCCGCTGACGATCGTCTGGCTGGTCGTGGTCACGCTGTTCGTCACCACCGGGTTCGGCCCGTGGTTCTGAGGGAGGGTCCGCGATGAACCGCATCGGCAACTTCATCCGCAGCCTGTTTCTCTGGGAGCTGCTGGTCGGCATGTCGCTGACCGGCCGCAACCTGTTCGCGCCGAAGATCACGGTGCGCTATCCGGAGGAGCGGACGCCGCAGAGTCCGCGTTTCCGCGGCTTGCACGCCCTGCGCCGCTATGCCAACGGCGAGGAGCGCTGCATTGCCTGCAAGCTCTGCGAGGCGGTGTGCCCGGCGTTGGCGATCACCATCGAGTCGGAGCAGCGCGAGGATGGCACGCGCCGCACCACGCGCTATGAGATCGACATGTTCAAGTGCATCTACTGCGGCTTTTGCGAGGACTCCTGCCCGGTGGACTCGATCGTGGAGACCCGCATCTTCGAGTATCACTTCGAGAATCGGCCGGAGCAGATCCTCGGCAAGCAGCAGTTGCTGGCGATCGGCGACAAGTACGAGGCCATGATCGCCCAGGACAAGGCGCTGGATGCGCCGTACCGGTAGGCGA
>JAASSS010000089.1 GCA_021767745.1 Pseudomonadota bacterium
CCAGCCGGGTCGCACCGCCGCCGGCGCTCTCCGCCTGCAGGTTCTGTGCGACCCGCTGGCTGGCGGGCACCGCCAGGTCGGCCATCAGGAAGGTCGGCAGCGCGATGCTCGCCGCGGCTATCAGCACGATCACCACCAGCGTCCGGCGCGAGAGCCCCCCCGCCCGCATGGCCAGCAGTTCGCGCTGGCCGGCGAGCGCCCCCAGACCGGCGAGCGTGCCCAGCAGGGCGACCGGCGCCATGACCTCCAGCAGCGAGCGCGGCAGCTGCAGCATCGAGTAGATGAGGGCATCGGTGAACTCGTAGCCGTCGACGCCGATGTCCTCGAGTTCGCCGATCAGCGTCACGAACAGCAGCAGCGCCGCCAGCACCAGCAACACCTGCAGGGTGCCACGCCACAGCGCGGCGGCCAGGTAGCGCCCCAGCAGCATCAGCGGCGCTGCCAGCGTGGCCAGGCGAGCATGCCCAGCAACAGCAGCAGGAAGCCGCCGTGCACCCACCACAATCCGACCGCGGTCGGCAGCGTCTTGCGCAGCAGCAGGCTCTGTCCTAGCGAGAGCAGGTTCGAATAGGCCAGAAAGAGCACGATGCCGGCGATCAGGCCGACGGCTCGCCCACGCGGCCCGCTGCGTGCGAGCGGATAGGCGAACAGCAACAGCAGCAGCGTCATCACCGGCGTGGCGAGCCGCCAGTGCAACTCGGCCAGATCGGCCGGCCGGCCGTCGGCGAGCAGCGCCGCGGTGCTGCGCAGCGCCGTCTTCTTCGGCGCCACCGCCGGCGGCGCGAAGCGGTGGCGCAGGCCGTGTTCGGCGAAGCGGATCGTCTCGATCGCCGGGCTGCCCGGCATGCCGGCGTAGCGGGTGCCGTTCTCCAGCACCAGCTCGTATTCGCCCGTCGCTTCGTTGCGCTGCTGCCGGCCGCCGGAGGCGACGATCAGGATCGGCACCCCGTCACGCTGCATGCGCACGAAGACATCGTCCAGCCGATCACCGCCGACCTGTGCCCGCTGGGCGTAAAACACCGCACTGTCGCCACGCAGGCGCCGGAATCGTCCGTCGCCGGCAAACGACAGCACGGCCACCTGCTCGGCCTGCTCGCGTACCTGCCACATTTCACGCGAGGCCCACGGCGCAACGTTCAGCGACAGCCACGCCAGGAGCGCGGCAGCGCTCACCCCGACCCACAGCAACGGCCGGATGTAGACGCCGGGACCCGCCCCCGCCGCCGCCATGGCATAGGCTTCGGATTCGCGATGCAGACGCCCGATCGCCAGCAGCGCGGCGATGAACAGGGCCAGTGGCACCAGCACGGTGAGATATTTCGCGCAGCTCAATACCAGCAGCCGCACAATCGCCTCCGGCGCCATCTCCCCGGAAGCGGCCGGACCGAGATAACGCACGAAACGCGAGCCGACCAGCAGGACCAGCAACACGAAGGTGACGCCGGCGGCCATACGCACGATGGCGCCGATGATGTAGCGATCGAGAATCGTCAACACGTCACGCCTGCCGTTAATCGATTCTTTGGGCGCGCTGGCGCGAATTCTTTAGAATACAATGGGTCTTCCCCGCAACGAGCAGACCACGGCCACACCGGTCGGCGGATGCCGAGCTCGACTTCCCAAACGGGTACTGTCCTGCCATCGGGAAGGCTGCGAGGCCATATGTCAGAACAGGAGTCATCGGTGGAGTATTCCATCAAGAGTGGAAATCCCGAAAAACAACGGGTCGGGTGCGTCGTGGTCGGTGTCTTCGAGCATCGACGCCTGTCGGGCCCGGCTGCCGCGATCGATCAGATCAGCGGCGGCTATCTGGGCAGCATCATGCGCCGGGGCGACATGGACGGCCGCCCGGGGCAGGTCTTCATCCTACACAACGTGCCGAACACCCTGAGCGATCGGGTGATGCTCGTGGGCTGCGGTCGCGAGCGCGAGTTCGATGCCGGCCGCTACCAGCAGGCCACGGAGGCGGCGGTCAAGGCGCTGAATGCCAATGGCGCGCGCGATGCCGTCAGCTACCTGACGGAGCTGAACGTGCGGGGCCAGGACCTCGCCTGGCGCGTCCGTCGCGCGGTGGAGATCACCGAGCAGGCGCTTTATCGGTATCAGGCGCCCGGCACGGCAGCCGCCGCCCAGGAGCAGACCGCAGTGCGCCGGCCGCTCACCCGCCTCACCTTCGCGGTGGCGAGCCGCCGCGACCTGGGGCTGGCGGAACGGTCGCTCGCCGAGGGCGACGCGGCGGCGAACGGCGTACGACTGGCACGCGAGCTCGGCAACCTGCCGCCGAACGTCTGCACGCCAGCCTATCTGGCCGATCGTGCCCGTCAGCTCGGTGATGAGCACGATGCCCTGACGGTCGAGGTGCTCGACCCGGCCGACATGGAGGCCCAGGGCATGGGCGCGCTGCTGGCCGTGGCACGGGGCAGCCGGCAGCCGGCACGGCTCATCGTGATGCGCTACCAGGGCGCCCCGGCGGACACCGCACCGCAGGTACTGGTCGGCAAGGGCGTGACCTTCGACTCCGGCGGCATCTCCCTGAAGCCGGCGGCGAAGATGGACGAGATGAAGTTCGACATGTGCGGGGCGGCCAGCGTCTTCGGCGTCGTGCACGCGGTCGCGGCCATGGAACTGCCGATCAACCTCGTCGGCATCGTGCCAGCGGTGGAGAACATGCCCGGCGGCGCTGCGACCAAGCCCGGCGATGTGGTCGAGAGCATGTCCGGCCAGACCATCGAGATCCTCAATACCGACGCCGAGGGGCGGCTGATCCTCTGCGACGCGCTGCACTATGCCCGCCGCTTCGAGCCGGCCAACATCATCGATATCGCCACGCTCACCGGCGCCTGCGTGGTCGCGCTCGGCAGCCATGCCAGCGGTCTGCTGGGCAAGGACGAGGCACTGGTGCGGCGCCTGCAGGAGGCCGGCGAGCGCAGTGGCGACCGCGCCTGGCCGCTGCCCCTGTGGGACGACTACCAGCGCCAGCTGCGCAGCAACTTTGCGGACATGGCCAACGTCGGCGGTCGCGAGGCGGGCACCATCACGGCGGCCTGCTTCCTCTCCCGCTTCACCGACGGCATGAGCTGGGCGCACCTGGACATCGCTGGCGTGGCCTGGACCGGCGGCCGTCGCAAGGGCGCGACCGGCCGGCCGGTGCCGCTGCTGCTGGAGTATCTGCGCGGGGTGGCTGCCAGCGCATGACGCGCGTCAGCTTCTATGTGTTGCAGCCGGCGGCGGCGGAACGTCCCCCGGCTGCCTGCCGTATCGTCGAGAAGGCCTATCGGCTGGGCAAGGGCATCTACGTGCACCTGCCCTCGCCGGCGGCGCTGGCCCATTTCGACGACCTGCTCTGGACCTTCCGCCAGGGCAGCTTCGTGCCGCACCTGCCCGCCGCGAACGACGACGGGCGGGTGCCGGTGCTCCTCGGCTCACAGGCCCGGCCGCAGCCCCGAGTCAGCGACGTGCTCGTGAACCTGGCGGACGAGGTGCCAGGCTTCTTCGGCCAGTTCGACCGGCTGATCGAGATCGTCGGCGGCGAGGAGGAGGCCCGCACCCAGGCGCGGGAGCGGTTTCGCTTCTACCGCGATCGCGGCTACGCGCTGGAGACGCTGGACCTGCCCGCGGCCTGACCCCCGCTTTCGCCTACCATAGCCGTCCCCGCCCCCTGGCCGGAACTCAGATGGACAAGACCTACGACCCCCACCGCATCGAAGCCGACTGGTACCCGCGCTGGGAGCAAGGCGGCTACTTCGCCCCCCGCGGCGAGGGCCAGCCGTACTGCATCATGCTGCCGCCGCCGAACGTCACCGGCACCCTGCACATGGGGCACGCCTTCCAGCACACGCTGATCGACATCCTGATCCGCTGGCAGCGCATGCGCGGCGCCCGCACGCTGTGGCAGCCGGGCACCGACCACGCCGGCATCGCCACCCAGATGGTGGTCGAACGTCAGCTGGAGGCGCAGGGGCTGTCACGCACGGGGCTGGGGGCGACGCCCGAGGCCGCGCGCGAGGCCTTCCTGGCGCGCGTGTGGGAGTGGAAGGAGAAGAGCGGCAGCGAGATCGGCCGGCAGCTGCGACGGCTCGGCACCTCGCCGGATTGGTCGCGCGAGCGGTTCACCATGGACCCGGCGCTGTCCGCGGCGGTCACCGAGGTCTTCGTGCAGCTGTTCGAGCAGGGGCTGATCTACCGCGGCAAGCGGCTGGTCAACTGGGATCCGGTACTGCAGACGGCCATCTCCGATCTCGAGGTGCTGCCGACGGAAGAGGCCGGTCATCTCTGGCACTTCCGCTATCCGTTGCTGAACGCCGATGGCACGCCCAGCACCAACGAGTCGCTGGTGGTCGCCACCACACGACCGGAGACGATGCTGGGAGATGCCGCCGTGGCGGTGCATCCGGCGGACGAACGCTACCGTCATCTGGTCGGCCGGCAGGTATGGCTGCCGCTGGCCGAGCGAGCGATCCCCGTGCTCGCCGACGACTACGTCGACCCGGCGTTCGGCACCGGCTGCGTGAAGATCACGCCGGCCCATGACTTCAACGACTACGCCGTCTGGAGCCGCCACCGCGAGACGCTGGCCGGCCTGCCCGGCGGCGGTCTGCTGAATGTCATGGCGCCCGATGCCAGTCTGAGCCGGCAGGCGAGTCCAACGGGCAACGAGGCTGCCGTGCCGGCCGCCTATCGCGGCCTCGACCGGCTCGAGGCGAGGCGGCGGATCGTGGCCGACCTCGACGCCGCCGGCCTGCTGGCGCAGGTGGAAGATCATCGCCTGACGGTGCCGCGGGGCGATCGCAGCGGTGCCCCGATCGAGCCTTATCTCACCGACCAGTGGTTCGTCGACCTGACGAGCGAGCGGCAGGAGGATGGCCGCGAGGGCGGCCATCGCGCAATCACCGCGCCGGCGTTGGCCGCGGTGAGCGAGGGCGCGATCGAGTTCATCCCCGGCAACTGGCGCAAAACCTACGATCAGTGGCTGGAGAACATCCAGGACTGGTGCATCTCGCGCCAGCTCTGGTGGGGCCACCGCATCCCTGCCTGGTATGACGAGGCCGGCCAGGTCTACGTCGGCCGCAGCGAGGACGAGGTGCGCGCGCAGCACGGCCTTCCGGCGGGCGTGGCCCTGCGGCAGGACGAGGACGTACTCGACACCTGGTTCTCCAGCGCCCTCTGGCCCTTCTCCACGCTGGGCTGGCCAGCACGGACGCCGGAGCTGGCGGATTTCTACCCGACCAGCGTGCTGGTTACCGGCTTCGACATCATCTTCTTCTGGGTCGCGCGCATGGTGATGATGGGCCACCACTTCACCGGCGAGGTGCCGTTCCGCCACGTCTACATCCACGGCCTGGTGCGCGACGCCCAGGGCCAGAAGATGAGCAAGTCCAAGGGCAACGTGCTGGATCCCATCGACCTGATCGACGGCATCACGCTGGAGGCGCTGGTGGCCAAGCGCACCGCCGCCATGATGCAGCCGCACCAGGCCGCCCGCGTCGAGCGCGAGACGCGCCGGCAGTTCCCGCAGGGCATCCCCGCCTATGGCACGGATGCGCTGCGCTTCACCTTCGCGGCGCAGGCCAGCACAGGGCGCGACATCAAGTTCGACCTCGGCCGCATCGAGGGCTACCGCAACTTCTGCAACAAACTGTGGAATGCCGCGCGCTTCGTGCTGATGCACACCGAGCGGACCGAGCCGCGCGCCGCCGTGGCGGGCCCCTGCCCCGGCGCCGCCGAGCGCTGGATCGTCTCGCGGCTGCAGCGCGTGGAGCAGACGGTACAGGACGCGTTGGAAGCCTACCGCTTCGACCTCGCCGCGCAGGCGATCTACGAGTTCATTTGGAACGAGTATTGCGACTGGTATCTGGAACTGGCGAAGGTCACGCTGCAGGATCCGGCCGCCGAGCCGGCACACGCCGAGGCGGCGCGACAGACCCTGGTGCGGGTGCTGGAGGCCGCGCTGCGCCTGGCGCACCCGTTCATGCCCTTCATCACCGAAGCGCTCTGGCAACGGCTGGGACCGCTCGCCGGCCGCCAGGGCGAGACCATCATGCTGCAGCGCTACCCCCAGGCCGAGCCGGCCAGGCTCGATCCGGCGGCCGAAGCCGAACTCGACTGGGTGATGGGCTTCGTGCTTGGCGTGCGACGCATCCGCGGCGAGATGGACATCGCGCCCGGCCGGCGGCTGTCGGTGCTGCTGCAACATGCGAGCGAGACGGACCGGGAGCGCTGGCAACGCCACGCGCCGACGCTGCAGGCCCTGGCCGGCATCGGCGAGCTCCGCCTGCTCGCGGACGACGAGCAGGCGCCGGAGGCGGCGACCGCGCTGCTCGGCCAGCTGGTCATACTCGTACCGCTGGCGGGCCTGATCGACCGGGATGCCGAACTCGCTCGCCTGGAACGCCAGCTCGACCGGCTGGGCGCCGATCGCGAGCGGGTACGCGGCAAGCTCGCCAACGACAGTTTCGTCAGCCGCGCCCCTGCCGCCGTGGTGGACAAGGAGCGCGCCCGGTTGGCGGAGCTGGAGCAGGCAGTGGCGGAGCTGTCACGCCAGCGCGAGCGGATCGCGGCGCTGCCGGCGGACTAGACGCCGGCCTGCGCCAGGATCACGCGCACCAGCAGGATCAGCCCAAGCACCAGCAGTACGGTCATCACGATGCCGACGGCGATGAAGGTCGCCGCGTTGCCGCCGGTGAAGTCGCGCTGCCGGTTGGCCTCTGACTGCACGCCGAAAAATGCCGCCAGCACGCTGCTGATGACCTGCCAGAGGCTCGGCCGGGCCGGCGCTCTCCGCTCTTGCGTCACTTTCACCTCCCGCGAATCCAGCCGGGCCGGTTCAGCGCCGGCCGGGAATGCCGATCATCTTACCAGCCGCCGACGGCTCTCCTGCGGAACACCATGATCGATAGCCTGACCCAGCCGAAGCCGGCCGAACCCCCGTCCGGCATGCAACTTGAGCGCGTGCTGGCCCGCCTGGAGGAAGTGATCCTCGGCAAGCGGCAGGCCCTGCGCCTGACGCTGGCCTGCGTGCTCGCCCGCGGCCATCTGCTGGTGGAGGATGTGCCCGGCGTCGGCAAGACCACCCTCTCCCACGCCCTCGCCCGCACCCTGGGCCTGGCCTACCGGCGGATTCAGTTCACCAGCGACCTGCTGCCGGCCGACATCCTCGGGGCCAGCGTCTATGAGCCCGAGGCCCGGCGCTTCCGCTTCCATCCCGGGCCGATCTTCGTGCAGCTGGTGCTGGCCGACGAGATCAACCGGGCGACGCCGAAGACGCAGAGCGCGCTGCTCGAGGCGATGGAAGAGCACCAGGTCACCCTCGACGGCGACTGTCACCCGCTGCCGGCACCGTTCATCGTCATCGCCACCCAGAACCCGCTGGAGCAGGCCGGCACCTTCGCCCTGCCCGAATCCCAGCTCGACCGCTTCCTCATGCGTCTGAGCCTTGGCTATCCGGATGCGGCCGCCGAGCGCGACCTGCTGCGCGGCACCGACCGGCGGCTGCTGTGCGAGGGTCTGGCGCCCGCACTCACACCCGACCTGCTCTGCGCCTGGCAGGCGCGCGCCTGCCGCGTGCACACCAGCGACCCGCTGATCGACTATGTGCAGGCCCTGCTGCGCCATACCCGGGAATGCGGCAGTTTCCGGCAGGGCCTCTCTCCCCGCGCGGGACTGGCGCTGCTGGGCGCCGCCCGGGCGTGGGCGCTGCTCGAAGGCCGGGACCACGTGCTGCCGGAGGACGTGCAGGCGGTGTTCGCCGCCGTCGCCATGCATCGGCTGCAGCCGCTGGAGGCGCCGGTCAGCGCGCGGACCCTGCTGGGCGCGGTCGCGATCCCGTGAAGCTGCCGTTCTCCGTCCGCGGACTCGCCCGTGCCTGGCTCGCCGCCCGCAGCCCGG
>JAASSS010000009.1 GCA_021767745.1 Pseudomonadota bacterium
GCGCCGGTCAGGGCGAATCCCAGCGCGCCCCGCAGGCGCGCGGTCAGCGCCGCGGCGTCGATCAGGATCGGGGCGGGCGCCTCACGCGCCGTCGCCCGGGTCTGGCGCACCACGAGCTGGTGTGCGACCAGTTCCTCCAGCGCCAGCCGCTGCACCGGCGCGGCGCTGCCCTCCAGCAGCGAGGCCAGTTCCGCCTCCGGCCCGGGCCGGTGCGCCGCCTGCAGGGCCTCGGTCAGCGTCGGCAACGCCGGCAGCGGCCCGAGCAGATCGGCCGGCGCCGGCCCGTCCAGCCGATGCTCGATGAGCTGGCGCAGCCGGCGCTGACCCAGCCCCTCGACCGTGGCATACACCGGCGTCAGCCGCGCCTGCACCGGCACCTGCGCTCCCGCCGGCAACAGCCGATAGTCCGGGTGCACCAGCTCCAGCCCCCACTGGCTGGCCCGCGCCTCGCCGAAACAGACGACGCACTCGCCGGTCTGCAATCGTGCCGCCTGGGCGGGCCTGAAGTGAAACAGGCGCAGCGTCAGCCGGCCGGTGTCGTCGGCGATCTCGATGCACAGGCTACCGCGACGGCCCGGCAGATGGCGCACCGCCACGATCCTGCCGGCAACCTGCACCTGCGCGCCCGGCACTACCGTGCCGATTGGTACCAGCCGCGTCCGATCCTCGTAGCGGCGGGGCAGGTGGAACAGCAGATCGTCGGGGCGCTCGATCCCCAGGGCCGCCAGCCGCCCGGCCAGCTTTTCGCCCACGCCCGGCAGGTCGATCAGCGCGGACGCCGGAGGCCGGGGCGCCGCCATCTCAGCAGGCGACGATGGCGTCCACCTCGACCCTGGCCCCCTTCGGCAGGGCAGCAACCTCTACCGCGGCGCGGGCCGGATAGGGGGCGCCGAGCAGCTCCTCCATCACCGCGTTGACGGTCGCGAAATCGCCCAGATCGGTCAGGTACACGGTGAACTTCAGCGTCTCGGCGAGCGAGGTGCCGGCCGCATCGGCCACGGCGGCGAGATTGGCGAACACCTGCCGCACCTGCACGGTAATGTCGCCACCGACCAGCGCGCCGGTCACCGGGTCGAGCGGAATCTGCCCGGAGATGAACAGCAGCCCGCCGTGGCGGACCGCCTGCGAATAGGTGCCGATGGCCGCCGGAGCGTTGTCGGTATGAACGGGTTCGCGAGGCATGCGCCGCCCCTGTTGCCGGACCAGCGGCGCATTATGCCGCAGCGCCGCCGACCACAGGGCTATCGGCTGCGCGTGAGTCGCACCACGGCCGGCGTTGCGCGGACACGACGGATGACTCGCGCCAGATGATGCCGGTCGCGCACCGTGATGACGAAGGTCAGCGTGGCGGAGGCACCCGGCCGCTCGTCCACCGCCACCTGCTCGATGTTTGAACCGAGCTGCGAGATGGTCGCGGCGACCACGGCCAGCACGCCGCGCTGGTTCGCCGCCTCCAGCCGCAGGGCGACCGGGAACTCGCGATCGATGCCGGCCGACCACTGCACCTCGACCCACTTGTCCGGATGCTTGCGGAACTCGGCGACATTGGAACAGTGGGTGCGATGCACGACCACGCCCCGCCCGCTGCTGAGATAGCCGAGGATCGAATCACCCGGAATGGGATAGCAGCAGCGTCCGAAGGTGACCACCATGCCCTCGGTGCCCTGGATCGCCAGCGGCGGCGTCGGGCCGGGCACCGGCGCGTCGGGCTGCGCCACGCCAAGCTTGTGCAGGATCCGCCGGGCCACCAGTGGCGCCATGTGCTCGCCAAGACCGATGCTCTGCAGCAGCGTCGACATCGACGGCAGCTCGAGCTCCTCGAGCACCTGCTCCTGCACCGCCGGCGGCAGCGCATCGAGCTGCTGACCGGCCGCGGCCAACGCCTGCTGCAGCAAGCGTCGCCCGAGTTCGGCGGCATCATCGGCCCGCAGCTGCTTCAGGTGATGGCGGATGTGCGTGCGCGCCCGCGCGGTGACCACGAAGTTCAACCAGGCGGGGTTCGGCTGCGCCTGCGACTCGGTATGGATCTCGATGGTCTGGCCGTTGCGCAGCTGCGTGGACAGCGGCATCGGCCGGCGGTCGATCGAGGCGGCCCGGCAGTGGTTGCCGATGTCCGTGTGCACGGCATAGGCGAAGTCGACTGGCGTCGCCCCGGCCGGCAGACGCATGATGCGGCCCTTGGGCGTGAACACGTAGATCTCGTCCGGGAACAGATCGACCTTGACGTGCTCGAGGAACTCCAGCGAATTGCCGCTGCGCTGCTGCAGCTCGACGATCGAGTGCAGCCATTCGCGAGCTCGCAGCTGCGGGCTCGCTGCTGGCGAATCCCCCAGCTTGTACTTCCAGTGCGCGGCGACGCCGGCCTCGGCGACGTAGTCCATTTCGCGGGTGCGGATCTGCACTTCCACCGGCATCGCGCGCGGCCCGAGCAGCACCGTGTGCAGCGCCTGGTAGCCGTTGGTCTTGGGAATGGCGATGTAGTCCTTGAAGCGGCCCGGCACCGGCCGGTACACCCCGTGCGCCAGGCCCAGCACTCGGTAGCAGTCGTCGAAGCGCTCGACGATCACCCGTACGGCGGCCACGTCCTGCACGTCCTGCATTCGCACCCGACGCCGGCGCATCTTCTGATAGAGGCTCCACAGGTGCTTTTCGCGCGAGCTGACCTCGCCCTGCACCCCGTCGGCGATCAACGCCGCCTGCAGCCGCTGTTCCACGTCGCGCAGCAATCGGCGCCGCTCCGGCAGCCCCCGCTGCAGCGCCTTCGCCAGCACGCGGTAGCGCATCGGATACAGCGCGGCGAAGCCCAGATCCTCGAGCTCCTGGCGCAGCGCGTTGATGCCCAGCCGGTTGGCGATGGGCGCGTAGATCGAGAGCGTCTCGCGCGCGATACGGCGCTGCTTGACCGGCGGCATGGCGCCGAGCGTGCGCATGTTGTGCAGCCGGTCGGCCAGCTTGATGAGGATGACGCGGATATCCTCGGTCATCGCCAGCATCATCTTGCGGAAGCTGTCGGCCTGCGCCTCAGCCTTGGAGCGGGCATTGATCCGGGTGAGCTTGCTGACCCCATCCACCAGCTCGGCGACCTCGGCACCGAACAGGCCGGCGAGATCGGACTTGCTGATCGCCGTATCCTCCAGCACGTCATGCAGCAGCGCCGCCATGACCGTGGCGGCGTCCAGCCGCATGCTGGCCAGTAGATTGGCGACGGCGAGGGGATGCTTGATATAGGGCTCGCCGGAACGGCGGAACTGCCCCTCGTGCGCCTGTGCGCCCACGGCGTAGGCACTTTCGATGTCGGCGATGGCAGCCGCGTCGAGATAGCCCTGCAGGGTCTGGCGCAGATCGGCCAGCTCGAGCGGCGGCTCGACGGCGGGTGGCCCCGGCCGATCCGCCTCGTCCGGCGATGGCGGCGGCGCGCCCGCCTGCCCCTGCCTCAGCATGGGCTCAGCTGGCGTCCGGCTCGCCTTCGTCCTTGCGCGTCTCGGCGCCATCGGCTGCCGGCGCCTCGTCGGTGGCGGCCTGTCCGCCCTCGCCCTCACCCTCGCCGGCGGCATCGGGCTCATCCAGGAAGATCTGCAGCGGATCCTCGATCGGCTCGTCCAGCAGGCTGGCATCGACGTGACCTTCGGCGATCTCGCGCAGGGCCACGACCGTCGGTTTGTCGTTCTCCCACGCCAAGTGCGCCTCGGCGCCGCGCGCCAGCTGCCGCGCACGCTTGGCGCCCAGCAGCACCAGCTGGAAGCGATTGTCGACGTTGTCCAGGCAGTCTTCTACGGTAACTCGAGCCACAGGTTTTCTTCTCTCCCGATCACGATCGGATCATGCCGCCAACGCGACGGCGAAACGTATAGAGACTAGAGCGTTTCATGCGGCAGGCCAAGCCGCCTCAGCCCAGCAGGCCGGCCAGCAGCTCGGCATGCGCGACCAGCTGACGCTCGCGGCGGGTGCGGCGGGCCACCACGATCGCCCGCAGCTCGGCCAGCGCCGTGTCGAAATCGTCGTTGATGACCAGATAGTCGAATTCCTCGCAGTGACGCATGTCGGCCACGGCATCACGCAGCCGCCGGGCGATCACCGCCTCCTCGTCCTGCCGTCGCGCCCGCAGCCGGCGCTGCAGCTCTGCCCGCGATGGCGGCAGGATGAAGATGCTGACGCACTCGGCCGCCCGGCGCACCTGCGCCGCGCCCTGCCAATCGATCTCCAGGATCACGTCCTGCCCCTGAGCCAGCAGCCGGTCCGCCGCCTGGCGCGTCGTGCCATAGGAGTGATCGAAGACGCGGGCGTGCTCGAGAAACGCGCCCTCACCCACCAGTGCCTGGAAGGCATCCGGCTCGACGAAGTGATAGTCGCTGCCGTCGCGCTCGCCCGGACGCGGCGCCCGCGTGGTGTGCGAGACGGAGAACGACAGCCGCGGCAGTCCCTGCACGAGCGCCTTGACCAGACTGGTCTTGCCCGCGCCGGAGGGCGCCGAGATCACGAACAGGTCCCCCTGGGAAAGGGGCGGCTTACTGGACATTCTGGACCTGCTCGCGCATCTGCTCGATCAGCACCTTCAGCTCCACCGCGGCACGGGTGCTGTCGGCATCCTGCGATTTCGACGCGATGGTGTTCGCCTCCCGGTTGAACTCCTGCAACAGAAAGTCCAGCCGCCGCCCGACCGGGGCGGTGCCGGCCAGCGCGCGGCGCATCTCCGTGACGTGGCTGTCCAGACGATCGAGCTCCTCCGCGATATCCAGCCGCTGCGCCAGCAGCACCAGCTCCTGCTCGAGCCGCGCCGGCTCGGCCTCCACCGCGAGCTCGGCCAGCCGCGCGGTGAGTCGCTCGCGCTGGGCCTGCAATACCTGCGGGCGCCGGGCGCGCAGCAGCTGCACCTGGCCGGCGACGTCTACCAGCCGGGCCTCCAGCAGCTCGCGCAGCCGGGCGCCTTCCCGCTCGCGATGCTCCCGCAGCGCACCGAGCGCCTCGTCTAGCGCAGCCAGCGCGGCCGCGGCCAGCGCCTCGCCGTCGAGCGGGCGCTGGCGCAACACACCCGGCCAACGCAGCACGTCCAGCGCGGTCGGCGCCTGCGTGCGGATGGAATCCAGTGCCGCCATGGCCTCCGCCAGCCTCACCAGCGCCGTCGGCGCCAGCTCCAGCGGCGCCTCCGCCGTGTCACCGGCGGCGCGTTCGAGCCGGTACTGCAGGTCGAGCTTGCCCCGCTGCAGCACGGCACTCGCCCGCTGGCGGATCTGCGGCTCCAACTCGCGCAGATCCTCCGGCAGGCGCAGCGCGAGCTCCAGAAATCTGTGATTGACGGTGCGCAGCTCGCAGTGCACCACCAACGATTCGAGCGGGCGCTGGGCACGGCCATAGCCGGTCATGCTTTGCATGCGCAGGTTCACCTTGTACCGGACGGCGGCACCGGCGGCGGACGTATACTGCCCGCGCACCCGGCAGCAGCTGCCGACCGCCAAAACCTCAAGGATACCGAAATGCGACCCAGCGGGAGAGCCGCCGGCCAGATGCGCCCCGTCAGCTTCACACGCAATTTTACGCGGCATGCGGAGGGCTCGGTCCTCGTGTGTTTCGGCGATACGCGGGTCATCTGCACCGCCTCGGTGGAGGAAGGCGTCCCGGGCTTCCTGCGCGGCAAGGGCTGCGGCTGGCTGACGGCGGAATACGGCATGCTGCCGCGCGCCACCGGTTCCCGCTCGGGGCGCGAGGCCGTGCGCGGCAAACAGGGCGGACGCACGCAGGAGATCCAGCGCCTGATTGGCAGATCGCTGCGCGCGGTGTGCGACCTGGAGGCCTTCGGCGAGCGCACGATCACGCTCGATTGCGACGTGATCCAGGCCGATGGCGGCACACGTACGGCCGCTATCTCCGGCGCCTATGTCGCCCTGGCCGATGCGGCCCGCCATCTGCAGCGGCGCCGGCGGCTGAAGCGCTCGCCCCTGCATGGGCAGGTCGCCGCCGTCTCGGTCGGCATCTTCCGCGGCGAACCGGTACTGGATCTGGATTACGCGGAGGACTCGGAAGCCGAGACCGACATGAACGTGGTGATGAACGACGCCGGCGCGTTCATCGAGCTGCAGGGCACCGCCGAGGGCCACGCTTTCCGGCGCGAGGAACTCGATCGCATGCTGGAGCTGGCGCACGCGGGGATCCGCGAACTGCACATCGCCCAGCAGGCGGCGCTGGCGGACGCGCCGTGAGCGAGGCCACGCGGCGGGTCGTGCTGGCCAGCGGCAACGCCGGCAAGCTGCGCGAACTGCGCACGGCCCTGGCGCCCCTGGGCCTCGAACTGGTGTCGCAGGCAGAACTCGGCATCGGTTCGCCCCCGGAACCGGCACCGACGTTCGTGGAGAATGCCCTGCTGAAGGCCCGGCATGCGGCACTGGCGAGCGGGCTACCGGCCATCGCCGATGACTCGGGCCTGGAAGTGGACGCCCTGGCCGGCGCGCCGGGCGTACGCTCGGCCCGCTATGCCGGTGAGTCAGCCGGTGATGGCGCCAATATTGCCAGGCTGCTGGCTGAACTTGGCGACCGCCCCCCCGCCGCCCGCGGCGCGCGATTCCACTGTGTGCTGGTCTACCTGCGGCACGCGCAGGACCCGACCCCGATCATCGCCAGCGGCCAGTGGTCCGGGCAGATCGCGACGAAGGCGGCCGGCGAGGCCGGCTTCGGCTACGACCCGGTGTTCCTGCTCCCGGACCGGAACTGCACCGCGGCCCAGCTGCCCCCCGCCGAAAAGGCGGCCATGAGCCATCGAGCCATCGCGGTGCGCGCCCTGCTGGAGGCACTGGCCCGGCAGGGCGCCTGAGCTGCGGACCGGTCAGTCGGCCT
Source organism: Pseudomonadota bacterium (assembly GCA_021767745.1). Lineage (GTDB taxonomy): Bacteria > Pseudomonadota > Gammaproteobacteria > UBA5335 > UBA5335 > JAASSS01. Next base: position 6,826 of record JAASSS010000009.1, read on the forward strand.
CGGGCTTGTCGCGCTCCACGTCGCCGGCGCCACCGGGCGTGAAGCTCGGCGGATCACTGGCGGGAAAGGACTCCTCGACTGCCTCGTCCACCCGATCCTGCTGCTTGTCCTGCGTCTCGGGCTTCGGGCTTTCCTGCGCCTTGTGCGGCTGGCTCTCGACATGCTTCATGTACGACTCCTGCGCGTGGGTTGATGTGGGTTGATCGGGCCTGCGGCGAGGCAGGCTGCTGGATTAAGGATAGGACCGACGCGCCCGCAGGTCGTTCGGCGGCTTGGGGAACACCGCCCGGCCGACGCGGGTCCATGCAGGCGGCCGTGATGCTATCGACTGGAGATCCTCGATGACGCCCGAACTGACCGAATCGCAACGCGGCGAACTCGCCGCCATGCTCATGGACCGTCGCGTGCGACTGCGCGAGGAGATCGCGGCGGATCTGGCCGACACCGACGACGAGAACCTCTCGGCGCTGGCCGGCGAAGTGCGCGATGCCGGCGATGCGTCGGTCGCGGACATGCTGGCGGATCTGAACCTGCAACACCTGGCCCGTCAGACCCGGGAGCTCGGCCGCGTCGAGCGGGCGCTGGCGGACATGGCCAGCGGCCAGTACGGGCTGTGTCATGACTGCGGCGAGCCCATCCGTTTCGAGCGCCTGCAGGTCGAGCCGGAAGCCAGCCGCTGTCTGCCCTGTCAGGAACGCTTCGAGCACACGCAGCGCCGCGACCAGCCGACGCTATAGCGCCGGCCGGCGCCTCAGCCCTCTTCCTCGAATTGCTGCGGGAAGTCCTCCAGCTTGCGGAAATCGCCGCTGTCGCTCTGGAAGACCGGCTCGCTCTGTGCGTACATCACCAGCAGCCGCGCCAGGCTCTCCAGCGAGTCCAGATGGGTCCGCTCGTAGCCGTGCGAGGCATCGACGCCGAAGCAGATCAGAGTCGTGCGGATGTCGTTGCCGGCTTCGACCGCTGAGGCCGAATCGGAGCGATAGAAGCGGAACACGTCCCGCTGATGGGGGATGTTGTATTCCTGGCAGAGCTTGATGAGCTTGCGCGTGAGATGGTAGTCGAACGGACCGACCGAATCCTTCATCGCGATGGTCACGCCGGTTTCGGCGGAGTTCTGCCCGGGTGCCGGCGTGGCATTGTCGATCGACACCATCTCGGCGACATCCTGGTGCAGCACCGCCGAGGCGCCGCTGCCGACCTCCTCGGAGATCGTGAACAGCAGGTGGCAGTCCACCGGCAGCTCGGCGTCCAGCTCCCGCAGCGCCTTGGCCGCCGCCAGCAGGGCGGCGACACCGGCCTTGTCGTCCAGGTGCCGGGAATTGATGTAGCCGCTCTCGCTGATCTCCGGCTGCGGATCGATGCAGACGAAATCGCCGATGTGGAAGCCGTAGCGCACCAGGTCGTCATAGTTGTGCAGCGGAACGTCTAGGCGCACCTCGAGGTTGTCCCAGCTCGCCGGCTGCGTGTCGACCTCATCGTTGAAGACATGGCCCGACGCCTTCAGCGGCAGGATCGTGCCGCGTACCGCATCGCCCGCGTCGGTGTAGACGGTGCAGCGGGCACCCTCGGCGAAGCGCGCCGACCAGGTGCCGATCGGCGAGACGGCCAACCGCCCGTTCGGCTTGCGGGCCGTGGCGATCGCACCGATGGTGTCCAGGTGCACGACGATCGCCCGGTCCGGGCTCTTCACCCGACCCTTCAGATTGGCGCGAATGGCGCCGCGACGGGTCACCTCCAGCGGAATGCCGAGCCGCGCCAGCTCCTCGCCGACGAAGTGCACGATCTGGTCAGTGAAGCCGGTGGGGCTGGGAATGGCGAGCACGCCCAGCAGCATCTCGCGAAGGTAGTCGGTGTCGATCTTGGGTGAGCGCATGGCCTGTCTCGGGTGCAGAAGGGGACCGCGCCACCGGCGATTCCGGCAGCCGCAGGGCGCCGTCGGCGCGGCAATCGCGCGATATTAACGCGAGCCGGGACTGCCGATATAGGTGTCGTGCGCCCGGTACCCCGTCTGCGGGAACAGCAGATCGATGAACTTCTGCGCCGTCGGCTGCGGCTCGTGATTGGCCAGGCCCGGGCGCTCGTTGGCCTCGATGATGACATGATCCGGCCCGGCGACGTCCGGCACGAGAAAGTCCAGGCCGACCACCGGAATCGCCAGCGCGCGTGCCGCCTTCACCGCCGCCTCGCGCAGCGCCGGGTGCAGCTCGTCGGTCACATCGCGCAGCACACCGCCGGTGTGCAGGTTGGCGGTACGGCGCACGCGGATGCTCTCCCCCGCCGGCAGTACCTCGTCCATCTCGTAGCCGGCCTGGCGGACGCAGCGACGGGTTTCCTCGTCGAGCGGGATGCGGCTCTCGCCCTCGGTGGCGGCCTGGCGACGGCGCGACTGCTTGCGGATCAGCTGCGAGACGGTCTCCTGCCCCGTGCCGGTGACCGTGGGCGGCTGCCGCACGGCGGCGGCCACGACCTCGTACTTGATGACGATCACCCGCAGGTCGTCGCCCTCCACCTGCTCCTCCATCAGCACCCGTTCGCCGAGCTTGCGCGCGTGGCGAACGGCCGCGGCCAACTCCTCGTAGGTGTTGATGTCGGTGCTGATGCCGGCGCCCTGCTCGCCATTGAGCGGCTTGACCACCAGCGGCGCGTACTCCTCGAGGAAACGCTCGTTGTCCTCCCGCTTGCCGGCCAGCGTCTGCGCCGGCACGGCGAGCCCGGCCTCGCGCAGCACCCGCAGCGTCACACGCTTGTTCTGGCACCGGCTCATCGCCACCGCCGAGGTCAGCTCGCTCAGCGACTCGCGACAGATCACCTTGCGCCCGGCCAGTTCCAGGGCGAAGTACCCTTCCTCTGCGTCGATCACCTGCACGTTGATCCCCCGCCGCTGCGCCTCCTTGACGATGATGGCGGCGTAGGGATTGAGCTCCTTGACCTCCTCGTGGGTGACGAACAGCGGCTGGTTGATCGGGTTCTTGCGCTTGACGCAGAACAGCGGCACCCGCTCGAAGCCGAGCTTCTCGTACAGCCCGATCGCTCCTGCGTTGTCGTGCAGTACCGACAGATCCATGAAGCTGCAGCCCTGCGTCTGGAAATGCTCGGCCAGGTGGCGCACCAGTGCCTGGCCAACGCCGCTGTAGGGCGTGGCCGCGGAGATTGCCAGACACCACAGGCTCGAGCCCTTTTCGGGATCTTCGAAGGTGGCCGCATGGTTGACGCCCGTGGTGGTGCCGATGATCTCGCCGGTACGCGTGTCCTCTGCCACCAGGTAGACCAGCCGCGGGTCGGTGCGATGGGCCCAGACGAATTCCGGATTCACCGGCACCATGTGGCGCAGGTTATAGATGCGGTTGATCGCCGCCGCGTCGGTCTCCTTGCGCACCTGGCGCACGATGTACTCGCGCCGCCGCGGCCGGGCCGGCTGATAGTTGCTGAACCACAGCCGGAAGGTGTGGGACGGATCGAGGAACAGCTCCGCCGGCGCCTTGGAGAGCAGCACGTGCGGCTCCTTCACGTAGAAGGCGATGTTGCGCGTGCCGGGGGCCTCGTCGGCGATCGTCCGCGCCAGCCGCTCGTTGTCCGGGAAGGTGTGGGCGAAAACCAGCTTGCCCCAGCCGCAATCGAGCACCACGTCTTGCTGCGGCAGCTGCAGCGGTGGGCGGCTGCGCTCCCAGGGCTGGCCGACGCGCTGCGAACGGCTGCCGATGTGCCCGACGCCCTGGTCTTCGTGTTTCATCCTGCCTCCCGGCGGTGCTGGCCCTGTGTCGGCGCGATGACCGGCGCTAGATGCCGTGGCTCTGCAGCCAGAACTCGAGCAGCGCGGCCTGCCAGAGCTTGGAGCCGCCGAGCGAGGTGATGTGCTCGTCCGGCGCCGCAAACAATGTGTCCAGATACGGCCGCTGGAACAGGCCGCGCTCCCGGGCCGCCTGCGCATCGAGCACATCGCGCACCAGCGCCAGATAGTCGCCACGCAGATGCTTGAGTGCCGGCACCGGGAAATAGCCCTTGGGCCGATCGATGACCTCCGCCGGAATGATCCTGCGCCCGATGCGTTTCAGGATGCCCTTGCCGCCGTCGCAGATCTTCAGCTCCGCCGGCACCTGCGCTGCCAGCTCGACCAGTTCGTGATCGAGAAACGGCACGCGCGCTTCCAGGCCCCAGGCCATGGTCATGTTGTCCACGCGCTTGACGGGGTCGTCGACCAGCATGACCTGCGTATCCAACCGCAGCGCCTTGTCGATCGGGCGCCCGGCGCCGGGCGCGGCAAAGTGCTCGGCGACCAGCGCCCGCGCCTTGTCCTCGGCCCGCACGGCGGGGCTCACCAGGCGGCAGTAGTCAGCATAGTCGCGGTCGAAGAACACCCGCGCGTAGTCGGCAAGCGGGTCGGTGCTCTCCAGCAGCGGCGGATACCAGTGATAACCGCCGAACACTTCATCGGCGCCCTGCCCGCTCTGCACCACGCGCACGTGACGCGAGACTTCCCGGCTCAGCAGGTAGAAGCCGACCACGTCGTGGCTGACCATCGGCTCGCTCATCGCCTGTACGGTGTCGGTCAGGGCCGGCAGCAGCTGGGCGGAATCCACGAACAGCTTGTGATGCTCGGTCTCGAAGTGCCTGGCGATAATGTCGGAGTACTTGAACTCATCGCCCTGGACATCGCCGACGCTCTCGAAGCCGACGGAGAAGGTGTTGAGCCCATGCTGGCCTGCCTCGCTCAGCAGGCCGACCAGCAGGCTGGAGTCCAGGCCGCCCGAGAGCAGCACGCCGACCGGCACCTCGGCGACCAGCCGCCGCGCCGTGGCCGCACGCAGCGCTTCCAGCACCTGCGCCTCCCACTCCTCGGGCGTGCGCTCGGCCGCGTCGGCCGGCGTGTCATAGCCGGGATTCCAGTAGCGACGCTCGCGGCGGGTGCCGTCCGGCTCGATCCGCAGCAGCGTGGCAGGCGGCAGCTTGCGCACGCCCTTGAGGATGGTCCACGGCGCCGGCACCACGGCATGGAAGCTCAGATAGAAGTTCAGCGCCTCCGGATCGATGCTCGTGTCCACCGGCCCGCCTGCCAGCAGCGCCGGCAGCGAGGAGGCGAAGCGCAGGCCGCTGTCCGGCCGACCCGGCACCGACGGGCAGTAGTACAGCGGCTTGATGCCCAGCCGGTCGCGGCCGAGCAGCATACGGCCGCTGTCGCGCTCGTGGATGGCGAAGGCGAACATGCCGTTCAGCCGCTGCACGAAGTCCTCGCCCCAGGCGTGATAGGCCTTCAGCAGCACCTCGGTATCGCCCTTGGAGAAGAAGCGATAGCCGAGCCCGATCAGCTCCTCGCGCAGTTCGGGGAAGTTGTAGATCGCGCCGTTGAAGACGATCGCCAGGCCGAGTTCGGCATCGACCATCGGCTGCCGGCTCGGCGGCGCGAGATCCATGATGCTCAGCAGCCGGTGACCGAAGGCGACCGGGCCCTGCCGCCACGCACCTTCGCCATCGGGCCCGCGCGAGGCCAGCGATCCGGCCATGCGGGCGATGCCGCCGAGATCGGGGGGATGATCGTCGAAGCGGAACTCGCCGCAGATTCCACACATCGGGGCGCCTCCTGGCAGGAGTTGGGGGCCGCGCCGGCCGATCAGGGCGGCCGGCGGGGGCGCCGGGCCGCGGCGAGCCCGGCCGTGCAGTTGCAATAAACCATAACCCGCCGCCGACGCACAGGCGAGCGGCGGCGGAACTCGACCCCCACGCGGTCACCTAACGCAGAACCACCACGTGCACCTGACCTGCCGACGGTGCGCGTGCCGACTGGACGGCTGCCGGGAACGCCATGCCCCAGATCTTTCCGCGGCACACGAACGAGCTCGTCCGCCTGCTGCTGCTGGGCGGAGCGATGCTGGGGGTGGCGCTGTTGCTGGGGACAGTGGGTGCGGGGCTGTCGGCCTGGGGCAGCGGCGTGGGCGTCAATCGGGCGCAGCCGGCGCCGTTCAGCCATCAACATCACGTCGGCGGGCTGGGGCTGGACTGCCGCTACTGCCACGACGGGGTGAGCGAGTCGGCCTTCGCCGGCCTGCCACCGACGGAGACCTGCATGACCTGCCACTCGCAGCTGTGGACCGACGCGCCGATGCTGGCGCCGGTCCGCGAGAGCCTGCGTCGCCATGAGCCCCTGCGTTGGCAGCGGGTGCATGACCTGCCCGATCACGTCTACTTCGATCACAGCGCACACGTGCACGCCGGCGTCGGCTGCGAGAGCTGTCACGGCCGCGTGGACCGCATGCCGCTGACGCACCAGGTGCAGGCGTTGCGCATGGGCTGGTGCCTTGACTGCCATCGCGATCCGGCACCACGACTGCGCCCGCCGGCGGCGGTGTTCGCCATGGGCTGGGAGGCCGACGCGGATCGCCGGGCGCTCGGCGAGGCACTGATCGCCGAGCGTGGCATCGCACTCGAACGACTCACCGACTGCTCGGTCTGCCACAGATGAGCGCCGCCGCCGAGGGCTTTGACATCGACGCGCTGCGCCAGCGGTTGGCCCGGGCGGAGGGTCCGGCCTACTGGCGCTGTCTGGAGGAGGCCGCCGGCGACGCGCGGTTCCAGCGCTGGCTGGAGCGTGAACGGCCACGGCTGGCCGGGCTGTGGCAGGCGCCGGCGATCGACCGTCGCGCGGTGCTGAAGCTAATGGCCGCCAGCCTGGCACTGGCCGGCGTGACGGCCTGTGGACAGGCACCGCAAGAGGCCATCGTGCCCTACGTGCAGATGCCCGAGTCGCTGCTCCCCGGCATGCCCCGTCACTATGCCAGCAGCCTCGAACACGCCGGCGAGGGCATCGGGGTGCTGGTCGAGACGCGGGAGGGCCGGCCGGTGAAGGTCGAGGGCAACCCGGCGCACCCGGGCAGCCGCGGCGCCACCGACACCTATGCGCAGGCGGCGCTGCTCTCGCTGTACGATCCGGACCGCTCGCGCAGCGTGCGCCGGCGCGGCACGCCGACCAGCTGGGCGGTCTTCGCCGGCGAGTTGCTGGCGGCACGCCCGGCACTGCAGGCGGGGCAGGGCGAAGGCTTCGCCATCCTGACCGGCGACACCCGCTCGCCCAGCGTGCTGGCGTCGATCGAGGCATTGCGCAACGCGCAGCCGCAGCTGCGCTGGTACCGGCACGACGCCGGGCGCCCGCAGGCGCCGGGCGCCGCCCTGGCTGACGCCTTCGGCACGCCGCACGAACCGCGCTATCACTTCGAGCGGGCGGAACTGATCGTCAGCCTGGACGGCGACTTTCTCGGCACACTGCCCGGCCACCTGCGCTACGGCCGTGACTACCTGCAGCGCCGGCGCGAACAGGCCGACGGGCCGGCTCCGACCCGGCTGTACGCGTTCGAGTGCACGCCCACGCTGACCGGCGCGAAGGCCGATCACTGCGTGCCTGCCGCGCCGGCAGCGTTGATCGGCCTGGCGCGCGCACTGGCCGGCGCGCTGGCGGGCGAGGTCGCCCCCGCGCCGGCGGCACCGCCGGGCCCATTGCCGCTGCCGCCGGCGGCCTTCGCCGCGCTGGTTGCGGACCTGCGGCGGGCCGGGCCGGCCGCGCTGGTGGTGCCGGGTGAGCAGCAGCCGGCGCAGGTGCAGGTGCTGGCCCACGCCATCAATGCCGCACTGGGTGCGGCGGGGCGGACCGTGAGCTACCACCCACCGGACCTGCCGACACTGCCGGATCTTGCCGCGCTGGTCGCCGATGCCGAGGCGGGCATGATCGACACGCTGCTGATCCTCGGTGCCAATCCGGTCCATCAGGCGCCGGCCGACCTGCCCGTGGCACCGGCGCTCGGCCGGATCCGACGCCTGGTGCATCTGGGGCCGCATCTGGACGAGACGGCCGCGCTCGCGACCTGGCACGTCCCCGAGGCACACCCGCTGGAGGCCTGGGGGGACACGCGCGCCTTCGACGGTACGATCGCGCTGCAGCAGCCGACCATCGCGCCCTTGTTCGGCGGCCGCACGGCGCTCGAGGTACTCGGCCTGCTGGCCGGCGAGGCGGATCCGCAGGCCTACCGCCTGCTGCGGGCCCACTGGCGCGAGCGCCTCGGCGAACCGTTCGAGTCGCGCTGGTTCGAGGCCTTGCGCGAAGGCGTGCTGGCGGCGCCGGACGGTCCGGCCGGCGATGCCGAGGCCGGCCCGGACGCCGACTGGCGCGCCGCGCTGGCCGCCGCCGACTCCGACTCCGGGCCTGACTCCGCGCCCGCCGCGGCGGCCTACACGCTGCTGCTGCGGCCGGACCCGGCGATTTGGGACGGCCGCTACGCCAACAATGCCTGGCTGCAGGAGCTGCCACGCCCGCTGACCAAGCTGACGTGGCACAACGCCGTGATGATCGCGCCGGCCGATGCCGAAGTGCTCGATCTGGCGGACGGCGATCACGTGACACTGACTGCCGGAGAGCACGCGCTCACCGCGCCGATCTGGCGGCTGCCGGGGCAGCCCGCCGGCGTGCTGACGCTGACGCTCGGCTACGGCCGACGCGCCGGCGGCCAGATCGGCACCGGCGTCGGCGTGGACGCCTATCGGCTGCGCACCACCGCTTCGCCGGCCATGCGGACGGTTGGCCTGCACCGCGAGGCCGGACACACGCCACTGGCGAGCACCCAGCAGCACCACCGCATGGCCGGTGAGCCGGCGGTGCGCGAGGTCGATCTGGCCGAACTCGCCGGCCAGGCGCAGCAGGCAGCGCGAGCGGAACCGTCTTCGGCATCACTGTATCCGGAGCCCTCGCCACGCGAGGGCGGCACGGGTCACGCCTGGGCCATGAGCATCGATCTGACGGCCTGCATCGGCTGCAACGCCTGTGTGATCGCCTGCCAGGCGGAGAACAACATCCCGGTGGTCGGCGAGCGCGAGGTCCGCCGTGGCCGGGAGATGCACTGGCTGCGCGTCGACCGCTACTACCGCGGCCCGCTGGCGGCACCCGCCACCGCCTTCCAGCCGGTGCCCTGCATGCACTGCGAGAACGCCCACTGCGAGTACGTGTGCCCGGTGGAGGCCACGCAGCACTCGCACGAGGGGCTGAACGAGATGATCTACAACCGCTGCATCGGCACGCGCTACTGCTCGCAGAACTGCCCGTACAAGGTCCGGCGCTTCAACTGGTTCGACTACACCGAGCCGGCGCAGCCGCTGGCCACGCCCGCGCCGGCACACAATCCGGACGTGTCGGTGCGGGTCCGTGGCGTCATGGAGAAGTGCACCTACTGCGTGCAGCGCATCAACCGCGCGCGCATCGCCGCCGGCCGCGACGGGCGTGCGCTTGTCGACGGCGACGTACGCACGGCGTGCCAGAGCGCCTGCCCCACCGAGGCGATCGTGTTCGGCGACCTGGCCGATCCGGCCAGCGCGGTTGCCGTGCGCAAACGCCAGCCGCTGGACTACGCGCTGCTCGCCGGCCTCAACGCGCGGCCGCGCACCACCTATCTGGCGGCAGTACGCAATCCGAACCCGCAATTCGAGCGGGCGCTGGGACGAACGCGGAAGCCGGCGGTGCGCGAGCCGGGCGTGCCGCGTCCGGGCGGGCTGTGATGGCGGCCAACCCGGCGCAGGCACTCACCGCGCGGCTGAGCGCGGATGTGCTCGAGCGCCGGCCCTCGCCGCTGTGGTGGCTGACGTTGGTGCTGGCCGGCGTGCTGGCGGCGATCTTCGCGCTCGCACTGGGCGCCATCTTCGGCTGGGGCCCCGGCTGGATGGGCATGAACATCCCGGTGGCGTGGGCCTTTCCCATCGTCAACACGATCTGGTGGATCGGCATCGCCCACGCCGGCACCTTCATTTCCGGCGTGCTGCTGCTGACCCGTCAACACTGGCGCATCAGCGTCAGCCGCATCGCCGAGGCGATGGGCCTGTTCGCGATCGTGCTCGCCGGGCTGTTCCCGATCGTGCATCTCGGCCGGCCCTGGTTCGCCTACTGGCTGCTGCCCTACCCGAACACGATGGGGCTGTGGCCGCAGTGGCGCAGTCCACTGGTGTGGGACTTCTTCTCCATCGCGCTGTATCTGATCTTCACGCTGGTCTTTCTGTACGTGAGCCTGCTGCCGGACCTGGCGATCCTGCGCGATCGGGCCCGCCGGCGCTGGCAGCGCTACGGCTATGGGCTGCTGGCCCTGGGCTGGCGCAACTCGGCGCGCCAGTGGCAGCGCTACCAGCAGACGATGCTGCTGCTGTCGGCACTGGCGGCGCCGATCGTGGTGGCGGCCACCGGCGTGATCTCGCTGGACCTGTCGGTGTCGATCGTGCCGGGCTATCACTTCACGATCTTTCCGCCCTACTTCGTCGTCGGCGCCCTGTACTCGGGCTTCTCGATGGTGGTGCTGATCGCCATCGTGCTGCGGACGGCACGGCGGCTGGACGCGCTGATCACGCGCGGGCACATCGACCGGCTGGGCCGGCTGATGCTGCTGTTCTCGCTGGCGGTCAGCTACGCCTACCTGTGCGAAATCTTCAACGGCTGGTACGCCGGCGAGGCCTATTACTGGCGCGTCTACGCCGACCGCTGGGCCGGCCCCTACGCGCCGATGTACTGGGGCATGATCACCTGCAACGTGCTGCTGCCGCAGCTGCTGTGGCTGCGCGGCGTGCGCCGCTCGCTGCCGCTGATGTTCCTGCTGGCACTGGGCGCACAACTCGGCATGTGGCTGGAGCGCTACGTGATCGTCATCACCAGCACCCACCGGGACTACCTGCCCTCGGCCTGGGATACGGTCTGGCCGACGGCGACGGACTGGGCGCTGCTGTTCGGCTCGCTGGGCGTGTTCATCTTCCTGCTGGCACTGTTCGTGCGGCTGATGCCTTCGCTGTCGATTCATGAAATGCGCGAGGCGACCGGGCCGGCCAATGGTCCGGAGCCTGCCGGCGCGCACCCGCAGCACACCGCCGGCTCGACCCGTGCCTGAGACGATGGACGAGCCATCCTGCGCCGGGCTGCTGGCCCGCTTCGACGATGGTCCGGCGCTGCTGGCAGCGGCGCGGGCAGCGCATGCAGCCGGCTATCGGGTGCTGGAGGGCCACGCGCCCGAGCCGCTGCCCGGCCTGCCGGCGGCGCTCGGCGTCCCGGCCTCGCGGACGCCGCGGCTTGCACTGCTGGCCGCCCTGCTGGCCGCCGCCGGTTTCTTCGCCCTGCAGGTCTGGTCGGCGGTGTGGGCTTACCCGTTCAACATCGGCGGGCGGCCACTGTTCAGCTGGCCGGCCTTTCTCGTCGTCAGTATCGACATGGCGCTGCTGAGCGCCGTGCTGACGGCGTTCGTCGGCCTGCTCGTCGGCGGCGGACTGCCGCGGCTGTATCACCCGGTCTTTAACGTGCCGCAGTTCACCACCGGCACCGAGGCCTACTTCCTCTACCTCGATGCCGCCGATGTGCGCTTCGATCCGCAGGCGACGCCCGCATGGCTCGAAGCGCACGGGGCGAGCGAGATACACGAGGTGCCGGCATGAGCCTGCCGCTGCACCGGCTCGCGGCTGCCGGCGGGCTCGCGATCCTGCTCTGCGCCTGCCAGCCGGACCTCGCCGATCAGCCGAGGTACGAGACCTACGAAGCCGCGCCCTACTTCGGGAACGGGCGCTCGGCGCGCGAGCCGGTGCCGGGCACGGTGGCAACCGATGCGCAGCCCGCCGACTGGCGTGCGCCGCGGCCAGCGCTCGAGCACGCGCTGCTGAGCCAGGGACGGGAGGCCTATGAGGTCTACTGCGCACCCTGCCACGGCAGCACCGGCGCAGGCGACGGCATGATCGTACGCCGCGGCTTTCCCGCCCCGCCCAGCCTGCATCTGCCCCGGCTGCGCCGGGCGCCGGATACGCATTTCTACGACGTGATCACCCACGGCTACGGCGTGATGTACAGCTATGCGGCCCGGGTACGCCCGGGGCAGCGCTGGGCGATCACCGCCTACATCCGCGCGCTGCAGTTCAGCCAGCAGGCGCCGGTAACGGCGCTGCCGGCCGCCGAACGGCTGCATCTGCCCGCCGACGGGGAGACCACGCCGTGAGCGCGGCACCCAAACCGCAGGTAAAGACCGGCGAGGGCCAGCTCGCGCTGTGGACCGCCGGCGCCGGTCTGGCGCTCAGCCTGCTGCTGGTGCTGTGGGAGCCGGCGGCGACGCTGCAGGCCTATGCCGTGATCGCGGTGACATTGCTGGCGCCGGCGCTGGGCGCGCTGGCGGCGCTGGGCTGCTTCCAGCTGACCGGCGGGCATTGGGGGGAGCTCGCCCGGCCGGCACTGCTGGCGCTGCTCGGCCTGCTGCCGATCGCCCTGCTGGGGCTGGTGCCGGCGCTGTTCGACCTGGCGCAAGTGTTCGACTGGGCACAGCCGGTGGCGCTGCTGCCCGAGGTCGTCCGGCGCAAGCAGCCTTATCTGAACGCGCCTTTCTTCATCGCCCGCACCGTCGGCTTCGCGCTGCTCTGGCTGCTGCTCGCCCTGGTCTACCGGCGGCGCGGAACGGCAGCGGCGCCGGTGCCCGCGCTGGGGGCGCTGACACTGGTGCTGTGGGTACCGAGCATCACGTTCTTCGCCTTCGACTGGATCATGTCGCTGGAGCCGACGTGGTATTCGGACGTACTGGGGCTGATCTTCGGTGCCGGCGCGGTGGCACCCGCCCTGGCTGCCGTGCTGCTGATGCTGCCGGAACTGCCGGGGCGGCCGGACAGTCCCCCGGTGCAGGGGCGCCAGGATCTGGCGAACCTGCTGCTGACGGCGGTATTGATGTGGATCTTCCTGCACTTCAGCCAGTTCATCATCATCTGGTCATCGAACCTGCCGCACGAGATCGGCTGGTATCTGCACCGGATGAGCCCGGCGCTCGGCCTGCTGGCGGCGCTGATGGTCGTGGCTTATTTCCTGCTGCCCTTCCTCGGCCTGCTCGCGCCGAGCCGCAAGCAGCGGCGCCGGCCGCTGCGGCGCATCGCCGCCTGCGTGCTGGTCGGTCACCTCCTGCACAGCTACTGGCTGATGGTGCCGAGCCTGCCCGAACCGGGGCTGGTGACGATCCTGCTACCGGCGCCGCTGCTGGTCCTCGGTGGACTCGCCGCCGCTCACCTGGCCCGCCACGCGGCGACTGCGGTACCTGACGATGGCTGAGCATCGCCTGGGCTGGGGTTATGAGCGGCGTGATGTGCCCTGGTGGGTGGCAGCGGCCAGCGCGGCCGGCGTGCTGGTACTGATCGGGCTGGTGCTGTGGGGACTGGCGGCGCTGTTCGGGCACCTGCGGGAAGGCCCGTGGACGCCACAGCCGGCACCATTCGCCGCCACCGCCGATGCCGACTGGCCCGATCCGCAACTGCAGGCCGCGCCGGCGGCCGAGCTCGCCCGGCTGCGCCAGGCCTCGGCCCGGCGACTCGACAGCTTCGGCTGGGTCGAGCGCGAGGCGGGCCTCGCCCACATTCCCATCGAGCTCGCCATGCTGCTGCTCGTTCAGGCGCCGGCGGCTGTCGCCGACAGCGGCATCGCGCTGGACGTTCCAGCCGCCCCGGCATCCGCCGCCGGGGCGGGTCGGGCAGGAGAGGCCCCATGAACCGACGCAGCGGCGCGAGCGCCGGCATGCAGGGCCTGTGGCTGGCGGCGCTGGTGCTGTTGCTCGTGCCACTCGCGCGCGCCGACGATCGGCTCGCCGGCCCCCAATACGAGACGCTGCAGCAGGCCGAGGTGGTGCAGCAGCCGGGGACACAGCTGCCGCTCGATGCCGAGCTGATCGCCGCCGACGGCACCCGCCGTCCGCTCGGCGCCTGGCTCGATGAGCGGCCGGCGGTGCTGGCGCCGGTGTACTACGAATGCCCCAACCTGTGTCCGCTCACGCTCGAGCGGCTGGCACAGACGCTGCCGGCACTTGACCTACCGCCGACCGACTACCGCGTGCTGCTGCTGACGGTGGCGCCCGAGGAAGCGCACGGCTCCGCCATGCTGGCCCCGGCGCCGCTGCCCGGCCCGCCGCCGGCGGCGCAGCTGCACGCCGATGCCGCCACCACGGAACGGCTGATGGCGAGTGCCGGCATCGGCTACGCGCGCGATGCGGCCAGCGGCCAGTACGCCCATCCGGCGGTGCTGCTGGTCCTGACTGCGCAGGGCGTGATCAGCCGTTACCTGCCGGCGCTCACGGTGACGCCACGCGACCTGCGCCTGGCACTGGTGGAGGCCGGGCGCGGCGAGGTCGGCGGATTGCTGGATCAGGCGCTGGTGCGCTGCTTCGGCTTCGATCCCGCCAGCGGCCAATACACGCTGCAGATCCTCACCCTGTTGCGACTGGCCGGCGTAGCCACGCTGGCGCTGCTGGGCACGGCCCTGCTCGGCTGGCTGTGGCGTGAACGCCGCCACGGCCGGAGCCAGTCATGACCGCGGCCTCGTCCTTCCTGCGGGATGCGCCGATCGAGCATGTGATCGTGCCGCCGCAGGCTTCGGAGCTGGCGGCGCGCTACGACGGCCTGCTGGCGATCCTGACCGTGATCTGCGGCGCGGTGCTGCTGCTGATCACCGTGCTGATCGTGGTCCAGGCGGTGCGGTTCCGTGCCCGCGGCGGCGGCCCCCGCGGATATGACCGACTGCGGGCCCGCCATTGGTGGGTGGAGGCGGCCTGGACGCTGCCGACGCTGATCATCTTCCTGGGCTTCTTCGCTGGCGGTCTGGCGCTGTATCTGGCCGCCTTCGAGCCGACCCAGGCACCGGCACTGACCATCAACGTGATCGGCAAGCAGTGGATGTGGAAGGCCGAGCATCCGAACGGGGCCCGCGAGATCAATGAGCTGCACGTCCCGGCGGGCGTGGATGTGCAGCTGCGGCTGACCTCCCAGGATGTGATCCACAGCTTCTTCGTGCCCGCCCTGCGTGTGAAACGCGACGTGCTGCCCGGCCGGTACACCACGCTCGGCTTCAATGCCACCCGTCCGGGGATCTACTCCCTGTTCTGCGCCGAATACTGCGGCACCGATCACTCCCGCATGCGTGGGCGCGTCGTGGTGCTGGAGGAGGCGGCATATGCGGACTGGCTGAGTCGCCAGGATGCCGCGGCAACACCTGCCGCCGCCGGCGCGGTGCTGTTCCGTTCGCTCGGCTGCAGTGGCTGCCATGCGGGCGACGGGCCGGTGGCCGCGCCCTCGCTGGCCGGCGTGTACGGGCGCCGGGTGCCGCTGGCCGATGGCCGCTTCGTGCTCGCGGACGAGGCCTACCTGCGGGATTCGATCCTGCTGCCCCGCAAGCACGTCGTCGCCGGCTTCGCGCCGGTGATGCCGAGTTACGCCGGGCAGGTGGACGAGGCGGAACTGCTGCACCTGATCGCCTATCTGCAATCGCTTGGCGCGCCAACCGGCCCCGCTGCCGGGCCGGCACCGGAGGAAGTCGCCCCATGAGCACGACCGCATCGCCGCCGCTCGGCCGCCGGCTCGACACCCGCGCCGCCGCCGCGGGCCGGAACTACCTGAACGAGTCGACCTCGCTGCGCTCCTGGCTGCTGACGACCGACCACAAGCGCATCGCCTGGCTGTATCTGGCCAGCATCACGTTCTTCTTCTTCATCGGCTCGCTGGCCGCACTGCTGATCCGCCTGGAGCTGATCACGCCGGCGGGCGATCTGGTCGATTCCGACACCTATAACAAGCTGTTCTCGCTGCACGGCATCATCATGGTCTGGTTCTTCCTGGTGCCGTCGATTCCGACGACCCTGGGCAACTTCCTGCTGCCCCTGATGATCGGCGCGCGCGATGTGGCCTTTCCGCGGCTGAACCTGCTGTCCTGGTACATCTACACGCTGGGCGGGCTGTTCACGCTGACCGCCACCCTCGCCGGCGGCGTGGACACCGGCTGGACGTTCTACACGCCCTACAGCTCGATGTTCTCCAACACCGCCGTGGTGATGGCGGCGACCGGCGTCTTCGTCGTCGGCTTCAGCTCGATCCTGACCGGGCTGAACTTCATGGTCACGGTGCACAAGCTGCGGGCCCCGGGCCTGACCTGGTTCCGGCTGCCGATCATGGTCTGGACGCTCTACGCGACGAGCCTGATCATGGTGCTGGCCACGCCGGTGCTGTCGATCTCGCTGTTGCTGATCGTGCTCGAGCGCGTGTTCGGCATCGGCATCTTCGATCCGGCCCTCGGCGGCGACCCGCTGCTGTTCCAGCACCTGTTCTGGTTCTACTCGCACCCGGCGGTCTACATCATGATTCTGCCGGGCATGGGCGTGGTCAGCGAGATCATCCCCTGCTTCGCGCGCCGGCCGCTGTTCGGCTACAGGGCGGTGGCGCTGGCCTCGCTGGGCATCGCGCTGTTCGGCTTCCTGGTGTGGGGCCACCACATGTTCGTCTCCGGCCAATCGCTCTACGCCGGCGCGGTATTCTCGCTGTTCAGCTTCCTGGTGGCGGTGCCCTCGGCGATCAAGGTGTTCAACTGGACGGCGACGCTCTACCAGGGCCGCATCCATCTGACCGGGCCGATGCTCTATGCGCTCTCCTTCGTCGGCCTGTTCACCCTCGGGGGGTTGACCGGCCTGTTCCTGGCGACGCTGGCGCTCGATGTGCACCTGCACGATACCTACTTCGTCACCGCGCACTTCCACTACATCATGGTCGGGGGCATGGTCACCGCCTACTTCGGCGGGCTGCAGTTCTGGTGGCCGAAGATGACCGGGCGGATGTATTCGGAGATCTGGGCGGTGATCGCCGCGATCACGCTGTTCATCGGCTTCAACCTGACCTTTTTCCCGCAGTACCTGCTCGGTATCGCCGGCATGCCCCGGCGCTACCACAGCTATCCGGAGGCGTTCCAGCTGCTGCACGTGGCCTCCAGCGCCGGTGCGGTCCTGCTGGCGGTCGGCTACCTGCTGCCGGCGATCTACCTGCCGGCCTCGCTGCGCTGGGGTCGGCGGGTCGACAATCCCTGGGGGGCGCTGGGTCTGGAATGGACCGCCGCCGACACGCCGCCGATCAAGCACAACTTCCACCAGACGCCGGTGGTGACCGGGCCGCCCTACGGCTATCGTAACGACGCGGAGCCGGCATGAGCCCGCAGGCCGGGGTCACGATCCAGACGCAGTTCGAGACCGCCGCCCAGCAGCGCGAGGCGGACCAGCTCGGAATGTGGCTGTTCCTGGCGACCGAGGCGCTGCTGTTCGGCGGCATCTTCGCCGGCTATCTCGGCTATCGCGTCCTGCACCCGGAGACCTTCGCCGCGGCGGCGGCGCACATGAAGGTCGGGCTCGGCACGCTCAACACCGCGGTGCTGCTCACCAGCAGTCTGACCGTGGCGCTGGCGCATCATCTGGTGCAGCAGGGCCGGCGCCGGGCGACGCTGGTCCTGCTCGGCGCCACCATCGCACTCGGCTGCGCCTTCCTGGCGATCAAGGCGCTGGAATACACGCTGGAGTTCCGCGAGGGACTCATGCCACTGCCGGGGCTCGAGTTCCGCTACGACGGCCCGCCGCCCGGGCAGATGTTCTTCAACCTCTACTACACGATGACCGGCCTGCACGCCCTGCATCTGACGGTCGCCGTGGTGATGATGGCGGTGATATTCGTGCTGGTCTGGCGCTGGCGCACGCCCGACCGGCAGGCGCGACAGGTGGAGATGGCCGGGCTGTACTGGCACTTCGTCGATATCGTCTGGCTGTTCGTCTACCCGGCGCTGTACCTGGTATGACGTCGCCCGGCACCACCACGCCGCTGCGGCACGACCGCCAGCTCTGGCTGCTGTCGGCCATCTTCCTGCTGCTGCAGGCGCTGCTGCTGATCACCTGGGGCGCGCATTACGTGCCGCTGGGAGCCTTCACGCCCGTGGTCAACTTCGGCATCGCTATAATCAAGACGCTACTGGTGGCGATCTTCTTCATGCAGCTGCGGGCCGAGAGCGGCCTGGTCCGCGCCGCAGCGGGACTGGGCGGACTTTGGCTGCTGATCCTCTTCACACTGCTGCTGGCCGATTACCTGACGCGCTGAACGAGACCGCAGCGGGCGGTCCGGGACGCATGCGGCGGGCGCTGGCCGCGTTGCGCCGGCGCCGGCCGCGCATCGGCATCACCATCAAACTCTTCCTGGCGGTGCTGGCGACGAGCGTGCTGGTGGTGGTGGGCCTGACCTGGGCCAGCAGCGTCAGCTTCGAGCGCGGCTTTCTCGTCTACGTCAACGAGAGCGAGGCCGCCCAACTGGAGGAGCTGACCGAGGTGCTCGCGGCCAGCTACGCCCGGCGCGGGGACTGGAACTGGCTGCGTCGCGACCAGCGGCGCTGGCGCACGCTGCTGGTGCGCTACACGCGCTATCGCATGCTCAATCCGACCGATGAGCAGTCCGTGCCCGCCCCGGGCGAGACGATCGAGCTGGCGCTGCGCCTGAGCCTGCTCGATGCGCAGCTGCAGCTGGTGGCCGGCAACCCGCAGCCGGCACCGAACGCGCGCATGCAGCCGATCCTGCTGAACGGCCAGCAGGCCGGCTGGCTGGCGGTCTCGCCTTCCGACCGGCTGTCCAACGCGGTGGACCTGCAGTTCCAGGACAGCCAGCGCCAGGCCACCTGGGTGATCGGCCTGCTCTCAGTCCTGCTCGCGGGCCTGGTGGCGCTGATGCTGGCGCGCATGTTCCTCTCGCCGGTGCAGCGCCTGGCACGCGGCACGCGCCGGCTGGCCGCCGGCGACTTCCGCATCCGCCTGCCCGTGCAGTCGCGCGACGAGCTCGGCCAACTGGCCACCAGCTTCAATTCGCTGGCGCAGACCCTGGAGCGCAACGAGCGGCTGCGACGGGAATTCATGGCCGATATCTCCCACGAGCTGCGCACCCCGCTGGCGGTACTGCGGGGGGAGCTCGAATCCCTGCAGGATGGCATCCGGCCGCTCACGCCCGCGGCACTGGGGTCGCTGCAGAGTGAGGTGATTGCGCTCGGCCAGCTGGTGGACGATCTCTACGAGCTGTCGCTCTCCGATGTGGGCGCGCTCAGCTACCAGAAGCAGCGCATGGACCTCGGCGCGCTGTTGCGCGATGTGCTGACGCTATACCGGGAGCAGCTGGCGGCGCGCGAGCTGACGCTGGAGGTGTTCCTGCCCGACGAACCCATGCCGGTGTGGGGCGATCCGGGGCGGCTGCGCCAGCTGTTCATCAACCTGCTGCAGAACAGCACCGACTACACCGATCCGGGCGGGCGGGTGCGCCTGCAGGGTCGGCTGGCCGAGGGGGAGATGATCGTGGACGTGGAGGATTCCGCCCCCGGCGTGCCGGCCGAACACAGCGAGCGGATCTTCGAGCGCCTGTTCCGCCTGGACGCCTCGCGCAGCCGGCGCCGCGGCGGCACGGGGCTGGGCCTGGCGATCTGCCGCAACATCGTGCAGGCGCATGGCGGCCAGATCAGCGCAGCGCCCTCGGCGCTCGGCGGCGTGTGGATGCAGGTGCGGCTGCCGGCGGGCGGAGCCGGCTAGAATAGTCGCATGGGCGATGAGCGCATCCTGATCGTCGAGGACGAGCCCAAGCTCGCCTCGCTCCTGGCCGACTATCTGCGGGCCGCCGGCTATCAGCCGCAGGTGCTGCACGAGGGCACCGAAGTGCTCGCCCGGGTGCAGGCCGGCGGCTACGCGCTGATCCTGCTCGACCTGATGCTGCCGGGTGCGGACGGGCTGGACCTGTGCCGGGAGATTCGACGCTTCTCGGAGGTGCCGATCGTGATGATCACGGCCCGCGTCGAGGAGATCGATCGCCTGCTCGGCCTGGAGCTGGGCGCCGACGACTACATCTGCAAGCCGTTCAGCCCGCGCGAGGTGGTGGCGCGGGTGCGCGGCATCCTGCGGCGGGTCCAGGCGCCGGCGCCGGCCGAGCCGGCGGGCGAGCCGTCGATCCTGCAGATCGACGAGGCGGCCTACCGCGCCACCGTCAATGGCCGGCCGGTGCCGCTGACGCCGGTGGAATTCCGCCTGCTCGCCGCACTGGCGGCACATCCCGGGCGGGTGCTCTCTCGCGAGCAACTGCTCGACCGGCTCTATACCGACCATCGCGTGGTGACCGACCGCACCGTCGACAGCCATGTGAAGAACCTGCGCCGCAAGCTCGCCCGCCTGGAGCCC